>JAYTLW010000290.1:0-6324 GCA_043729025.1 Methylobacter sp.
GCTGTCATTTCGATCTATAGCAGTTGATAACTCTAGCACATCGATTTAGCCAAATAAAGGAATTGATGAAAGACCAAGCTTACATTGCCCACCTAAAATAAGTACAAGGTAATGCATGGCTATACTATTGCTATCCTTCCCTGCATTTCGTAGACTTAAACTAACTTTATTCGAATGGAGCTTTACCGCATGTCATCTTTGACTTCTTCTACAGCCTGGAAAGCTTTAAAAGCACATCACAACGAAACCAAAAATATCCTGCTACGCGACAGTTTTAATGCCGACAACAACCGCCACACCAAGTTCTCTGTTCATTTTAACGACATCTTTTTTGATTACTCCAAAAACAGAATAACCGATCAAACCCTGCCCTTACTTGTCGATCTTGCTAAACATGTCGGGCTGGACGCAAAAATCAAGGCCATGTTTTGCGGGGCCAAAATAAATAGCACCGAACACAGATCAGTCCTGCATACCGCCTTGCGCAACCGAAGCAATCAACCTGTTTATGTTGACGGCCAGGACGTGATGCCGCAAATCAACAGTGTTCTCGCCCAAATGCGAGCATTCAGCACTTGCGTCCGCTCAGGCGAATGGAGGGGCTATACCGGCAAGGCCATTACCGACATCGTTAATATAGGCATAGGCGGTTCCGATTTAGGTCCAAAAATGGTTTCGACAGCGCTTACCCCCTATGCTTCCGAGGCATTAAAAGTTCATTTTATCTCCAATGTCGACCAAGCCGACCTTATTCAAACCCTAACGCACATATCTCCAGAGACGACACTATTTCTTATTGCATCTAAAACATTTACTACGCAGGAGACCATGACCAATGCAAAGTCGGCAAGAAGCTGGTTTCTTGAGAGTGCGCAAGATCAACAGGCCATTGCCAAGCATTTTGTCGCTATTTCTACCAGCGCCAAAAATGTCGCCGAATTCGGCATAGACACCAATAATATGTTTGAATTCAGACATTGGGTCGGCGGACGTTATTCGCTTTGGTCGGCCATTGGCCTTTCTATCGCCTTGTATGTAGGTATGGATAACTTTGAGGCGCTGTTACAGGGCGCTTATGAAGCCGACGAACATTTTCGCTCCGCGCCTTTTGAAAAAAACATACCCATAATCATGGGCTTGCTCGGCATTTGGTATAACAATTTTTATAATGCCGAATCGCACGCCCTTATACCTTACGACCAGTCCATGCTTTATTTCGCCGATTATTTTCAGCAAGCGGACATGGAAAGCAATGGCAAAAGCATCGACCTTGATGGCAAAAAAGTAGATTACAGCACCGGCCAGATCATTTGGGGGCAACCCGGCACCAATGGCCAACATGCCTTTTTCCAGCTTATCCATCAGGGCACCAAACTGATACCCTGTGACTTTCTGGCTGCCGCAAACAGTCACTACCGGATGCCCGGTCATCATGATATTTTGATTTCAAACTTTCTTGCCCAGCCGGAAGCCTTGATGAAAGGCAAAACCGCCGAGGAAGTCATGCAGGAATTATCGGCCGAAGACCAAGCCGACGAAGTGCTGGTCGCCTCCAAAATATTCGACGGCAATAAACCGTCCAATTCATTTTTATTTAACAAACTGACACCCAAAACCTTGGGCTCGCTGATTGCCTTTTATGAACATAAAATTTATGTCCAGGGCGTCATCTGGAATATCAACTCATTTGACCAAATGGGCGTTGAGTTGGGAAAAAACTTAGCCAAAGTCATCCTGCCGGAACTGCAAAACGACAAGATCATCGACAGTCACGATTGTTCAACCAATGGTTTGATTAATGCGTACAAACAAGCCAGACAAGCGTGAAGGTTGTGGGAGCGACGCCCACGTCGCGAATTGAGAGCTTGTTTTGAGTCGCAACGTGGGCGTCGCTCCCACCAAATTCACCGCCGGGCTTGAAAAAAATCCCGCAACAAGTCCGAGCATTCGCTTTCCAGCACACCGCCGTCCCAGCTGACCTTGTGGTTTAAAAAACTCGCATCGGTCAGGCTCAAGGCATTGCACACCGCACCCCGTTTGGGGTCATAGGCGCCGAACACCAGCCGCTTAATCCGTGCATGGCTAATGGCGCCTATGCACATCACACAAGGCTCCAAAGTCACATACAAAGTCGCATCATTTAACCGATAATTTTCTAAAGCCGCACCGGCATTCCGCAACGAAACCATCTCGGCATGAGCGGTCGGATCATGACGGGTTATCGGACTATTCCAGCCTTCCGCGATACACCGGTCACCCTTGACCACGATAGCGCCGACCGGGACTTCACCCTGCTGCTCGGCCCGTTGCGCCAGCCTGATCGCATAACGCATCCATGTTTCATCCGTTGCGGGGTCTATTCCCATTCGATAGTCGCGGGAGGCTTGCCGCTGATGTCATAAGCAACGCGGGAAATGCCGGGCACTTCATTGATAATGCGACGGGAAATCAAATCCAGAAAATCATAAGGCAAATGCGCCCAGCGCGCGGTCATAAAATCGATGGTTTCAACGGCGCGTATGGCGATGACATAATCATAACGCCGACCGTCGCCCATCACGCCAACCGACTTGACCGGCAAAAAAACCGCAAATGCCTGACTAACCTTGTCGTAAAGATCATGGCGATACAATTCCTCAATAAAAATAGCATCGGCCTGACGCAACAAATCGGCATACTGCTTTTTCACTTCGCCCAAAATCCTGACGCCCAAACCGGGCCCCGGAAACGGGTGGCGATACACCATATCCGCAGGCAAACCTAATTCCACGCCCAGCTTTCTGACTTCGTCCTTGAACAGTTCCCGTAGCGGTTCGACCAGCTTCAAGGTCATATTTTCCGGCAAACCGCCGACATTGTGATGCGATTTGATCAAATGCGCTTTACCGCTTTTGGAGCCGGCCGATTCAATCACATCGGGATAAATCGTGCCTTGCGCCAGCCATTTTGCATCGGTTATTTTCGCGGCTTCCTCATCGAAGATGTCAATAAACAAACTGCCGATGATCTTGCGTTTTTGTTCCGGATCGGTGATACCGCTCAAGGCGTCCAGATAACGCTGCTCGGCGTTCACCCGGATCACTTTAACACCCATGTGTTCGGCAAACGTCGCCATTACCTGGTCGCCTTCGTGCAAGCGCAGCAAGCCGGTATCGACAAAAACACAGGTCAACTGGTCTTCAATGGCCTTGTGCAGCAGTGCCGCAACCACCGACGAGTCGACGCCGCCGGACAATCCCAACACCACATGATCGGTGCCGACCGTTTTCCGAACGGCTTTGATGCTGTCTTCGATAATATTGCTGGATGTCCATAAGGCTTCACAGCCGC
Source organism: Methylobacter sp. (assembly GCA_043729025.1). Lineage (GTDB taxonomy): Bacteria > Pseudomonadota > Gammaproteobacteria > Methylococcales > Methylomonadaceae > Methylobacter_A. Next base: position 3,331 of record JAYTLW010000290.1, read on the forward strand.
AGATGTCCAGTACAAACCGCGACAATATCCGTCCACCTTGTTTGGTATGGGTGACTTCAGGATGAAACTGCAAACCGTAAAAACCCTTGTCTTCATTGGCGATACCGGCAATCGGCGCACCGTCCGAGCTGGCAATCAGCATAAAACCGCTCGGCAAATCAACCACCCGGTCGCCGTGGCTCATCCACACATCCAGCAAGCCAAAGCCTTCCGGCGATAAATGATCCTCGATACCGGCCAGTAATTTTGAATGGCCTCGCGCCCTGATTTGCGCGTAGCCGAACTCCCGATGATCGGAACTTTCAACCTTGCCGCCCAATTGCTCGGTCATGGTTTGCAGGCCGTAACAGATACCCAGCACCGGAATGCCCAGTTCAAAAATGATCTGCGGCGCTCTCGGCGTATCGCCGCTGGTTACGGTTTCGGGGCCGCCGGATAAAATAATGCCGTTAGGCGCGAAGTTTTTAACTTCTTCGGCGCTGCATTCGCAGGAATAAATTTCGCAATAAACGCCGATTTCGCGAATGCGGCGAGCGATCAATTGGGTGTATTGCGAGCCGAAATCCAGAATCAGAATTTTATGGGTATGGATGTTTGGGGATTGTTGTTTCACGATAGAGCTCTTGTAAGTGATGAGTGGAGAGTCCAAAGCTTGCTTTGGCTGTTCAAAGCGAGCTTTGAACTCCGGCTCCCCGCTTTAAATCATTCCATCCGGTAATTGGGCGCTTCTTTAGTAATGGTCACATCATGCACATGGCTTTCCCGCATGCCGGCGCTGGTCACCCGCACAAACTGCGCCTTTTCATGCATCATCACGATAGTCTGGCTGCCCGTATAACCCATGCTGGCGCGAATACCACCCAGCAACTGATGAATAACGGCCAGCAAGCTGCCTTTATACGGCACCCGGCCTTCAATGCCTTCCGGCACCAGTTTTTCGGTCGAATCGGTTTCTTCCTGAAAATAACGATCGCTGGAACCTTGCTGTTGCGCCATCGCGCCCATTGAGCCCATGCCGCGATAGGATTTATAGGATCGGCCCTGAAACAGCTCAACCTCGCCCGGCGCTTCTTCGGTGCCTGCAAACAAGCCGCCCAACATCACCGCATGGGCACCGGCAGCCAAGGCTTTTGCGACATCGCCGGAGTAGCGGATGCCGCCATCGGCAATCAACGGTATGCCCGACCCTTTCAAGGCATCGGCAACATTACTGACTGCGGTAATTTGCGGCACGCCGACACCGGCAATAATACGGGTCGTGCAGATAGAACCCGGCCCTATCCCGACCTTAACGCCATCGGCGCCGGCCTCAACCAAGGCCAGCGCCGCCGCCGCCGTGGCAATATTGCCGCCGATAACCTGCACATCAGGATAATGCTGCTTAATCCAGCGCACCCTGTCCAGCACGCCTTGCGAATGACCGTGCGCGGTATCGACAATAATAACGTCCACCCCGGCGGCAACCAGCGCGGCAACTCGTTCTTCGGTGCCCTGTCCGGTACCGACAGCAGCGCCGACCCGCAGCCTTTCCTGTTCGTCTTTACAGGCCAGGGGATAATCTTTGGCTTTCTGTATATCTTTTACCGTAATCATACCGCGCAAATGAAAGTCATCATTGACCACCAGTACTTTTTCGATACGGTGTTTATGCAGCAGCGCAATCACATCTTTGCGATCGGTATTTTCACTCACCGTAACCAAGCGCTCTTTGGGCGTCATGACTTTTGAAACCGGCTCATCAAAGCGCGTCTCGAAACGCAAATCGCGACTGGTCACTATGCCGACCAACTCAGCGCCGTCAACCACCGGCACGCCGGAAATATTTTTGGCGCGGGTTAATTTGATAACATCCTGTATGCTCACATCAGGGGAAACGGTGATCGGATCTTTAATCACCCCACTCTCGTATTTTTTAACACTGCGCACTTCACGCGCCTGTTGCTCGGCGGTCATATTCTTATGAATAATGCCGATACCGCCTTCCTGAGCAATCGCAATGGCCAATCGGGCTTCGGTAACCGTATCCATCGCCGCCGCCACCAGCGGGATATTAAGCGTAATGCCCCGCGTCAACTGGGTTTTCATCTCTACGTCTCTGGGCAGCACAGTCGAATGCGCAGGCACCAATAGCACGTCGTCAAACGTGAGCGCTTCCTGAAGAATTTGCATAGACCACACCTTTATATCAGTGAAAATAACTGCGCATTGTACATCGGGGGAGGGGTAAAGCGCGAGCGAAAGCCATGCTGTATTGAATAATTGGGGTTTTTTTGGTTGAGAGAATGTGCGTTTGCTGTATCTAGCACTTAGGTTTATTATCCACGGTCATTGTGGGTGGATACGCTTTAATTTCTCGTGGTTTTATGTGCTGCCAGCTGAATTTACACAACAGAATGAAGCAACACTAATGAGATCGCGCCCCTGATAAAGTAATTTAGGGGAGGTGATGCACACCTCTATTAGATTTTAAAATACACCTATCTTTTAGGTGTCTATTTAACGTTAGCACCCAATCGAAATTTCAAATTACGGAGAATTAATGAAGCAGATAAATTTCAAAATTTCGTACCACAATGGCGACGCGCAAGATGGTCGACTAGATATGTATGATGCGGCTGTTTCATTACAGGGCTTTGCTAAGGCTTTATCTATAACAACTCATGCACTGCTTAATAACGGCGAAATACGTAAAAAAGGCAACTGTATTAACGGTGCGAAGATATATATCAATCCATCTCGGAAAGGAAGTTTTGAAGAGCTTATAACGCTAGTTATTGAGAATCCCACTGTCGCCATTGGCCCTAGCGTTATAGCTAACGTGTTCTATGACCTAATTAAGTGGACGTGGTCTAAAACATTAGATTTACAATACACGCCTGAAACTTCTCATGTTAGAAAATTAGTAACTATTCAGCGTAGCAGTCCGCCGCCGTTCTCCCTCTGGAGACTCACAGAATAAATTCAGGTAGCTTGCCGTCAAACAGCAAGGTCAAA
>JAYTLW010000291.1:0-9901 GCA_043729025.1 Methylobacter sp.
AAGGCATTACAATGGTTCGGATCGCCTTCGATAGAGTCGAGAGATATACATTTTAGTATTCAAGGCCCCTTTGCGTATGCGGTATTGAAGCTGGCTACCCAGGTTTTCCTGACCCTTCAGTGTGGGGTTGTGATCAAGGATGAAGGGCTCTTTATGCAAGATATAGAGCGAATCCGTCTGGGTGATCCAACGGTTACACTGGATAGTATAAAACAAAATCTTAAGCAATATCTTCAGTTAGATAACCCGGCAGTTTTGCCTTATCTGGATCGTATTGTGAATGCAATATTAAGAGTCGATCCATCAGCCGAAGAAGAGGTTTTGCCTTATTTTCACGGCGTACTCAAACACCGGATGACATCACCCAGCATGTTAGAGCTTATTTGGTCTTATTGGCAGGAAGAAGGCATGCTGGTCCAAACCATGAACGCCGTTGCCTTCCGGTTCCAGAACATGCGTAGCTCTGCGCAAGATCCCTTAGGCGAATTGGAGATCGATCCTTTGCGGCCATTGAATAATCTGCTGTGGGGATTTATCCAGGATGAGCACAACCGTCTCACCGTGCCGCGCCGAGCTTATGAATACGATCACCATTACGGTTTGAAAATGCTTGGCAAAGCAGTGCCAAACATGATGTCTGCGGACAGCCGGTCGAAATTTATCGAGGCTTTCCATAATCTCTTATACCGGACGGCCATGTTTTACAAAGAAGATGCCGAAACTACTGTCATCGCCGATGCTTTCCCGCTGCTGAATGCACTCAGGGAAATCCATCTGTTGTTGGCAGAAGGCGCCCATAACCAGTTCGGCGACTTGCCGTGGACGGCCCGTGCCGAAATGCTGATGATGCAGTGGCTGTTAGCCCGGCCGGAAATGCGGGAATTCCTGCGCGGCCGACATATGGTGCCCTATCAGGAACCCTGGATGGGCGCAGTCGATTGCATGAAAAAGCTGCAAGGCTGGACGGATACGACCGTGACTCATTTCCACGAGCTGGCGGTGACAGGAGAAAGGGTCGTATTATCAATCCGCTATGGCGACTGGAGCGATATCAATAATATCGAGGAACAGGCAAAGAATTGGGCCCGATACTGGAAGCCGGATATTCAGCGTTATATTCATGGTTATATGACAGTTACCGGCGTCGATTTGATGGCGGAGGTAACTGACTCAAGAGAAGCTTCGCAACGTTCTTTGCAACCCTCTGCGCTATTGCAAAATCGCTTGACAGCCCAACAGAAAGGACAAGGGCGCATACCGGTTATGACCAGGTCAGTGGGCGCTATAACTTCGGAAGTAACCGGCTATGGCGAAACGCCAGCAATAGGGCGGAGCCGATTGTTGCGCTACAAAACTGACGAATGAGCGGGCACCGACATGCTCGATTTTACTTCGGCGTTGTATCTGGGTATGCGCCACCCCAAGGATTCGTTGCCAGGCTGGCAACAGCTCACAACCGGACGTCCGGCGGCACTATCCGTGCCAACCGAGTCGGAGGCTATCGCTAAATCCTTGGCGCAACTGATAGGATGTCAACACGCTACGCTTGGCACCTCGACGCTGCATATCTTTTGCGATTTGTTCGAAGTTCTGGCCAAAAAACGAATCATCATCTATCTGGATGATGGGAGCTATCCGATTGCCAGATGGGGGGTCGAGCGTGTTGCGGCGAGGGGTGTATCTACCAGGATGTTTCCAAGCGGTGATACCGCAGCGTTAGAATTGCTACTTAACCGGGATTCAGGTTTGGGGGCGCGACCGGTTATCGTGACTGATGGCTTATGTCCGGCTACAGGCAAAACCACCCCATTAGCCGAGTATGTGAAGTTTATGCGGTCGAGAGGAGGTTTTATGGTCGTCGATGATACTCAAGCGTTAGGGATTTTGGGACATGCGCCGAGTACGTTAATCCCTTACGGTAGTGCTGGCGCAGGCACGGCTTCATGGCAGGGTATTCAAGGTCCGGAATTGATTATCGGGAGTTCCCTGGCAAAAGCATTTGGCGTGCCGATTGCAGTATTGGCGGGGAGCCGGTCAATTATTGAACGCTTCGAATCCGAAAGCGCAACGCGAATCCATTGCAGCCCACCGGCGATTCCTTTGCTTCGCGCCGCCCAACATGCTCTCGACGTTAACAAGACTTTGGGCGATCGTTTGAGACAACGTTTGCTCAGCCTGGTCCGGCAATTTAAGCAAGGTCTGCACCGGATCGGATTGTCCGCGATGGGTGGCTTATTTCCGGTTCAGACACTGAAATTGATACCCAATATCGATGCGGCTTGGTTGTATGAACGATTGTTGAATTTGGGTGTAAGGACGGTATTGCATCATTCGCGTGAGGGGCAAAGGGCAAGGTTAAGCTTTTTAATTACGGTTCTGAATTCACCCTCCGACATCGATAAGGGCATCAGGATATTACAACAGGTATGCGCATTCGCAGACATTCGACTTGGGGGTAAACAGCATGAATCTAGATTATATTTCTAAACAGGGGCGTTACAGAGAATCCGTGCTTAAAGGAATAGATTTACCCTATATACCCATCAAGAATCCAGAGGTATTGAATGATCTATCAGCTGACCCTTCCTATGCCTGGATTTCGGCTCAAAACAATCCTCGGCGCCGTGAAATAGGACGCATCATCATTTTGCCAAATGACGACAATTCCCCTGTGTATGGAGAGATACCTCTGTTTTATGAAGGCGATAATCCAGATCTCTTTCTCGGCAAGATTGTAAAAAGTGTATCAAAAGTTGCCAAAAACGTTGGACAGATTGCTAAAAAAGCTGCGAGCACTGTCAGCAAAACCGTCGATACCGTTAAGCGTGCTACTGGGCCGTTAGGAACAATAACTGATTTTGCTTGGCGTATGTCTCCGGCTGGTCAAGCTTTAACTTGGGGCCGCCACGGGTTAAATGCAGCTTCGGCTGTGGCAAGAGGGGAGAGAATAGATCGGGTATTGCGGAAAGCGGCTCAAGCTGGGATCGAAGATGTCAGAGAACGAATGAAGATTGCCGAAATGGTCGCGCCTTTCGTGCCCGGGATAGGTACGGGGGTTGCAGCAGCCTTAGGTGCAGCTAATGCACTGGCAGCCGGTAAACCTATCACTGAAGCTCTGATTTCCGCAGCTAGAAGCGCGATACCTGGTGGCAAGATCGCTCAAGCCGGCTTCGATGTTGCATTGAATCTGGCACGTGGTAAAACCCTCTCTCAAGCGGCATTGGATGCGGCGCGCGCTCAAATACCGGGTGGACGGGCAGCCCAGGCAGCTTTTGATGCTGGTTTGGCATTGGCACAAGGAAAAAAATTACAACAGGCTGCTTTTGCAGCGGCTGGCCGAGTTATTCCGCCACCCCCGTTTGCTGCTGATGCATTGTCTTTTGCTCGAGCAGCGGCCGGTGGTAAAAATATTCAGCAGGCAGCGTTATCTATCGCAGGTCAGCGTGTGTTGCAAGGTAAAAAAGTCGATAAGCGAATGATGCGCGCGAATCGTGAAAGAGAATTTGAGTATATCTAAGGACTGGATAATAACTGGAATATAGCAGTTGCCCTTGAAGGGAGTAGTTCCCGAAACAAGCCATAATAAATAGTGAGGAAGCTATGAACAAATTATTACAATTCAACCCGGAACCATTTGAATCCGAGTTCGAAGGATCATCTTATGAATTTAACGCAGAACTTGAAGATTCAGAATCGGAAGCGGAACTTGAAATGGCAGGCCGTAGAGGACGCGCCCGGTCTGCGCGTGCCAAATCCTATCGTCCGCAAGTTTCAGGATTAAAGGCAAACGCGTCTAAAATGTTCCGCACAAGAAACGCGCTAAATCCAGACTTTTTTAAACAGACAAAGGTTCCTGGTCTAGTGGCTAAACCGCAGATTCGTTATCCTATTATTCCCTTCATTCCGTCAGTTTGGCCGGTGTTCCCATTCCCAGGAAGAATTCCTGAGAAGAACGAACCAGCCGAGCCTAGAACGTCAGATCGTAGCGGAAGGGAACCTGGTAATGGCACACCGCCTGAGCAGACACCAACGGAACAACCGTCCGAGTATGTTCGCTGGGTTCAGAGTAGTCTGAATCAGGTTATGGGATTACGGTTAACGATTGACGGCATCTTGAATGCTGAAACTCGAAGTGCAGTCCGTAGTTTTCAAGAACGGCGAGGACTACCGGTTACAGGATTTATCGGGCCCGATACTGAACAGGCGCTTAAAGATGGCCTGAAATCACAGTCTTCTATTCCAAATACCGAACCGGCTAATTACGAACCTTCAGGGGATAAACCCTCCGAAGAATTTTCTTGGGGGTCGGAGGCTGAATGGGAGTTTGGAGGCGCAACCGGCAGAGTGCCAAGACTGCTGAAACAGGAATCCACGCCCCCCGGCACTACACTATATATTGAAATCGATCTGGGGATCGTCGATAAGTTCGGCATCAAAGCAGCCCCTATGACCGGTATTTTCATCCCTCAAGGTTTCAAACCGGATAAGGGGGTGGATGTAATTCTTTATCTTCACGGTCATAAAGGTGAACAAAATAGACGATTAACTATTGACCAGTATTGGGATCGTCAGCGCTTTGCCTATGGCGCATTTCGCGAAGGCGTCAATGATAGCGGACGTAATGTAATTCTGGTGGCGCCTACATTAGGTTCTCACTCTGAATCTGGAACCTTAGTGAAGCCGGGAGGCCTGGATGCTTATCTGGATCAAGTGCTCTCTGCATTGGCCGCCCATGGATCAGCCAATTTGAAGGGAACACGATTTAATGTTGGCAGCCTTATCCTTGCCTGTCACAGTGGTGGCGGATGGCCTATGCGGCAATTGGCTAGAGGTAGGGACAGAACACTTGCGAACTTGCGCGAATGCTGGGGATTTGATTGCACCTACAACCGCGGCGATGATACCTTTTGGGCGAATTGGGCACGTTCACGGCCAAATGCTAAAGTTTATTTTTATTATATCGCCGGTTCACAGACTGCGCCCTTGTCGGAAAGTCTGCGAAACAAAAGGCTAGCCAATGCTATCGTCGCCGCATCAAGGGATAAGCGGCATAATCATGTTCCCATTACCTATTGGCGGGAACGCATTAGTGGTGCAAGTTTTTTGAAATCGCGCTCCGGTAGTCCGATTTCGCCGACACCCACACCGTCAAATTTGTTCACCCCGACCTCTGTCGAATCACCAGGCGGGGGGAGAATTCAAGACAAACGTCCGCCTGCTGAAAGTACGCTTCTAACTGTTTCGGGAGTTGCCGGCAAAAAAATTAAGCTCCATAAGCTTGCCGGTCAGGCTTGGCAAGCGCTTGTTCAAGCAGCTCGCGCAGATGGTATAGGTCACCCCTTACTCTTGCCAACATCCGGATATCGTAGTCCAGATTATCAAACGAAATTGTGGAAGAAAGCCCTAGAGAGATATAAAACGCCTCAAGAAGCACGTAAGTGGGTGGCACCGCCAGGCACCAGCGCCCATCAATCTGGACGGGCGATCGACTTTTATCTGGGCGGAAAAAATTCTAGTGGCAATGTAACGGCATTACGGCAACTCCCTGCTTACAAATGGTTATTTGCTAATGCTAGCCGCTTCGGCTTTTTCCCTTATACAAGGGAACCTTGGCATTGGGAATACAACCCGCCAGCACGAACTGGTTCGAGCATTCAAGAGTTTGAGGTTTCCCCATTTACCTCAGTAACTGATGTACGCAAAATGACACCGAAGCAATTTATCGAATTCGTCGGAGTAAATGCACAACGCTCCATGAAGGAAACTGGAGTACCGGCCTCAGTGACGGTTGCCCAGGCTATTCTGGAAACCGGTTGGGGCAAACATACCATCGGTGAGGCCAAGAACCTTTTCGGAATCAAGGGCAAAGGCCCTGCTGGTAGTGTTAGTGCGCCGACAAAGGAATATATCAATGGAAAGTGGATTACCGTCCAAGCCAATTTTGCGAAATACGACAGCTTCGAGCAGAGCATAACAGAGCATGCAAAGTTTTTCATACGCAACCGGCGTTATGCTAAAGCTCTTCAGTATAAGAATGATGCAGATCGGTTCGCACGCGAAATTCACAAGGCGGGATACGCGACCGCTCCCGACTATTCAGACAAACTGATCGCTTTAATGAAAAAACATAACCTCTATCGCTTCGACGGCTTGTCTCGAGCAACTCCTTCCAGCAATATGAAAAGCCAAACTCGCCTTAACTTCGAAAACGCCGTTGTTAAGGGAAACTGGCGTGAGGCATTTTTAAATCTCAACGGCCTCAGTATGTACGAAATGCTGCGTGCTCTTGATAAACTTTCGCCAGAACGACGGAGCAATCTCATAAGCCAGCGCCAAAACTTTCGCGGTATGGTCAACATGCCACGCATCGAATTTGCGTTAACCGTTGTAGAGAAAGATGAATTACCTAGTTTTGCACCAGGCGATCTCGCCGCCACCGGACAGGTTAAGACTTCTGAGGAATTTCTCCGCGAGCGCAGACATAAAAAGCAGTTGCTCAAATCGGACATCGTAAGCGTCAGGGGGATTAAAGTCGCAAGACAGCTAGCCCCACAACTCAACTCTTTATTGGCCTCAGCGGAAGCTGACGGAATCAAGCTTGGTGGCTGGGGCTACCGCTCCAATCAGAGTCAAATTGACTTGCGGAAAAAACACTGTGGACCGTCTCATTACGACATTTACGAGAAGCCATCCTCTCAGTGCATGCCACCCACGGCAAGACCCGGTGCTTCCATGCACGAAAAAGGCCTGGCGATTGACTTTACCCATAACGGAGGTGGAATATCCAATCGCAACAATCCGGCATTCAAGTGGCTTTCCCGGAATGCAGGACGGTTTGGCCTACGCAATCTCCCGAGCGAGCCATGGCATTGGTCGGTCAATGGCAGATAAAACTTAATTTATCAGGAGAAACACAATGACGACTATTTCTACCAAATCAGACGAAGGCGCCCTTGTTATCACGTCGAATGATGGTGAACTTGACTCTGCATCCGCTGTGCTTTTGTTAAAAGCCACAAACCCGGAATATAACCAACCCGTGTTACATATAAAACAAAAAAGTGTAGCCGGAGGCGCGGCCTCGATCAGGATCGATGACCCGAATCCCGACATCGAGTTTGTCGAGACCGGCCTATCGGGTCCTGATCCCGGCGCCGGGAAGTTCGAGATTGCCGTTCAGTCGGACAAGCTCCAGATCAATGGCCGCAGTGCCGATGTTAGCCCCGATAAGAAAGGCTTCGATACCATCGTCGTATTTCAGAGGCCGGCAGCGGGTGGCAATATCGGTTTCGGATTCAAGGAAGCCAAAGACTTTAAAGAGTTTGGAGGAGGACAGGGTGTCATTGTGATTGCCTCTGTCGCCCCGTCCCCGTTCAAGAATCTCGCTGGCGCCGGGATTTTGTATGTCGAGGACGGGGTGCTCAAGTATATGGGCTCGAAGGGAACGGTGACTACGATTGCACCAGCATAAATGAGAGGAGAGTAAAAATGACTTCAGATTACATTTGGCCGCTCAGCAAGAGCACCATACCCAATGAGATTAACACCTTGTTTGAGCCGACACACAGCGGGTATAGAGCACTACAGTTGGACAACGGGTATGTATTTTTCGCATGCACTTGCTTGAAAACGCATCGACTGATGAAAATGAACGCTTGATATTGACAAATAATTGGAGGAGGCCATGGGTACATTAAACTTCCGACTCGAACCTTTTAGATTCGATTCTCGGGATCGTGACCACGAGACGGACTATCTCGTTCCCGATTATGAGGAGGAATGGAACGGATACCACACACGTTTCGATGCACTTGAGCTAGAAGCCGATGTCAATCGAGATAGCCGGGATTATGGCAAGTGGATTCAACGGTCTTTAAATAAAATACTTGGCCTGCGCTTAGCGGAAGACGGCATAATGGGAGCACAGACTCGCAGTGCCATTCGCACCTTTCAGCAGCGTCGCGGATTGACGGTTGACGGTGTCGTTGGAGCAAAAACAGACGCGGCGATCAAGCAAGCACTGGTGGGCAGCGCGCACGCCACGCCCTACCCTGTCAACGCGAACTGCGAGGTGTTGGATCGATTCAACTTCGACAAGGATGAGCTTCAGCCGTTCCATCAACCGCAATTGGCGAAAGTCGCCATACGGGTCGTCGCCAGCCAGCGTACTAGCCAGCCGATTCGCAAGATTCAAATCACCGGACACACCGATGTCGCGGGGGAAGATCGCTACAACCTGGGATTGGGACAGCGCCGCGCTAATCAGGCCAGGACGGGCTTGATTGTGGCAATCGAGCGAATGAAGCCGGGCGCGTCGCGCAGTGTTGTCATCGCCACTGCCAGCAAAGGCGAATTGAATCCGATCTCGAAAGATAACCCGCGCAACCGCCGCGTCGAAATCTGCCCGGACAATTCGACGATCAGGCCTCCACAACCGAAACCGGCGCCGCCCTGCGTCCCGCCAGCGAATGTCAATGCGATGATCGTGGTGGTCAATCATCAGCTCAGATCGCTGCCGCTAGGCATGATTGGTGTGAAGTTGCCGACGGCTGCGCGTTGCCTGACGCCGCCTGAACAGTCGTTTGCGATGGGGACGTACGCGGGCAGCCTGGACTTCACCAAAATTCTGATTGCCGATGGACTAGGAGCCGTGGAGCGTCCATTCACTGTCGCCGTCCCGACTTCGGTTGGCTGGCACGTGGTTATGCTGCTGGGCGACATCTCGCGCAGTTGGGTGGGCAGCGGAACACTCATTCACGAATTGGCTCACGCCTGGCAATCGCAGCACCACGGCAGTGACCCGACGGTGTATATGAAAAACTCCGTCGAATGCCAAGTGAAGGCGCTGGCCGACATTCCCATCGCTAAAGCCGCCGCCGCAGCCGCCGCCGTTAAAATAGCCATCGACAGAGGAGTCTTCAATCCGCGCACGCTGGCCGGCATCGGCAGCGCCGCCGCCGACAGAGAAAGCTCCAGCTCTTACGCCTACGTCCCGGGCAAATCGTTCGGCGCATACGCCGCCGAGCAGATCGCGCAACAGGTGGAAGACTCCTTCAACCGCACCGGGCGTCCGACGCCCGCCGTTCTCAGCGTCATCCGCTCAGTCAGTGCCAACGTGCCCAGCGCGGATAACCGGGCCAGCCTGAGCGTTATCAGCTTTCACCGCAAGAGCACGCCGGGCGTGGTGTTCCTTTGATCCTAGCCCCTGCTATAGATTTCAAGAAAATGGGGTCGTCGTGAATTTTTTCGCAACACACCAACTTACAGGAGAAATACTATGACTACTATTTCTACCAAATCAGACGAGGGTGAGCGAATCACCCATACAATGACCGCCATGTCTACCACTAAAGGTACTCCGACGGAGTATTGCCGAAGATATAGAACTCGTTTTCTAGCAGAACTGAAGGAGTTTATTCGCTTTCCGTCCATTAGTGCTCAGTCACGTCATTCCAAGGATGTCGTGAATTGCTCCGCCTGGCTGGAGAACCATCTGCGCCAGATAGGCTTGGAACAAGTACAAGTGATACCGACCGCTCGCCATCCGATTGTCTATGCGCACTGGAAAAAAGCGGTTAACCAGCCTACGGTGCTGATTTATGGACATTATGACGTTCAACCTCCGGAACCCTTGGAGGAATGGCGCTCTCCACCCTTCGAGCCGGTCGTCCGCGGTAATGATCTCTATGGCCGGGGTGCAAGCGACAACAAGGGACAGATGTTCGCGCATCTGAAGGCAGTTGAAGCCTACTTGAAAACGGCGGGAATACTGCCAGTCAACGTTATCTGTTTTTTCGAGGGGGAGGAGGAAATCGGCAGCCCCAATTTGGGCTCCTTCCTGACCGCCAACCGACACGCTCTCGCGGCCGACTGCGCCATGATATCGGACACGCAAATTCCC
>JAYTLW010000292.1:0-5368 GCA_043729025.1 Methylobacter sp.
CACAGATAGCCGTCCAGATCCTCGATCAGATGCGCGATGTCGGAACCGGCCATTTTGCTCAATACAGCGGGCAGTTTATCCGGGTCAGGGCGTTCAACAGGATGAGTGTGCGCCTGTTTTGACGAGGGCTTAAAAATCCCTGATCCCAGCTGGTGCGGCTTAAAACTGGCGGGCTTTAATTTAACTGCCCCCACCGTGTGCTTAGCTGACAGGGCTTGGTTTGCTTGATGGGGATGTTCGTGGTCGTGGTCGTGGTGGTGATGTCCATAATGGTGTTCGTCATGTTCATGGTGATGATCGTGATGCTCATGCACCAGCCGGGCTTGCAAGTCGGCATCCAGGTTGGTTTCTTTTACCAAGTCCCAGATTTGCTGCTGCAACAGCGGCAGTTTGGCAGGATCGAGCACTTCCACCTGATAATACTCATCGACCAGCTGGGTCAATTGCGCCAGCGCGCCGTAAGTGTCGGCGGTGGTCATCGGCGGCGTCAGGTGATCGACCACGACGGCATGGGCGCGGCGTTTGGCCTGTGCGCCTTCGCCGGGATCATTGATAATGAACGGGTAAAACAACGGCATATCGGCCAACAGCGCATCGGGGAAACAATTTTCCGACAAGCCCACGCCTTTGCCCGGAAGCCATTCGAGGGTGCCGTGCTTGCCGACATGCACGATGGCGTCGGCTTGCCACACCTCGCGCAACCAGCGGTACAGCGCATAGTAGTGGTGGGTGGGCGGCAAGTCGGGCTGGTGATAAATGGCGTCGGGATCCATGCCGTAACCGCGCGGCGGCTGCAATGCGACAAAAGTATTGCCCAGTTCCAGGCCCGATAGTGAGATAAAATCATCATGCACATAAGCCTCGCCGGGCGCGGCTCCCCATTGCGCGGTCATTTTGTCTTGGATTGCAAGCGGCAGATCGCTAAACCATGTCGCATAGCGCGCAGCCGATACCCGGCCAACCGCCTGGGCCAGTTGTTCGCTGGTCAGATAAGTATTGTCGTAAGCACAGCGGGCTATCAGCTCGTGAATTAGCGACGTGCCGCTTTCCGGCAGATTACCGATGTTATAACCGGCAGTCTGCATGGCTTGCAGTATCCGTATCAGCGATGCCGGTGCATCCAGGCCGACCGCGTTGCCGATTTGCGAGGCCTTGCTGTTGGAGTTGGTGAACACAAAAGCGATGCGTTTGTCGGCATTGCTCAGGCGTTTAAGCCGGGCAAAGCGCGCGGCAATCCCGGCAATCCGCGCTGCCCGATCCGGCAACGGCCGGTATTCGATCAGGTTGCTGGACAGACCTGCCGCTTTCGCCTTGAACGACAGCGGCACGCTGATAATGCGTCCGTCAAATTCCGGCAACACTACGTTCATCGCCGCATCCAGCGGATTGAGGCCGCGCGGCGATTGCTCCCATTGCTCATGGCTCATACCGCTGGTGATGGCTTGCAAGACTGGCACATTGAGATACTCCAGCGCAGTCACCGACCAGCCTGAAGGCGTAATGCCGCCCGGCGTGATTTCGCCCATCGCAAATGCGGTGGTGTTAATCAGTACGTCGATATGGGCTGCGTGTTCGCCGTAAAAATAGCCTAATGCGGTAGGCAATGAATGGTCGCCATGGCCTGAGCGCAATGACGAGGTGAACACCGGCAACACATTCAGACCGCGTTGTTCCAGTTGTTCTATCAATACATCGATAAAGCGTGTGTTGCCGCTCATCCAGTGGGCACGGTAGAACACGATGCCGACTCCGGCCTTTTTGGCATCACGCAACGCAAGCCAGTCGTTGATGTCGGCATCTTGGGATAAATCGGGATGATAAATGCCGTGTTCCGGCAGATCGACAGCCGGTTCGAAACCGAAACCGGTCAGTAAAAAATGATCGGCAAGGTAACGGAGCATGTGCGCCATATTGACGCTGCCGCCGGCCTGAAAATAAGTCTGTACCTGATGCAATACGTCGGATGGTACGGTGGACGCAGCCGCCAGTTCGGGATCCGGCTCGCCGACGCCGCTGATTGCGATCAAATAGCGTCCCTGGGTTTTGGCGTAATGCAACAACTCGGCAAAGCCGGGCACGCTACCGAGACGACCCAGTACCCGCAGCACGATGATCCGGGATTTAGCCAGCTGATGCGCCAAGAGCTCGGCCATTTGCGCATCGCTGTCCAGCCCCTGCAAATTGATGCCGAAAACGTCGGGGCAGCCTTCCGGCAGTTGCAGCGATGCGCTTTGCAACACCGTAAGATCGTTGGGCGCATGGCTCAGCAGCGCAATAGTATTCCTATCGGCAACTGCTCCATGCATTGCTCTCGGCAACCGCTCCCTGCGTTGCTCTACCTCCCCCATCCTTGGGGTCGTACCTCCTGCATCCATGCAGTCGTCAGACATCGCCGGAACCCAGGCGGTGGAAAACATGTTCACTGACTTCGTTATCATTTTCCAAATGTTCACTAACGATACGCTCCAATATGCTGGCATCGGTGCAGGAGTACCAGATGCCTTCGGGATAAACGACCAGGATAGGGCCGTTTTTGCAGACAGCGAAACAGTTGGAGCGGGTGCGTTTTACCCCCAGCTCGGGGCGGGCATCGATTTTTTGACCCAGCTGTAGAAACAGCTCTGATTGCGTAGCGTTGTCAGAACAGCGGGGGCCTGTACACATCAGTACATGTTTGTTGTGGGTTCTCATCAGGCTTTTTTGTAAAATCGACCCATCAAACCGCCGATAGCCAGCCAAAATACAGCGTTGGCAATAGCAGTGGCGGTAATAAAAGAGTGTGCCAATTCGACCGGCGCGGCGCTGCTGTGAACTTCAGGCTGCGGCGCGCCTATTAAATAGGGTGCTACAAGCAACACCACGCCGAAAAATTGATAGGTTCGGGTTTTGGCAAAAGCCAGCAGCGACAGTCCGAAACCGGTATCCAGCGCCGTTATCAGCCACCAGCTTTGCCGATCTTCCAGTTTGGCAGCTAGAGTACCCGGCACTTCCGGCGGCAAGCCTAAAGAAGGCGCTATGAAAAAGGTGAGGTAGCCCGCCAGTCCCCACAACAAACCGGTGCGCCAATTGTCGGGGCGGCCGCGTAAACACATAAGTGCGCCTATCAATAGAGCAAAACCCAACCCTAAACTGATATTGGCTATCGCCGTATAGCCGGTTCGCTCCCAACCGTTCTCAGGCTGCCAACTTTGGTGTTCGGCGGCAGAAATGACTGTAGCTTTTGCCTCAAAGACTTCAGCCTGGAGCAAGGTCGGGATGACTTGTGCTTGTTGAACGGCAGTTAATAACAAACCCGCCAATAAACCCGTCCAGAGCGCCGCTGTAACCAGCTCCCTGAAAGTAGTCAGATTAAACATTAATGGCACGGAAAACTGGCGGAATGTCGTCCATCATGAGCCGCGTTATGGAGTGGCGCGATGTCGGAAAAGCCGACCGCATACAACAGCACCAAGCCCAACGCACCGGCAAGTAGCGCCGGTAGTATTTTGTCTGAAATCCCCCTGCCTTCGGCTTCCCCCTTTGATAAAGGGGGATTGAGGGGGATTTTTTGAGCGTTATCGAGCAAAGTTGATGACATGTGTTTTCTCCAGGGTAAAGAGACAGCAAAGCAGGCAACACAATGGAGTCGCATTACAGGCAGAAATAATCTGTATGGGGAGAAAAACAAGACGGACGCGAAGAGAGCATTCCATCTGAGCGCCCTCCGCGCACACAATGATTAATACTCCAGGCCGGTCTCCGGGCTCACAAGTTGAAAGTCTAAGTAGGCTTAAACTTCCAAGGTTAGCGCCTTCCCATGCAGCACACAGTGGCGTTTGCAAACCTTTTACTTGTTTACCGTTGCGGGGGCAGCGCGGGCTTTGTTTGCTTGTTTAAAGCCAACTCACCCACTTCCCGTTTCAATTCTGCGGACGCGAGTCCTTGAATACCTAAAGCAAATTAAACGGGGCTAGTATATTCACTCAATAAAAAACAAGCAAATTTGAGGCGTTACTAATCCTGGGAGACGCCCCTTGCCTTTGGGTCAGGTAGTTTTACTCGTTTCCACGATGAACGACATCGACCAAGACTCGAAGAAAGTTTTCGATACTCTCAGTGTCATTGACAGCATAGCTTTCCAGACCAACATTCTGGCCTTGAATGCCGCAGTAGAAGCAGCTCGTACTGGAGAACAGGGACGGGGATTTGCGGTTGTCGCGGGTGAAGTCAGAATCCTGGCTCAACGTTGCGCATCGGCGGCACGGGAAATCAAGATTATCAGCGAACACTCGGTGATCAAAGTTGAACAGGGCGCACTATTAGTCACTGAAGCCGGCAGGACTATGGGCGACATCGTCTATTCAGTAAAACAATTAAGCCAAATCATGGCCGATATTGCCCATGCATCCACAGAATAAAGCAGCGGCATTGAAATAGTTAAAATCGCAATCAACGAAATCGACAACATGACCCAGCAAAACGCCGCACTGGTCGAACAGGGAGCTGCGTCTTCGGAAACCCTCCAAGATCAGGCTAACGGACTTTTACAATCAGTCTCAGCATTCAAGCTTTTCTGAGTACCCATCAGGCAATTTCTCATCCTATATATCATATAACTTACGCTTTCGCCAAAAAGTGGCCCTGCTCATGCCCAGCAAGCTAGCCGCCATGCCTACCTGACCATCACTTTGCTCTAGGGCCTGGCGGATAGCTGAAACTTCATCTTCCGGATCAAGTTGGGGGCTACGTTTATTGGGTCGTTTCAGGGTATCACCGACCTGCGGCTCCCTGAATTCGGGTGGTAATTCAGATAAGCGTAAAGTCGACCCCCTACCCACAGCAAAAGCATATTCCACGACATTATGGAGTTCCCTGATGTTGCCTGGCCACCGATAGTCAAGTAGTAGGCGCATGGCATCAGGGTCGATTTTATCTATAATCCTGACGCGTTCATCATTGTGCTGGCTAATGAAATGCCAAATCAGCAAGCTAATATCCTCCCTGCGTTCCCTGAGCGGTGGCAGAAAAATGGGGACGACCCTTAGCCGGTACATCAAATCTTCACGGAAATGTCCGTTTTTTACTTCTTCCCTTAATGAGCGATGGGTTGCAGCCACAATACGGACATCCATATCAATGGTACGGTTTCCTCCTACCGGGATAAAGTTTTTTTCTTGTAAAACCCTGAGCAATTTTGCCTGTAATTCTAAGGGCAGCTCTGCAACTTCATCCAAAAATAGTGTCCCGCCGTTGGCACGTTGGAATAAGCCACTGTGATCTTTTATCGCCCCTGTAAAAGCCCCACGTACATGACCAAATAATTCACTTTCCAACAGATTGCTGGACAAGGCCGCGCAATTCACAGCCAAAAAAGGAGAGTTGTGGCGTA
>JAYTLW010000293.1:0-10845 GCA_043729025.1 Methylobacter sp.
GATTTAATGCAGGGTTTGCGTAATTTACAGCAAACCCCACTTTAATTGGTTTCCCTCTATACGTCACGCGCACAAAAACTGGGAAACTTCAGTTTTAAAATTCCTGGCGATCACATGAAACCGGCGGTAATCCTTCAATTGCGAATTTAAGAGAAGTGACTTTCAAGACCGTAGTTAAAATGACTAACCTACGGCCCGTCAGAATCAGCCCGCAGGGCTATCAGTGGCAATTATGCTTCGAGAGAAATTTTTTGTTTTTATAGGCGGTTGAGTCGTTATGAATAATTAGCCGCAGCAAAATCCCAGTTCACTAAAGCCCAAAACGCTTCCAGATAGGATGGACGTGCATTACGGTAATCAATGTAATACGCATGTTCCCAAACATCACAGGTCAACAACGGTATTTGTCCTGTTGTTAATGGACAACCCGCATTACTGGTGCTGACCAACGCCAAACTACCATCAGTATTTTTAACCAACCATGCCCAGCCTGAACCGAATGTTGTTACGGCACATTTAGTAAATTCTTCCTTAAATTTTTCATAAGAACCAAACGTCGTATTAATAGCGTTCGCTAATGCGCCAGTTGGTTCACCCCCACCCTTTGGCGTTAAGCTATTCCAATAAAAGGTGTGATTCCAGACCTGGGCCGCATTATTAAAAATCGGACCTGAAGATTTTACGATAATTTCTTCCAGAGTTAAGCCATCAAATTCGGTTCCTGGAATGAGATTGTTCAGATTTGTTACATAAGTTTGATGATGTTTACCATAATGGTACTCTAATGTTTCTTCTGAAATATGGGGTACTAATTCATTTTTTGCATAAGGTAAAGCAGGAAGTTCGAAAGTCATTTGAGTGTCCTAAATAAAAGTTAAAAAGAGTTGATAAAACGACTGACTATCATAGATATTGCATCAAGCGAGCGTTCTGACGCTCGCTTCCCGCTCCCACTGACGTGTCTTGGCTGCAGCGATGAAGCGATCCAGGGTATCGATGGCAATCACACCGGCGTCTTGTTCGATAGCAGCTGTTTTCACTAAGGCTGCGCCACCTTTATCAACGCCGATCGCTTTCAGATGACCGAAGGCGTCGCGCACGAAGTCGATGGCGGCGGCTTCCTTGCCCAATAATGCGGCGGCTTCGTCGGAGAGGATGATTGCGACCGCGTCGAACATAACCGACGGCGTGCCGGCCAATTGGCCATCGATTTTCAAAAGCGAGCCGTTGGCGAGTTTCGCTTCGCCGATTTTCGCGGCGATAATTTTCACTTTTGCGCCTGCAGCAGTGACTACCTGCTTGACAGCGTCGATGCTTGCCGCGTCCGATCCGTCCGCGATCAATACCCCGATAGCGCGACCTTCAAGCGTATCTTTCATCTTGCCGATAAGCTGCAGCGCCGGGGATAGGTCTAACTCCTGAACTGCAACAACAGCAGCGGGCGCCTGCGGCAGTTCGCTCATACCAAGACCGGAGGCTACCCGTTGTGCGAGATCCTCTTCAATATGGCGCAGGTGACCGACCATGGCCTCACGGATATGCGGATGCTCGACTTTCGAGAGCTCAAAGACCAATGCGGAGGCAAGATGCGCCTGTTCGAAGGAGTTCTGACTGCGATAAAACTGCCGTGCCTGACTGTAATGGTCAGCAAAGCTCTCCGCCCGAATCCGGCCTTTTACGCCGCTCTCGCCCAACGCCGCGCTGTAAAAGCCAGTCACCGGTTGTTCGCGTGGGGAATCCGCTGCCAGGGTATTCGGTTCGTAGGATACGCGTCCGGCTGGTTGCGCCATTTGCATGTGACCGTCGCGCTGGTGATTGGCGAACGGGCACTGCGGTGCATTGACGGGTATCTGGTGAAAGTTTGCCGAACCCAGACGGGACAACTGCGTGTCCAGATAAGAGAACAGGCGCCCCTGTAATAACGGATCGTTCGAGAAATCGATGCCGGGCACGACATGGGACGGACAGAACGCCACCTGTTCAGTCTCCGCAAAGAAATTGTCCGGCCAGCGATTGAGTACCATGCGCCCAATAACTTGCAACGGCACCGATTCTTCCGGTATCAATTTGGTCGGATCGAGATGATCGAAGGGGAAGGTGTCGGCTTCTTCCTGGGAGAACAACTGCACCGCCAATTCCCATTCCGGAAAATCGCCGGCGCTGATTGCATCAAACAGGTCGCGGCGGTGAAAATCGGAATCGGCGCCGGCAATCTTGACCGCTTCGTCCCAGAGGGTCGATTGCAAACCGAGTTTCGGCCGCCAGTGGAATTTCACGAAGGTCGATTCGCCCGCAGTATTGATCAAACGGAATGAATGAATACCGAAGCCTTCGATCATCCGTAGCGAACGCGGCAAGGTGCGGTCGGACATAACCCACATCACCATATGCATGGATTCCGGTGTCAGTGAAATATAGTCCCAGAAAGTATCATGCGCTGACGCTGCCTGAGGAAAGCCACGATCGGGTTCCATTTTGACGGCATGAATGAGGTCGGGAAATTTGATGGCATCCTGAATGAAAAACACGGGGATATTATTGCCAACCAAATCCCAATTGCCCTCTTTCGTGTAAAACTTGACGGCGAAGCCGCGAACATCGCGCGGGGTATCGGCCGAACCGGACCCGCCTGCCACGGTTGAAATACGCGTGAACAGAGGCGTTTGTTCGCCCACTTCGGTCAGCACTTTGGCGGTTGTGTATTTTTCCAGGGATTGTGTCAGTTCGAAAAAGCCATGTGCGCCCGTACCGCGGGCATGGACGATGCGCTCGGGAATTCGCTCGTGGTCGAAATGGGTGATTTTTTCACGCAGGATGAAATCTTCCAGCAGCGTCGGACCGTTCGGATTAGCTCTTAGGGAGTTCTGATTGTCGGAAATCGGCAAACCCTGATTGGTTGTCAACGCTGGCTGATCGCCGGTGACCGTCTGGTGCCACTCTCCGCCTTTGCCGACTGAAATAGTTACGTCTTCTGGTCTGGACTTTGCCGGTTTGTCCTTGATGGGTTGATCCCCTGTATTTGCTTTGGTCATCATGAATCTCCAATTGATTTTGCGCGACGGCAACTTGCCGTCGCGACGCTGTGGGTAATGAACGCGTCGTTTTACTAGAAAAGCGCTCGGCACGTTAGGGGTCCGGTCGTCGGCGGCGATTGTGGCTGCAAGATTGTCGGCATAGGACCTGTTGAAATTGCATTACTAAGTTATCACGGTTAAATCCATTAGTAGTTCGGGACTTTGCGTGCATCTTAGGTGTAATAAAGCACCTCTAATGGCTTGCCATAGCGCGACAGCTTGCCGCGCAATCCCGGCAAGCTTTTTCGCAATCTGTCATTCCCAAGGTGGCACAGCTTTTGGCGCAGGCTTCACACACTTCAGCACAAATGCCGCAGTATTGAGCGACAAATTCCGAGCCGGACAATTGCAAGTCAGCCGAAGTCTGGCAGATCTGCGCACAGTTGATCATAAGCCGAAAATGGCTCGGTTCAACATGCTTACCGCCGGTTTCAAGACAATGGTTCATGGCGGTCTGCAAGCAAGTCTGATAGCACTTCGTGCAGGCGTCGATGCAGGATTGCATAGTTTTAGTGTTCATTATTTTGCTCCTGGTTAAGATTAACAACAGTGGTTAGGCTTATATAGTTACTGCCTTTATTCGACTTTAAGCCGAAACAACTATGCGATATTTGACGGCTGGGGTCTGTGCGTTGCCGCACACTAAAGAAACCTGATCTTGGAATAAGCAAAGAAGGCAACCTTTTTAAACTATGAAAGATTATATGCAGCCCCTATTTCACCATAGCGGGGGTCACTCGCCATACGATATTGCCAACGTCATCGGCGACAAGCAGCGCACCTGCCCGGTCAACGGCCACGCCAACCGGACGACCCAGCGCCTCATCCTGCGCATTGACAAAGCCGGTGAGTATATCCTCAGGTGTCCCGGCAGGATATCCGTCGGCGAACGGCACAAAAATCACTTTGTAACCACTCCGGGGTTGACGGTTCCAGGAGCCGTGCTGACCGATGAATGCCCCGCCCACAAAGCGTTTTGGCAATAAATTGCCTGCATAGAAGACAAGCCCGAGCGAAGCTGTATGGGCGCCAAGCGCATAATCGGGCGCAATCGCTTTAGACACGAGGTCAGGCCGTGTCGGCTTCACTCTCGTATCGGCATGCTGGTCGTAATAGCTGTAAGGCCATCCATAGAAAGCGCCGTCCTTCACCGAAGTCATATAATCGGGCACCAGGTCACTGCCGATCTCATCGCGTTCGTTGACGGTAGTCCAGAGTGCATCGCTCTGCGGTTGCCAGGCAAGGCCATTGGGATTGCGCAAGCCCGAGGCGAAGATGCGCGAACTGCCTGTTACCGGATCAACTTCCCAGATGGCGGCGCGGTTGACTTCGTTTTCCATACCGTTTTCGCCGACATTGCTATTCGAGCCGACCGTGACATACAGACGCAAACCATCCTGGCTGGCGATTACATTTTTGGTCCAGTGATGGTTGATCGGCCCTGCTGGCAAATTAAGCACCTTTACGCCGGGCGCATTGATCTGAGTTTCGCCGGTGCGATAGGGAAAGCGCAAAAGTTCATCGGTATTAGCAACATAAAAATTGTTGCCGACGAGCGTCATGCCAAAAGGAGAATTTAGCCCTTGCAGGAAGACCGATCGCGTTTCCGCGATGCCGTCACCATTTGCATCGCGCAACAGGGTGATGCGATTAGCGCTCGGTACGCCCGCCCCCGCGCGTTTCATGACCCGCTTCATGAACCAGCCCTTAAGGCCTTTGTTATCTTCGGGCTTGGGTGGGGCATTGGTTTCGGCAACCAGCACATCGCCGTTGGGGAGCACATAGAGCCAGCGCGGGTGGTCGAGACCAGTCGCAAACGCGCTCACTGCAAGGCCAGCGGCAGCCCTCGGCGTAGCACCTGCAGGCCAGCCTTTGGCCGGCGCTATATTGACGGTGGGTAATAGCGTGGGGTTCGGCGGCGGTAGCTTTGGATGGGCCCCGACGCCCGCCTGTTCCGGCAATGTCGCCACCTCACCACAGGCGTCAAGATTCAGTATAAACAGGCAGACGAGCAGGCGAAAAATGAAAAGTTGGTGCATTCGGCATCTCCAGTTGGGAAGTAAAGAGGAATTAACGGCCTAAATAATTCAATTTTGATAAATGTTTGAAACAGTTCGGGCTGAGCCTATTGCCTTCTGGCCTTTGGTCAGGCTCATGGCGAATGAAGTTAGTACTTCACGGGGCCAGATCAATAATTTGGTTGTCGATTCCAGCCGATCTTTATTCCCCCTTTCGCTTGATGATTATTGACACGCTATTGCCAAACCATGCCAAAGATCGCTGCCCCCTGTTGAAGCTATTTTTCAGGGTTTTTTGTGATAAAACTGATTGAGCCCCTCGCGCTGCAGTTCCAATGTATTCGCAGTGTTTGGCCAGTGCTTCTTATCAAATCCCGGAGCCGATGTTAAGGTGGTTTTATCCAAATCGAGGAGGTAATACTCTTTATCGAGCGACCAATTAAGTGCCTTTAAGGGAATAATAAAGAGCTTGTCCTCCATACCTAATACACCACCGTAGGAAATGACGACATAGACTACTGTGCCACTCTGCGGATCGAGCGCTAATTCCTTGATGTCGCCGAGACTGTCTCCTTTAGGATTTTTCACGGGGGTACCGATGATCTTGCTGGCCCGGGTCACCTGCTGCATCGACTCATTGGACGCCTGGACATGCTCGGCCGACTCTCCTCGTCTCTCTTGCTTGAGTTCCTTCTGCGTTTCTTTGACTGCACAGGAGGAAACCACGAAAGTCGCACTCAATAACAGCACGGTGGTTATAATGAGATTTAATGTTTTCATACCATCCTCCTCCAGTTCCTTAAAACGATCTCAGCAAGGTTACAGATTTACTCGGTACATCGTGATGTTCATAAACCCAAACTAAATCTAACTGAAACATCAGACGCAGTCGGTACGGTATCGCACATATTATTACTACCGGTAATCTGCTTCGGCTCCCCAACATTAGCATCGCTGCCATAAATACAACCTGTATAAACAAGTTGTTATCGTAATCAGTAGGCACTCTTGGGCCGTTTTTGCATACGCGTCAGATGAAAGTTGAGGTCGGCGATATGCCGCCAATAAAGCGATAGCGTCATGAGGCAGTTGTAAACTTAATCCGTAACTATTTTTACCGCATCTAAGTAGTTCGTAATAGCCCACGCATTTAAGGATATACCTGAATCTATGTGCGTTAACGCACC
Source organism: Methylobacter sp. (assembly GCA_043729025.1). Classification (GTDB taxonomy): domain Bacteria; phylum Pseudomonadota; class Gammaproteobacteria; order Methylococcales; family Methylomonadaceae; genus Methylobacter_A. Next base: position 6,280 of record JAYTLW010000293.1, read on the forward strand.
GAATGCGTTCAGTTTAGCGTGTAGTATCGTCATTAAGCGATGGGGTACATCATTCCAGGCTTTGGTCATGACTATCTGGTCATGGCTAATACATTATCAGGAGACACTCATGAACAAAGATCAAGTAAAAGGCCGAGTCGAAGAAGTCAAAGGTAAAGTCAAGGAAGTCACCGGCAAGGTGCTGGACGACAAGGGTATGGAAGTAGAAGGAAATGTCCAAAAGAACGTCGGCAAGGGCCGGGCGGGATTTGGTGATCTCAAGGAAGATATTAAGAAAAACAAATAAAACGCGTACGGCTGAGCCGTGCAGCCAATTCCAGAAATGCTGACCTGTTGCACGGCGGCAACGAGATTCTCACAAATACCTTTTTCACAGGAAATGAACATAAAACACACCAGCATGAGATTCACCGGTTTATGGGCGGGCATTTTTTTGACCTTAGTCCCGGTTGGCGATCCTGATGTTGGGGTGGATGGGGTGGTGTGGGATGCTTAATATCAGCCATGATGGCTCTCCTTTACAATTGATAATTTAAACAATTTATGAAGTAACTCGTTTTTTAAAATTCCAGGCTATAACGCAGGAATCCAATCGGGGCAAATACTCAAGGTCTCCCCCATCGGCTTAGCGTGCGTTATTTGTTGTTTTTTGTATTTGAGATCCCTACTTTTATTGGCGGCAACTTGGTTACTGCTACGTCGGCGCCCAGTTTCACCTCGATCGGTTTATCAATAACCAGAGAAATTGGTTTATCTGTTGAAACATTCAAGTTCACAGTGAGTGGTCAACCTGATAATGTAAAAGCAATCGAAACAAAGATTATAAATTCCCATTTAAAAAATATTTGAAAAACTTTATTCATACCGATCATCACCTTATTTTTGAAAAAGATTGATTTGAATCCTAAAAAACATTTTTTGATTTTCAAATTGTTTAGAAATGAAAATAACTTGAGGACGTACATTTTTGTGGCCCTGATATCTTAAAACCAAATTACTCGACATCTTGAACCTGTTGATGGAAGGACTTCATCATCCAGGCTAGAGGCAAGGCCGTGTATAAGGTGTAGATCGAGGTGATGAGGTTCAGCGCAGTCGTCCTCAAGGGTGTCGTCTCGGTAATGCGTAGCTTACAGGCAGCGCCACGGGATTTGGTGGTTTGGCGCTGGGTAAGTTCGCCAAGAATGAACACCATGCCGCTCGCCAGCAGCAAAGTGGCCATCTGTTGTTGGATCTTCCGGATCAGCGTAGCGGTGCGAACACCGACTCTTCGTTGGTGGTTCAATAGCTCTCGCTCCACATTCCTGATTTGAGTCCTCAGAGACTTGGCTTTGTTTCGCTTTAGAAGGTATGCCTTGATCATGACTTCTCCGTATCCCGTCGCCCAGATGGCATGGCTTGAAGGCTGCGAAGGGTCGCGGGGAATTGTAGATGACGACTCTTACGGCGTATTACTCCAAAGAGTAAAAGCGTGAGCAGCAAATTGAATGCGGCGGCCAGCAGTATGGCGCACCTCGCCACCATGTCATGCGCGACCAGTCTCAGCACGGCGGCGGTCAAGAGCCCCAGCCACGCACTGATCAGCAAGACGGCAACCATGATTCCGGCCACGATCATGTCCATCAGCCTCTTGCCCGCCCGCTGCGTCTCCAGCGCGGCAAGCCGGAAGCGATCGTGGGTTAGTTCGCGCAGCTCATGCCATAGCGACTGAGCATCTTCCAGCATACCGGAACCGCTCACCGGATTGCCGCGCGTTGCAGCTTGCCCGGGAGTTTCATCCCCTATAGCATCCGGGTTCATGAGGTTTGACGGTCTAACGGCCGCTCAACACGCGGCTCAGCAGAAAGCCGGCCGCCACTGCGATACCCACCGACGTTATGGGGTTGTCGTGAACATAAGCGCGGCAATCCTCCAGCAATTGCTGCCCGGCATTTTTGAGTTGCTCGCCTTTTTTGCCTAGCGCTTCTGTGGCCTGACTGGTCGCACTGGCGGCCTTATCGATAGCCTCATTTGCGGAATTAGCCGCTGTGTCTATTGTTTCCATGATGGTTTCCTCTCTATTGAGCCGCAAGTTATGTGCGGCGTTCGTTCGGGCTCATGTTTGGCGATCGGTCTAACGTCGGCTAAACAAGCGACTCAGCAAAAAGCCGGCCGCTACTGCGATACTCACCGACGTCATAGGGTTCTCACTGATATAACCGCGGCAATTTTTCATCACACGCTGCTCGGTTTTTTTCAGTTGTTCGCCTTTTTCGCCAAGCGTTTCCGCAGCCTGACTGGTCGCATCGGCGATTTTATCGTAAGCTTCATGTGCGGAATGGGATACTTTGTCGGTAATGTGCATGGTAATTTCCTCGTCTATTTAAGTTTATTTGAGTTTTATTTCATTCTTGACTGACTTCGCGCCTCCCATGCCGCTGCCACCGCTTTGGTAATATCGGCACTGGAATTCACGAAGCGCAGGGCTGCCTAAGTAGGATGCTATGTTGGCAACACTCAACGCGATTGGGCTTTCCTGGCCTTGACCGGTTCGGCTTCGCCTCTCTCCACTTGTAATTCGTGCTTGCGTTGGGTCAACGCTGCACCTAGGGCTGTGGTGTCGACCTTGGCTTTCTTTGCCTTGGGAAACATTTTTTCCTCTTCTTCCTTTACATGATGATCGATGATCTCGCCGAGTACGGTAACCGTTGCGTTATAGTGGTCGTGTGCTGGTGCCATGGCCTCTAGTTGCGCAATGAGGTTCTTGGCTCCGGCATGCTCTATGTCAGCTTCGTCCATCAAATCGTCGTCCTTGATGGCGGCGCGAACCGCCGGGTAAAAGATTTCTTCCTCGGCTTGAGCATGGATGGTCAGCTCCATGCATATCTGCCGAACCACTTCTGCTTTTGCTTTATCGCTGCCATCGCTCTTGGCGAGTTTGGCAAAATCCGCAAACAGTTTTTTTACCTTTTTGTGATCTTCAGTGAGTAACGTGATGGCGTCCTCTTCGTGCTGCATGGCGGGTTTAAGTGCGGTCTTCGTCATAACTTTGTCCTCAAAAATTTTAAAGGTCAGACCTGGGGGTTCCAAGTCACGCGGCTGTCTACGGCTACGGAATGTCGCGGGTTGCCAACCTCTCCGGACTGACTCAGAAGCTATGTGCCCGGGCGATGGTTCGTCTCGCTTGTAGCCATACTAGGTTGGTCAGTCCGCTAAGTCGGTGCGGTAGCTAACATAGCGTAGGATTTTTTTGCGGGCTCGGAAACGCCTGCGAATCAGTGACGGCAGCAGACTCCGGTTTTATGAAATGATCATCGATCGAGATTGGTTCGGTGGCATTCCTGGCATACTGCAGAACCCACCGGGCAATGGACCGTGGTTCTTGAAAATGGCGGACTCAGAGGTGCCGGTTCAAAAGCAATCCAGATTAGCAATTGGCCATAAGACAAACTCACGGCAACGCTGTACCGAAAACAGCCCACATCAATACTGACTCGAAGTTCAACAGATCAAAGCGCTTTCATTGATCAACCCTGAAACAAAGTTATGGGGGAGGATCATCCAGCTCGTCTGCAAGCAGAGCCCCGGCTTCAGCATCATTCCGGCAAGTGCGTATGGATGACGTAGATGACAAGGGCGGCATTTCAAGTCGATATACCATCGGACCCCAAGCGCTACTCCCTCGTTGGATCTAACACTGAGTCTTTAAGCCACCTTGTCTTCTACACAAGTATTGGAAGGTTTACCGGAGGAAAATTGAACTAAAAAAGAAATTTGGGCGATCAAAATAATTTTCAAAAAATCTGAGTCAGGACAGATAAAACAGTTTATCTCCAATGTGCGACAACGCACAGACTCTAAGACGATTTTCCCATAAACTTTATATCAGCTTGCATCATGATGTCTTTTAACAGCCTGTTTGAATGTAAGCCAAAATCAATCAATAGACATTTATATACACGAATATTTTAGCGGAGATGTGTCATGAGTAAATATGTTATAGGCTGGCTGTTGGGCGTGCCGACGATTGTTCTGGTCATTATTTATTTGGTGTTCAATCATTAATCGTTCAGTGCACCTGCAGCCATTTAAAAGACTGTATAGGTCGGCGTGGTTTTGAAATCATCAGATGTTAAAACTCATCTGATCCTTTTTCATTTTTTATAAGGAATCCATTATGGAAGCAACAGACAAGGCCAGCACTGTCGATGACACCGTTGACCGGCTTAGATCAGGCGCTCACTCAACAGTCGATAAAGTAGCCAACGCAACCACTCAGGCGGCAGAAGCGCTGGGTCAAAAAAGCGAGCAATTGAAAAATGTGGAGCAGCAATTTGTAGAAGATTGCCGGGGTTACATCCATAAAAACCCCGTAGCTTCATTAGGTATAGCCGTCGGAGCCGGTTTTCTGATAAGCCGTCTGATGAGCAGTCGCTAGACCATCGGCTGGTTGACGATACGATAACAGGTTCTACAAAGAAACAGCGGATTAACCCACTGCCCATTAACGACACGTTTGGCCGTTACTATAGAGTGGATGATCATTCGTTGAACAGAAGGATGAAGCCGGCAAGGATGCCATTCAAT
>JAYTLW010000294.1:0-7648 GCA_043729025.1 Methylobacter sp.
TAGCGTTGATTAACGCCTGTTTCGGAATACTTGGAATTTTTTCTTTTCGCACAAAAACCTTGTCAAGCATTATTTTAATTTTTTACGCTGAATAGTTACTATATATCTAACTAAAAGATATTAAACCGGCACTATGGGCGGCAAGCACACGAGTTGCCTACCCGACGTAGACCGGCGATGGCGTTAGCGATCAGGCAACATTATTCCAGACTTGTCTTAGCACCCGGAGAAAACTGGGGGGCAAAAAAAGAGACGTGTTGTTTGCGAAATAAGATCCGTATTCCGGTGATTAATCAGTTTAAGATGATACCGCTACCTTAAATCACGGCTGTCAGCATTTCTAATGCCTTTTGTCGCAATTGGGCTTATTATATCGGCCATTCTTGCCATGCGCCCCGATGCTAATTAACAATGATTTATTAATGCGCCATGAAACTTTATAAATTAATATTACTGTTGCTGTTAACCGCAGATTTAGCAGGCTGCGGTCAGCCCGGGCCGCTTTATTTGCCGGGCCAAGCTGCGCCGATTCATGTAGAACCTGAAGCAAAATCCAAACCCGACTAATCTGCCGGGAGCAGATTTGCATTTACCCGAAGGGGGCATGGCAGGGATTGCTATGCATGAAAAAAATCAATAACCGTGGATTATTTTAATTACCGAAACGGCGAACTTTTCGCCGAAGATCTCGCTGTTTCCGACATCGTCTATCAATATGGCAGCCCCTGCTACATCTATTCAAGAGCCACCCTGGAAAGGCACTGGCGGGCTTTCGACCGGGCTTTCGGCGCACAAGCGCATTTAATCTGTTATGCGGTAAAGGCCAATTCCAATATTGCGATACTTAACCTGCTGTCCCGCTTGGGTTCAGGTTTCGACATCGTGTCTCTGGGCGAATTGGAACGGGTTATCATTGCCGGCGGCGACCCCAAGAAAATCGTGTTTTCCGGCGTAGGCAAACGCGAAGATGAAATTCTGGCGGCACTAAAAATCGGCATACGCTGTTTTAATATTGAAGTCGGCGGCGAACTGGACCGGATTAACCGGCTGGCAGGTCAGTTAGGCGTAATCGCGCCGGTGTCTTTTCGGGTAAACCCCGATGTCGACGCCAAAACCCACCCTTATATTTCCACCGGCCTAAAAGAAAACAAGTTCGGCATCGACATTGCGCAGGCCTTGACCGAATATCGCCGCGCTGCTGCCATGCCCCAGATCAGCGTGATCGGCATAGATTGCCATATCGGCTCGCAACTGACCGAAACCCGGCCATTTCTGGATGCGCTGGATAAAGTGCTTGAGCTGGTCGCAAGACTTGCAGCCGAAGGGATACATTTGCACCATCTGGATCTGGGTGGGGGGCTCGGTATTTGTTATAAAGACGAACAGCCGCCTGAGCCCGGCGAATATATTCAGGCCTTATTGGCAAAACTTGGCAACACCGATTTTGAGATTTTACTGGAGCCGGGCCGGGCCATCGTCGGCAATGCCGGTATTCTGGTGACCCAGGTCGAGTACCTTAAACCAACGGCAAATAAGAATTTTGCGATCGTCGATGCAGCCATGAACGACCTGGTGCGTCCTTCTTTATACAGCGCATGGCAGAACATTATTCCAATAAACCCGCACAGTAATGCGGAGGAGATGACCTGGGATGTTGTCGGCCCGGTCTGCGAAACCGGCGATTTTTTGGGTAAGGATCGTCCGCTTAAGATTGCACAAGGCGATTTGTTGGCGATACGCTCATCCGGCGCCTATGGTTTTACCATGAGTTCGAATTATAATTCCAGACCGCGCTTGGCTGAACTGATGGTTGACGGCAATAGTCTATATTTGATCAGGGAGAGGGAGCCGATAGCTCAGCTCTGGGCGGGCGAACATTTGTTACCGTGAAATTAAACTTAGCTAAGTAAATACCAACTCAATGATCAACTTCACTAAAATGCACGGCCTCGGCAATGATTTTGTGGTCATAGACGCGATCAATCAGCACATCGACTTAAGCGCCGAACAAATCCGGCAGCTGTCTGACCGGCACTTCGGCATAGGCTTCGATCAACTGCTACTGGTCGAAAAGGCGGTCAGCGCTAATGCCGATTTCAAATACCGGATTTTTAACGCGGACGGCGGAGAAGTCGCCCAATGCGGCAATGGCGCACGCTGCTTTGCCCGGTTTGTACGCGATAAAAAGCTGTCGGACAAAAATATAATCCGCGTTGATACCGATTCAGGTCAATTAGCGCTGCGTTTTGACGATGATAAGCTGATCACCGTCAATATGGGCATTCCAAAACACGCGCCCGCAGAAATCCCGCTGCTGGCCGAAGAAGAATCCCGATTTTATACCGTGCGGGTTAATGATAGCGAAAAAGCCTTTGGCGCTGTTTCAATGGGCAACCCGCATGCCGTCATTCAGGTCACAGATATTAAATCCGCGCCGGTGGCCGAATTGGGCAAAGCCTTGGAAAGCCACGTATTTTTCCCGGAGCGGGTTAACGTCGGTTTTATGCAAGTCATAGATCGCAAGCACATCAAGCTGCGGGTATTTGAACGCGGCGCGGCTGAAACGTTGGCTTGCGGCAGCGGTGCTTGCGCCGCCGTAGTTATCGGCATTGAACAAAACCTGCTGGATCATACTGTTGAAGTTGAGCTGCCCGGCGGAACGCTGACCATCCACTGGCCCGGTCGCGGCGCGCCGGTGTTAATGAGGGGGCCCGCCATTTCTGTTTTTGAAGGACACATAACACTATGAATGAACAAGCCCCTGAGCTCACTGCAAACCAAGTTGAAGATTATCTGCGACTGCATCCCGAGTTCTTCCATGAACACTTGAATTTGCTGGAACAGATGAGCATTCCTCATCCCAGTGGCAATGCGATCTCGCTGATTTCAAAACAGCTGGAAATTTTCAGGAGTCGGCATCATGACATGGAAAACCAGCTCACTGCACTGATAGACATAGCCCGCGATAACGATACTTCGCTGAACCGTATGCACAAGCTCACCCTGGCGCTGCTCGACGCCACCACCTTAGAAGCGGCGGTTGCCAATCTTGATGTCGTTTTGTCGGAATATTTTTTGGTCGACTTTGTTGCGGTGCGCATCATCAAACCCCATCCGGATACTGCGGCAGCCTCCGGGCTAAGCAGTGCCGAAGCCAAGCTGTTTGTCGAACCGGGCAGCAAAGACCTGGAACCGTTTGCCGGGATACTGGCCGCCAACCAACCCAAATGCGGCCGCCCGACCATGGCTCAGGCAAAAATGTTATTCGGCGAGTTGGCTTTCGAAGTAAAATCCTGCGCCATTATTCCCATGGCCTTTACCGAACTGGAAGGCATTTTAGCCATCGGCAGCAGGGAAGACGGCCGGTTTCATTACAATATGGGTAATCTGTTTTTAAACCAGATGAGTGAAATCATAGGCACCCGGCTGATCACCTTATTGCAGCAGGGCTAGCATGCATCCTGACGCCGAGCTGATGCTGGCCGACTTTTTTACGCAGCTTACCGTTGAAATTCGCGCCTCGGAACATACCGTAAAAAACTATCAACGGGATATTAAGCACCTGTCCCGTTATTGCAGAGACAAATCCATAACCCAGTGGGCCGACCTACAACACACGGATATACGCGCCCACATAGCCGGTCGACACAGGAAAGGCCTAAGCAGTAAAAGCCTGCAACGCGAGCTGTCTGCGATACGCAGCTTTTACAACCATTTGTTAAAAAAATCTCAGGTCAGCGTCAATCCCGCCCAGCATATTCAAGCGCCGAAACAAGCCCGCAAGCTGCCCAAAACACTGGATGTCGATCAGCTATCCGGCTTACTGGACGCCGGGGCCAGCTCGCTGCTTGAAATCCGCGACCTGGCCATGTTCGAATTATTCTATTCGTCGGGGCTGCGCTTAAGTGAGCTGACGGCGCTTGATTTAGCCGATCTGGATCTGCCTGACAGCACCCTGACGGTGCGCAACGGTAAGGGCGGTAAATCAAGAATATTACCGATAGGTCGCAAAGCCGTTACCGCTATTGAAAACTGGTTAAAACTGCGCAGCGTAAAAACCGCCGCCGAGCCCGCCCTGTTCGTTTCAACGCGAGGAACCCGACTCGGTCAGCGCAGCATCGAATTAAGACTGACGCAGTGGTGCAAAAAAAAAGGTATTGCAGAACACATTCATCCGCATATGCTGCGACACTCTTTCGCCAGCCATTTACTTGAATCCAGTCAGGACTTAAGAGCCGTACAGGAATTGCTCGGGCACAGCAATATCAGCACCACCCAGATATACACCCATCTGGACTTTCAGCATCTGGCTGAAATCTATGACAAAGCTCACCCCAGAGCTAAAAAAAAACCCTTATAGCCGTTTGCTCAATAAGCAAAAAATAAAAAAACCTGATAACATGTAGCCAATTTTTCATAGCAAAAAAACAGTAGGGCACATTTTTTGGATCCTACGAAACCTCTTTACGGGACTTCGAAAATGGCGGCAAACGATACACTGAACGAATTAAAATCTAAAGGCATACTCTGGGGCTTTGGTGTTTTTGCGCTTATTATAGTGATTATCCTGATTCTCCTGGGCGCCTGGTGGGGCAGCGAACCCCAGCAGTTTAACGTTCAAGACGAAGCCTTAAAACGCGCCGAAGAAACTCACTCCACCGAAAACATGCCTGTGGGCTATGTCTATACCAACACCCTGGCTCATATCGCCGAAGTTTTGCTGCATAAAAGCGGCGGTTATATTACTAACGATGTTGCGCCTCCCGGCGTATTCCTGGACAACATTTCCAACTGGGAATATGGCGCACTGGTCATGTTGCGTGACGCCACATCCGCATTAAGAAATCACTTTGCCCGGGATCAATCCCAATCGGCCGAAGATCCGGATCTGGCTATTGCCGAGCCTTATTTCTATTACGAAAACGACTCCTGGGCGCTGCCATCAACGGAAGCCGAATATCAAAAAGGCGTTGAGGCTCTGCATAAGTACATGGTGCGCCTGCAAAAATACGGCGGTAATATCAAACAGGCGCAATTTTATTCCCGTGCTGACAATCTGTGGCAATACACCGAAGTTGTGATTAAACGTCTGGGCGGACTTTCCACCCGCTTGACCGCAAACAGCGCCGGCGGCAACTATGGCCCAGGATTAAGCGAGCTCGAGCGGGAGGCGGCCGATGAAAAAGGCACCACCGTAGCTAAAGTAACCTGGCTGGAGATAGACGACGTTTTCTATGAAGCGCGCGGTGCGAGCTGGGCCTTATTGCATATCCTTCGGGCCATCAAACATGACTTTGAAGATATTTTATTGGATAAACGGGCCATGCGCACCGTGGATATTATGATTAAGGCGCTGGAAAATGCCTTGACGCCTATCTTAAGTCCAATGATTTTAAACGGTAGTGGCTATGGCCTGTTCGCCAACTACTCCCTGTCCATGGCAAATTACATAGCTCGCGCTAATGCGGCGGCGCTTGATTTGCGCGATATTATGAACCGAGGTTAATGACGATGGATGAACAAATCAACTACAACTTGACACAACTTGGCACCTGGAAAAGAATTTTCTTTATGCTGATTTTTGCGGCTATCGGTGGACTGGTCAGAATGCTGCTTTGGGCCGTTATCCTATTGCAGGTAGCGTCAACGCTGCTCACCGGCAAAGCCAACCTTAACATACTCAATTTCGGACGCAGCCTGTCCATTTATACCTATCATATTTTATTGTTCTTGACCTTTAACACCGAAACACTGCCCTTTCCTTTCTCCGACTGGAATATTACCGCCGACCTGCAACTGCCGGAACCGAAAGGCCCTGCAAAATAACATTCATTCAAAAAAGGGCGATTTATCCACGAAAGGCACGAAAAACGGTTAAGGTACGGTAACTTTCCAGCCAACATCCAGAAAAGTTATACCAATCCCAATAAGTTGTTGTTTGAATTCCCTCAACCTAACCTTCTCCCGCTGGAGAAGGGATAGCATGTGAACTTATTGGGATTGGTATTACTTAGACTTCCCGTGTTTTTCGTGGACAGTAGATTAGGTGTGACGGGAGCTTATTCGACTTCCTGCTCATCGTCAGACCCGGATTCATCATCCGGCTCGCCTTCAACCTGAAACAATTCTTTCAGGTGGCGATATAACAGGCGGGATGATTTGGGCGGTTTACCCGCTTCTGCTTCTTTTTGCGCATTGCGCAATAATTGCCTCAATAACTGCCGATCGGCTTGAGGTTGCTCGTCCAGCAAGGCCGTCAACGCATCATTGCCCTCGCTAATCAGCCGATCTCGCCAACGCTCGACAGCATGATGCTCCCGGACTGCATGGGCGCTTTTATTTTTGATGCGCGACAGCTTCTCTAAAATAGGATCCAGATCGATCTTAAAGAGCTGGCCGGTAATAAATTTCAGCAGCCGTTTTCTTGCGCCTTTATGCGGCATGCCTGATGCTTCGATAACGGCTTTGTTGATGAGCTCGGGCAGCTCCAGCAATTTTAATTGCCCGGGCGGCAGCTCTGACATTTCTTCGCTTAACGCAAAAATAACCGCCATATCTTTCTTTATTTGGGTTTTATTAGGCCGGATTGCGTAATATTCTTCCGCCTCATCATCGTATTCGTATTCTTCACTCATTTCATATCAAGCCATTGCGATTAAAAAACAACTCCTAGCATCTGCGCTCCTTGGAGATAGCTTCATGCCCATTTGGTTATTTTACAGTATTTTTAAGCGATGTTACGCAGAAGCCTGTAAACCGGCTGCGGCGGGAATGAAGAAAATCGTCGGGGTCAGGTTGAACAGAGCGGAGACGGCAACATCCAATGACCCGTCAGTGGGCCCTGAACCTAGCCTTTAATCAGCGCATTATAGGTATGCGCTTTTTCTAGCAGGAGATTATATTTGCGCTCAACCTTGTCCATGACTTCGGCTAAAAACTGCGTTACCTCGGCATCTTCAATATCTTCTGCCGCCGACAGCATATAAGCCTCCAGCTCGCTAATCATATCGGCGTCGACAAGCTCATCTAACAGAGTTGCGGCTTCGGAAGCATTAACAGCTTTAACCGACTTATTGGCAGCCAAAACCTGCTGCAATAAATCGACCGCATGGGCCATCTCCTGCGCCTTTTCATTTACCTCTTGCAACAGCGTTAAATTGTCGGTGAACTCAACAAATTCGTTCACCGCTTTTTTTAGTTCGCACAAACATAGCTCGTGCTTCTCTTTTATTGTTTGCCGCATAGTTATTCCGATTCGCCAAAAACTGCGTCAATTATAATTCAGATTTGGAATTTAACCGCGCTTCGAAGAAGCTCACGTTTTGCCTGACTGTCGCTAAACTTCGTTCAACTCACAGGCAAGTATAAGACGGCGGACTCATGACAAAGAAGCAGAACCGCTAAAGCGAATGCAATTTTTACAAATCAATCAAATGGAACTATAGGGTTTAGTCACAAATCCTCTTTAGCGGAAAATGGCAGCTGAAACGACTGCCCTTGCCCAATTCACTGACTATGTTTAACTTGGCGCCATGCCGCATCAGCACATGCTTGACAATAGCCAAGCCTAGCCCGGTGCCGCCCACCTTTTTGATGCGCTTGACTTCGGAACGGTAAAATCGTTCGGTGACCCGAGAAATTTCGGTCG
>JAYTLW010000295.1:0-14002 GCA_043729025.1 Methylobacter sp.
GTACTGCCGAATGATTATTGGGAAATCGCTCAGGTGATGCTGACGGGCTATTTCAATACCTTGGAGGAGGGATGATTTGTGGGGATACCTCAGGGTCAGACCACCTTATAACTGCCCAGCTCACATGCCCCAACAAACCGGTAAAATTCTCTCTATCGATATAGGTATTTAGCGATATACTGTCTCATCGTTGTTTAATATTATTTTGCATGCAAGGAGAGCATCCACTGCGAGATTTCTTAAAATGACACCCAGAGAATTAACAATTCAAGCATGGAATCTCTATCAAAAACTAGTCGATCTTGATATAGAGCGTCGTAATAATAAGGATGATCGTCGTAACCGTAATCGGCAAGATTTTAAACTAACAACCGGATATTCAGGACGCCGCAATATTAGACGGGGAGCCAGGCTGCATAATTTAGTGAAACGGGCCTATAAAAGATACAAACGGCGATTAGAGGCTTGTTTACGTTAAGCTTAGCTTGATTTGATTGATACAGGATGTCTTTGGTGACGCAGGCTTCCCATACTAAATAAAGGGCAATCCCTCATATATTCCCTTAGAGCCAGCTTTACGAATGATTAAAACCCATCATGAATAGGTTTGTTGGCCTCTATTGTCAGACTGCCGCCAAGCATTAACTAAGCCTCTATATCGGGCTAGACAGCCCCCCCAACGTATCCCATAAAAATTCCTGCTGTGCTTATCGTGTGCATTCACCGATATACAAAACCTGGGTCAATGCTTGGCTCATCCCGGCACCTGGATAGCTACAGACTTAGCTTATGCGACGTTTTTTTAAAAATTGCCTTACTGCGGATCCGCCCCCTCCACTTGACAGCCCTGGGTAACGCGCAAGGTAAATTCGCAAGGCGCCACCTGAGTTACCTGTCGGTCGAGCCGGGCGGAACAGCCTGCGTCTTCCATGATGGCCCGACTGCTGTCTTTGCTGCATAACAACAATACTGCGTAAGGATTTTGATACTGCACTTTCAGCAGATAAGGCTCGAATTCCGGCGCCAACAGGTGGCTGTCGTGACGTGTGGCGTTTTGCAAAATGGCGGCGTCGCTGTCGATAGGCGGTTGGGTTATATCGGCAAAATAGGTATCTACCGCCGAACTCAGGTTGACCATTTTGGTGGACAAAATGCCGCGCTCTTTGGCGTCGGGGATTGCGTCGATGGGGGCGACGCAGGCGCTTAACAGCATAGCAGTGGTAAGACTCATTAATACAGTGTGTTTCATAGCATCAGCTCCAGTAAATCATGCGGTTGTTTTCGTCGATGCCGGTATCCAAGCTCCAGCTGATCAGGGTATCCAGCGGAGACTCCCGGTTTTGCAGCGACAAGGCCAGCCAGCCCCATAATTCCACTACGTTGTTTAACGCCTTCTGGAATAACTGCTCAAAATCCATTGTGGTGCCACCGGGTACTTTAAGCCCCTGAATATATTGGCTATCGGGAACAAGCGGATAAACCAGCCCCTGGTTGGCGGCCACATGGCGGGCAAAAGGAAACAGCACGTTGCCGCTTTCACCGAGTTTCATCATACGACGCATGGCATTGTGCCAGTCATGCACCTTGGGAGAGCCAAGCTGCGAAGAGGCGCCAGCATAAACGCCGGTCAGCAAATCCTGCCACAACCGGGCTACATCCGGATCCATGCGGTTTGGATTGCCCACGTCAGAGCTGTCGCCTACATTGGTGGATATTTGCTTATTGAACTCCAGCGCGCCCATATTAAGCCTCTTGTGGGCGTAAACGTCTTGGGACATTTCGCAGTGCCGATGCTCGGTTTTATTTTGCTCGTAAGGCCCCACTTTCAGGTTGACTACCGGATGGATGGTGCCGTCGGTTGCGACATGGGCGGCAAATCCGAACAGCCAAGCCATACATTTTTGGCGTACATTGTCATCCGCCATATCGCGAATCGTGGCGACCCCGTTGCGCAATAACACCACTGCGCGGCCTTTGTGCATGGCGTCGGCCCAGGCTGAAGAATGGCTGCCCACAATGTCGAGATAAGGGTAATCGGGGGCTACCGCTCCGACGATGCAAAACTTTTTCCAATAGCCCAAGGCCTGCTTGGCGTCGCTATGCAGCAAGCCTGCACGGCGATTGCGGACTTCTTCGATGGCCAGTTGCGCCAGGGTAATGTGGGTATATCCACCGGACATAAGCTGTACTCCTCGTTGTGTTGATTATTTTAGTTACACTCGGCGCGATGTTACGCGCCGAGTTCATGGCTGTGCAGTTGCAAGCCTACGATGTCTTAAACGGGAGCTAGCCGCCTCTTATCATCGGCGCCGCTCAGTGACTCCAACTAAGCGGATAATTTTCGGGAAACGGCCCGGATTTGTAATCGATAACACCTTCCGCCTTAATGCCCGGCCTTAACAACACCTGACGCACCATTTCCGGAATCAATACCATGCCGACGTATTTGCCGAGGCATTCGTGACTGCCGAAACCGAAGTGAAAATAATGATACCAGTTGCGTTCAGCGATGAATTCATCCGGCGATTCGAACGCCTTGGGGTCGAACATCGCCGATTGGGTCAGCAAAAGCACATAGGTTCCGGGCTTAATCGTGGTTGCATGCACCGTACCCTTGGCGACGGTATAGGTGGTGGCTGCTTTCCGAAACAAATAAGGTGCAATAGGCACAAAGCGCAGCGCCTCCCAGACCATGCTATCGAAAGCTTTGGGATCATCTGCTTGCGCGGCGGCTGCCGCCTTGGCAAGCAATGGGGGCCGCTCCAGCAAGAATTGAATGACCTGGGCAACGGCTTGGGATGTGGTTTCGATAGCGCCGATCAACAGGCCGCCTGCGTTGATGCCCAAGCGCTTGATGTCGAAATCAACAGCATCCGGAAATGAGCAGCGCAGCATGCGGCTGACGATGTCGTCGGTCAGTTTGTTATCGGTATGGTGACCCAGCTGTTTTTCCACCAGGTGTACAGGGGTTAACAATGCACTGGCGCCTTGTTCAGCTTTAACCACCGGAAGCCGGCGCAAGATCAGTCCAGCGATGTATTTGCCCAGTTTTTCCGAGGATTCTTGTTGGTGGTCCGCGACCTGTTGGGAGAGCCCCTTCGGCAAAAGATCGAAAGGTTGGTTGTGAAAGGTGTTGTACTGGTTCCAATACGACCATTCGATTAAATCTTTGCGGTCTGCGCCGGTCAGCCCGAAATAATCCTGAACCAGAGTCGCAGGCGCCATCCGGCAATAATCGTACACCACTTCTATCCGCCCCTCGGCTTGATCGAGCAGCGTCGTACAAATGTCGGCGACCATCGCCCTAACCTGCGGTAAATCGTCGCGATTGAGCAAGCCCATCATGATGGATTTTTCCCGGCTATGCAGGGCATCGTCGTCATGGGCCATCAGATAATCGGCCATCTTCGCCACATACGGCTCTACGGTGAATACCTTGGGCATATTCAGCACATCGGTAACATCGTCAAACAGAGCCAGTAGCGTACATTCCGGGGTAACAAGGATAGGTCGCTTGTCGCGCAGTTCCTTGAAAAACAGTAGCGGCTCGTTGTACATCCAGCGCCGCACCAGCGGAAATTTATCGGCGTCTGCCGCCGCATCGTACTGTTCTAAATAAGAGGAAATGCTCATGATTGTATCCTTTTGTCGTCATTTGGTAGCTGTCGCTAACAAAGATTATAGGGAGCCACTCAAACGAGGTGTGTTTTGAACAAAATAACGGGACGGAGCTTAAAAGTCCCGTCCCGCCGTTTAACGAAGGTCAGAATTTACAGGTTCTTTAGGTACTCGAGTAGCGCCTGTTTTTCTTTGTCGGTAAAGCTGGTGCCGTAGTCGTGACCGCAGCGACTGTTGCCGGAGTCTCTTTTACTGCAATCCGTGGTTTTCAGCGTGAAATTGAACTTGGTCTGTTCCGCCGCCAGTCCGACTTTAACCGGATCATAGGCCGGGCCGACTTTGAATTCGGCGGCCCGTTTTTCCGATGGCGTCAACAACTCGGTCAAGCTCGATACCGATCCGTTATGCAAATAGGGCGCCGCAGCCCAAATGCCCTGAAGCACCCGTGATTCGTACGGATAAGTCGGCGTGGCCGGTTTTTCTTTCGTTGGATAAATTTCCTTGAGGTCGTCCAAACCACCCAAATCGCCGAGATCTTCTAATTTTTCGACTTCTTTTTCAAACATCGCTTTCAACCGATCCAGCTTGCTGCGTTCTTTTACCTGTTGCGCGCTCAGTTCGACCGGAAGGTAATGCTGAAGTATGGAACCGCCGACGACGTTGCCCAATACCGAAAAGGCCGAATCGACGGCTTTAAGCGGCGGCTTGCCGGGGAATAGCGATGCGCCTTCAAGCACCCCGGTTTTAACCTGGGAGCTCAACAGGTTCACTTCCCTGGAGTCCGTACCGACATCCAGCAACGGTGTAGCCCAAGTCTTGTGGGTCAAAGAGCGTTTCTTGCCGTCCTTGATGCCGTGGCAATCGGCGCAGCTTTCATTGCCTTGGGCAGGGTCTTTCTTGTTGAATATTTTTTCGCCCTCGGCGGCCAAGGCCGTGTCCAGCTTCCAAGGCCATTTCGGCGGGCCGATCTTCTTGATCAAGCTTTCCAGCTTGTTCAAGCCGTGGAAATTGGCCGAATTGTTGTCCACGTAATTGATTTTAAGCAATCGCGACTCGTCTTTTTTGGGATGAAAAACGGCAAACACGCCGAACACTTCGCCAAGATTTCGGGACAGTCCAAAAATGCGGTTGCCGTTAGGAGCAAAACCCGGCCACTGCGTGGTGTCTTGAATCGGGGCGTTCCAGATAAACGGGTAACGAGCCGGTACGTCGGCCAATTTGATGTTCTCAGGAATCATATAGGTCGGCGCCGGCCCGATGTCCAGACCTGTAACCCGGTTGAAGATCATCGACACGGCGTCGAGTCGGGACGGCCCCCAAGGCGACGCTGTCGGCAGCGAAGCTTTGATGATCGTGTTAAAAGGCAGGAACCAGGCGGCAAGGTCGGCGCGCAAGGTGTCTTCATCCTGCTTTTTGGCTGACGGCCCCAGTACCGCTGCGGCGAATTTGGTAAAAGCGCCGCTATCGGTGAGCACCGTGTTGACCGCCTTATCAAGGTCGCTCAAAAAGCTTTGCATGTCGGAAATAGCGGGGCCGCCGTCAATCCGGTAAGCGGTTCCGTCAACTTCAATCTGACGCGTATGGCAGGCCGAACAGTTCATACCGATGATTTTGTCGCCTTTGTCCTCGGCGGCGGTGAAGCCGACCGGCAGACCGGGTTCGGGACTTTTGGGATTCGGCAGATAGCCGTAACGGCTCAAACTGTCCTCCATAAAAGGTGAGCCGTTCGCTTGTTTCAGGGCGTTGATCCATTTCAAGGGCATGATTCTCGAACCCTGATCCTGGGTATAGTATTTTTCCCGGGTGCTGGCGTCCCACTTTTTCCCTTGATCGGCCAACACCGGCGACGTAGCGGCTGCTAAAGGCATCGGAGCCGATGCGGCTGTTGTAGGCATCGGCGCAAGCATGGCCGTGGCGAGTAGCAGGCCTGTAAGGCATTTAAGCCTTAATTCACATTCAATTTTATTCATTTGTTCCTTCCTCAAAATTCACAAAATAATAGTGATTGCCCGCCATCCGCTTGTATTTCAACCCGCGACGAAAAGGTAATCATTCCCAAAGAAATACCGACTGAAAAGCCTAAGCGTTTTATTTATAGACCCGTGAGTGTTTAAGCCCCAACTGAATCTAAGCGCACGAAAACGAGGACAGATCCGGCTTTTTGCCTCTGGGCAAAGCCGTTACTGAATTAAGGCCATGGATTCTTACAAGTTGGAATATAACAAAACATCCTGCTATCTGCCAGTCAAAACTGACGCCGTTACCGGGCAATCAATATAGCGCAAATAAAAACCCAAGTATGTAAGTTATGAATTTATTACTTATCGGTTTTTTGCTAAAATGCAGGGCACAATTCTGGCTACTCACTCTTAACTAGTCAAGTTAAATAACTGTGCTATAGTCTTATTTCAAAACAATTAGTTTGGACAAAATAATGCGTAAAATTTCTGGAATCATGATTTTTCTGGCTACCGCCGCAGGCGCCACGGCTGCTGAAACCCAGACAGCAAACCCTGCTGCGACATGGACGGGTTTTTACACAGGGATCAGCGTAGGCGCACTGTTTAATGAATCGCGCTTGAATGCCGGTCACAGCAACTTTATCAACCCTACCGGGACATACAACGAGCACCTGAGTGTGACCAATGTATTGCCTGGCGTTCATGCCGGTTACAACCATCAACTATCCTCAGTCTGGGTTCTTGGCGCCGAAGCTGATTTCACTTATCCCGATGGTGACAGTGAATTTATCCGAAGGGATATTGGCGGCATTTTCGACAAGTTTTCTTTCAAGAACAGGCTACAGGGCGCTATTCGAACCAGGGTTGGTTATGCGCTGAAAAAATTCCTGCCCTATGCCGTGGCGGGCGCAAGTTTTGCCGACACGAGTGTTCGTTATGACAACGAAGTGGGTGATGTCTACAATAAAGACAGCGTTCAGGTCGGCTGGATTCTGGGCGGAGGCATGGAATACGCTGTTTACGGTAACTTTTCACTACGCACCGAGTATCTGTACACCGACTATGGTCAGCCCTTATCGATGGAAATGCGTAATATTGCAGGCGTTACTGATGCTAACGGCATTGCTAATGTTGATCTGGTATCTCATAGCGTTAGAACCGCGCTTAATTATCGCTTTTAAAGGGCTTAAGATTAACCCAAGCGATGAAAATGACACGCCCTTGTTTTTTATTCGACCAGCACTCAAAAAATGCATACTGTTAGCAGCTACCACTCCCAGCACCTATCATCATGACGACAAAACTTTTTTAAAACGGTCGCTCACAAGCGGTAAGATTGCCTTAAGGATTTAAATGACAAGGCCAAACCGTCCCCTTTCCAGGTTCTATAGCCTTATAATGGATCATTTTCCCGAACAAGCTATTGCTAGCGCTTACTTATTCGCTATGAATTAGGTAAAATCTACCGGCTGTAGCTACCTTTAAAGCTCGGCTTACTGTTTCCGGTAATGCTTTCATCTTGACCGGCAGCCCTCAATCATCCATTCGTTCCCTGTTAACACTATCGTGTACGGTTTGCGTACCTCATTTTCATAAAACATGTCGATTACTGAACTTTGTTCCGAAACCCAGCGCCGCAGAACCTTTGCGATCATCTCGCATCCAGACGCGGGTAAAACCACGATCACCGAAAAACTGTTGCTGTTCGGCGGCGCGATTCAGCTGGCAGGCTCGGTAAAAGGGCGCAAAGCCGCGCGTCACGCAACTTCAGACTGGATGGAAATGGAAAAGGAGCGGGGCATTTCGGTGACCACCTCGGTAATGCAGTTCGAACATAAAAACTGCATTATCAACCTGCTCGATACGCCGGGCCATGAAGATTTCTCCGAAGATACCTACCGCACCTTGACAGCGGTCGATTCCGCTTTGATGGTGATCGATGTCGCCAAAGGTGTCGAAGACCGCACCATTAACCTGATGGAAGTCTGTCGCCTGCGCACCACGCCGATACTCACCTTTATCAACAAGCTGGATCGGGAAGGCCGCGAACCGATTGAGTTAATGGACGAGGTCGAGCAGGTTCTGAACATCAAATGCGCGCCGATCACCTGGCCTATCGGCATGGGCAAACGGTTTAAGGGCGTTTATCATTTGTATAAAGATGAAATTCATTTGTTCAGCCCCCAACATGGCGGCAAGATTGCCCAGGCCGAAATCATCAAAGGTCTCGGCAACCCTAAGCTGGATGAACTGTTGGATGATCAGGCCGAAGAACTCAGGGATGAAATCGATTTGGTCAAAGGCGCCAGTCATGAATTTCATCTTGAAGACTATCTGGCGGGCAAGCTGACCCCGGTTTTTTTCGGCTCGGCAATCAACAATTTCGGGATTATCGAATTGCTCGATGCCTTCGCCGAATATGCGCCCTCCCCCAGACCCAGAGCCGCCGAGCAGCGCACGGTGTTGCCGGAAGAGTCGGCGTTTACCGGCTTTGTGTTTAAAGTTCAGGCCAATATGGATCCGTCGCACCGGGATCGGATCGCCTTTTTAAGAGTGTGTTCCGGTAAATTTGACAAGGGCATGAAAATCCATCATGTGCGTACCGGCAAAAACATTCAGGTTGCCAATGCCATTACCTTTCAGGCCGACAGCCGGAAAAGCGTCGAAGAAGCGTACCCCGGCGACATCATCGGCCTGCATAACCACGGCACTATTCAAGTCGGCGACACCTTTAGCCAGGGCGAGACGCTGAAATACGGCGGCATTCCTTATTTTGCGCCAGAATTATTCCGCCGGGTGATCTTAAAAGACCCGTTACGGGCCAAAGCCCTGCAAAAAGGACTGGTGCAATTGACCGAAGAAGGCGCGACGCAGTTATTCAAGCCCTTAAAAAATAATGACCTGATCTTGGGCGCGGTCGGCATACTGCAGTTTGACGTCACCGCGTTCCGGCTTAAAAGCGAATACAATGTCGAATGCGTTTATGATGCGATACCCATCTCAGCCGTGCGCTGGGTCAGCTCAGACAAGCCAGCCAAGCTTGAAGAATTCAAAAACAAAGCCTTTGATAATCTGGCCGAAGACGGCGGCGGTTATCTGGTGTATGTCGCCAACAGCCGGGTTAATCTGCAACTGACCGAAGAGCGCTGGCCGGATATTAAATTCAGTGCGACTCGGGAATTGTAGAGGACAGGCCGCAACACGACTGCATGAATGCAGCCGGTAAAACGACGCAGGGGGCAGTTGCTGAGCAAATCGCCAATCAATGTACAACGCCGATTACGGTCTTTCGTTGTGCGGTAGATTACCTATCGTCGAACCTACTTTACAACTTTTGCCCCCGTTCATCTTTTTCAACACCGTAATTGAAATTGAACCTTTTATTCGTAATGCGTCCACATTCTCAATACTTTTATCGTATGTTGGTCGCTCAGCACCTCATAGACTAAGCGATGCTGAATATTGATTCGCCTCGAATAAGCCCCCGAAAGATCGCCAACAAGCTTTTCGTACGGGGGCGGATTCTGATAGGGGTTCGTTTCGATGAGTTTGGGCAAGTCCAGCGCCTTTTCCTTTAAGCCTGCACTACCCAGTTTTTTTTCATCCTTTTTGGCTTGTGCTGTGTAAACCAACAGCCAAGTCACCAATCAAGCTCCTTTTCGCATTCGCTAACGGCGGCATTCATTCCGTCATGTATGGATTCGCGCATACCGGGAATGGACAACAGATATAGGGTTTCCTGGATTGCCGACCAATCTTCTTCTGCAATAAGAACTGCATTATTGCGTTTGCCTGTAATAACGACAGGTTCATGGGATGTTGCGGCATCATCAATGAGCCGGTAAAGATTCGCCCGTGCCTCACTTGCGCTTAGTGTCTGCATTTTAAATGCTCCTGGGTTAGGCCAAAATTTTATCGTACGCTTAAACGTACTTTAATGCAAAAGATGGGGCCGCGTAAAAATTGGGTAGGATGGGTAGAGGCTATAGCTGAAACCCATCATAATCAATGACCGATGCGACGGGTTTCACTTCGTGCTCTAACGGGTCGCGTTGGTCTTTTTATCCCTTTTCTGCGATTGAACAATGCACCGATTTGCCAATCGTGAGTGACGGGGTTGCAAACTCCGTCACTCTTCGGCATTCATTTCATCACGTAGGATTTGTGTATATCTGGAACAGACAACAAATAGAGAATTTCCTTGATTGCAGACCACTTTTCTTCCGGTGGTTTTGGTATAGCGACTTGCTGCATGCTATATTACAAATCAGTTTTATGAATAGTAAGAGTAGGTGTGTGATATGGCAACCATTACGTTTGATACCCACGAATTTATTAAGAAACTCAAGTCAGTTGGTTTTTCTGAGGAGCAGGCTGAAGTATTTGCTTCCGAGCATCGCCGAATTATTGAAGATAATTTGGTGACCAAAGAGCATTTGGATATGCGTTTACGTGAAATGGAATATCGTTTGATTATTAAATTAGGGGGTATGATGATGGCATCAGTTGCTGTTGTAGCGGCATTGGTCAAATTATTGTAGCTCTGTAGGGTGATTTCACGACAGCAAACCGCCAATCTACGCAGCAGGCTCTGATTAACAAAACCAGTCCTCAGGTCGGGACGGCCTCCCAATAAACCGTTAAAGCTTACTTGATCTCTTTAGCAATATTTTATTAGTTTTGATCATACAAGGTCGGGTTACGACTGAATGGATGCAGGAGGTAGAGCAATGCAGGAGCAATTGCCGAGCTATAGCGTAACCCGACATTTATGCGCGAATGTGTCGGGTTACGGCTAACGCCTAACCCGACCTACATGGATAATTACACAAAATCCAAACCCCACCCAATCCGCCAGCTCATACCCACAACCATGTTAAACTTTGCAACACGCACTTAACACATTACCCCCCTGCCCTCATGCCCGAGTTACCCGAAGTTGAAACCACCTGCAACGGCATCGCGCCGCATATTGTTGGTCAAATCGTCAAACAGGTGATCGTTCGCCAGCCCCAACTGCGCTGGCCGGTGCCCGAAGCGCTCAATCAAACCTTAAGCGGACTTTGCATAGAATCGGTCACCAGAAGAGCCAAGTACCTGCTGTTTGCAACCAACAACGGCACGGTGCTGTTGCATTTGGGCATGTCCGGCAGTTTGCGGATTTTGTCCGCAGACCAAGCGGCCGGCAAACACGATCATATCGACTTTGTGTTTGATGACGAAACAGTGCTGCGCTTTAACGATCCGCGCCGGTTTGGCGCGGTGTTATGGACTACGCAGCCTGCCGCAGAGCATCAATTGCTCAAAGATTTAGGCCCGGAGCCGCTATTGGCCGAGTTTAGCGGCGAACTGCTGTATGCGCGATCCAGAAACCGCAAGCTGGCGGTGAAATCGTTCATCATGGACAGTCATATCGTGGTCGGCGTCGGCAATATTTATGCTAATGAGGGCCTGTTTATGGCCGGCATACAGCCTACGCGTCAGGCCGGCAAAGTGTCTTTGGCGCGTTATCAAAAACTGGCAGAGTGTATTCGTGTGGTGCTGCGACACGCGATCGAGCAAGGCGGCACGACGCTGCGGGATTTTGTCAATGAAGCCGGAAAACCCGGTTATTTTCAGCAGCAACTTAAAGTCTACGGTCGCGCCGGATTGCCGTGCGTCAGTTGTCTACAACCGTTGACAGAAATCAGAATAGCCCAGCGCTCGACGGTGTTTTGCGGCGTTTGTCAGCGGTAAATATTGTTTTTGTCAGTCAACGCCACAGTTGCTTTATCGATAAAACTCCCTATAATTGCGCCTTGCTTTCAGGTTCCAGAAGGTTTTTCAGACCTAATGGTTAAACGGGAAGTCGGTAAGGTTTACACCAAATCCGACGCTGCCCCCGCAACGGTATATAAGTAAAGTTTCATCGAGATGCCACTGTGTTCACGCATGGGAAGGTGATGATTCAGGTTAACGCCACTTATAAGCCCGGAGACCGGCCCGAGAGTTTAATTCGGTACAGCGGAGGGCTGTCTATGAAAGTGACAGTACAGCTTCGCGTTTACGTCATCTCTCGTTTTCTTTTGTCCTCTGTTGTGTACTCACAACCATTATGCGCGGGCGGCGCAGAGGATACACATGCAAAAATTCATCTTCGGCTCATTATTACTCACGGGTTTTAATGCCCAGTTACATGCGCAGGAAACTCCGCAAAACCTTCCCGATCTGGTTGTTACCGCAACCCGAACAGAGACGGCGAAAAATCAGCTGGCGGCTGCAGCTACTGTCTATACCCGTAAGGATATTGAACGCCTGCAGGCTAAAACCATACCGGAACTGCTAAGCGGCACGACCGGAATCGACATAGTGCAAAGCGGTGGCTACGGAAAAGATACTAATATTTACATGCGCGGAACTAATTCCGATCACGTATTGGTATTGATCGATGGCATTAAAGTCGGCTCTGTTACCTCCGGCACTTCACCGTTTCAATTTATTCCGATTGATCAGGTCGAGCGGGTGGAAATTATTCGGGGGCCTCAATCGAGTCTTTACGGTTCGGAAGCAATAGGCGGGGTTATCCAGATTTTTACCCGTAAAGGCGGGCGGGAGGATAAGCCCAGCGTTACTCTGGATGCAGGCGGCGGCTCTTATGATACTTACCGCGCTTCCGGTACAGTCAGCGGTAAATGGAAAAACAGCTGGTTTACCTTGGGTTCATCGCAGTTTGGTTCTCAGGGTTTTAATTCCCGGCAGCCAACCCCAGGGCCATTCGGCGTTAATGAGCCGGACAAGGATGGTTATCTGAATACAGCGTTGAATGCCCGATTAGGCCACCGTTTTGACAACAATGCCGAAGTTGAGGCGTTTTTTATGCGGGCTGAGGGGAAAACCGAATATGACGGTAACTTCCAAAATAAAACGGAATTTGTAGAACAGGTCGTTGGCACTACCGCCAGTATCAACATTGTCGATAACTGGCGCTCAATACTGCGACTGGGACAAAGCCGCGACGACGGTGACAACTTTGCGCCTGATGGAACATTTTCCAGCCGGTTTAGCAGTACCCGGTGGAATGCCAGTTGGCTGAATGAGCTTGCCTTGTCCGACGATCACCGGTTGGTTATCGGCTCAGATTACCGACTGGATCAAGTTGACAGCTCAACCGCCTATAATGAAACTTCCCGTTATGATGCAGGCATTTTTACCGAGTTGCACAGCCGCATTCTGGATAATCACTTTATCAACGCATCGGTACGCGGCGATAAAAACGAGGCCTTTGGCGAACAGTTGACCGGCAATTTCGGCTGGCGCTATAACGGAAGCTACGGTATCAGCCCGTTTGCCAGTTTTGGTAATGCATTTAAAGCGCCGACATTTAATCAGCTTTATTTTCCGGGTTTCGGTAATTCCTCGCTGAAAGCCGAACAATCAACTTCTTTCGAAGCCGGACTAGCTGGTGACCATGATTGGATGCAATGGGAGATTCGAGGTTACCATACCAATATCGACAATTTGATCGTGACGGTAACAAATCCTACAACCTTTCTATTCAGCGCGGAAAACGTCGGCAAAGCGCAAATTGACGGTATTGAAGCTGAAATCGGAACTCAGTTGATGGGCTGGAACAGTAAGTTGAACATGAACCTGTTAAGCCCTAAAAATCGGGAGTCCAATATGCGGCTACCGCGCCGTGCGGAAAAAACCTTATCTTATGATTTATCACGCTCTTTCGGACAGTTTGACCTGGGCGCTATGGTGCTGGCTCAATCCGACCGTTTTGATGATACACTGAACAAAACCAAGGTTGACGGTTACGTAACCGTCGATTTACGATCAGCTTATCATTTAACTAAAAACTGGACGCTGAGCGCAAAATTAAATAATCTGCTGGATAAAAACTATCAAACAGTTAATACCTACAATACGGCAGACAGAAACTTCTTTCTTTCAATCCATTATAATAACTAACAACTTACCCCTTTGGAGACAATATGATGAACATAAAACAATGGCTGCAAGTCGAGTATTTGCCAATCCTCCTGATCGCGCTGATGGTGCTGACGCGCTTTCATCACTTTGGCGACGTATTGCATCTGCCTGATGCTTCATTGGCGGTTTTTTTCTTTGCCGGTTTTTACCGCAAAAAGGCCTTGTTCGTCTTCTTGGCTGTCATGGCGGGATTGATTGATTATCTCGCCATCTCAAACGGCACCAGCAGCTGGTGTGTGTCGCCCGCCTATGTTTTTTTGATTCCTACCTATGCGGTGATGTGGTTTGCAGGCCGCTATTGCTCGGCATTTAAATCGCTAAAAATAACTGGCCTGGCAATGCAGTTGGGTCTCCTGATACTGGCGGCATCGGCTGCATTTGCCATTTCAAACGGCAGCTTTTATGTGTTTTCAGGCCGTTATGAGGATGTAACCTGGGCTCACTATTTA
>JAYTLW010000296.1:0-5304 GCA_043729025.1 Methylobacter sp.
TCTTGACTCCACTGCTTGCGTAAAGTGGCAGGCACAATCAACAGCAGTTTGCGCTTACGTTCCGCCCATTTTTGAGCAAGCACAAGGCTGGCTTCGATAGTTTTACCTAAGCCCACTTCGTCGGCGAGGATAACGCCGTTGGAAAGAGGAGATGCCAATGCAAATAGTGCAGCCTCAACTTGATGCGGGTTCATGTCAACTTTGGCACTTGCAATGGTTTGAGTCAGAGATTTTTCAGCCTTACCTTTCAATGATAGCCAATGCGCAAAGTAACCCGTTTGATAGGCTGTATACATCAACCCTCCATTTGTTGAAAAAGACCTACGAGGCTTTAAAAACCTCGTAGGTCTTTCGCTATGAATTTAATGGCGTCCATTATAACAAGCTTTATTTATCAGATTCGTTCAATTGTATCCGAGTCGTTGTTTAACTGAACAACGCGACGGCCTGCGTTAGTAAATGCAGACCGGCGGATTTAATAGCGATGACTGAAAAATGACTGGCTCTTAACATCCCGACGATGCCGACCATAATCCAGAACACGTTCAGCAAGGTATAGGCGCTGTCTTTCTTGAGTATCGAACACCAGGAAAGCATCACCGCGTCTACGGTATTAAAGGCCCAGACAAACAAAAACGGGCTCTCAGCGCCCAGCCAGCTGACCAAAGAGAAACTGAAGATGCGCATCAGCACACCGAGCATTTCGATAAAGCGGATATATTTGCAGACGAATGAATTTAAGGCGTTAATGACCATTAGCGGGTTTTTCCGGCGTGTCTGTTGTTTGTAATAACAAGGCTTTGCTCGTATATTATACGGTTGTTTAAATTGCCGGAATTATTTAATGGATACGATCAGCATCCGTGGCGCCAGAACGCATAACCTGAAAAATATCGACCTTGACCTGCCCAGAGATAAGCTCATCGTGATCACCGGACTTTCAGGCTCGGGCAAATCCTCGCTGGCTTTCGACACCATTTATGCCGAAGGCCAGCGGCGTTATGTAGAATCCTTGTCTACTTATGCCCGCCAGTTTTTAGCGATCATGGAAAAGCCGGATGTCGACCATATCGAAGGCCTGTCACCGGCTATTTCCATCGAACAAAAATCCACCTCGCACAACCCGCGCTCCACGGTCGGCACCATCACCGAAATCTACGATTACTTAAGACTGCTTTACGCCCGCGCCGGTACGCCGCGCTGCCCCGAGCATCAGGCCTCGCTGGAAGCGCAAACCGTCAGCCAGATGGTCGACCATGTGCTCTCACAAACCCCTGATCAACGTTGGATGTTGCTGGCGCCGGTGATCAACGACCGCAAGGGCGAACATATCCAACTGCTCGATGACCTGCGCGCCCAGGGTTTTATCCGCGCCCGGATTGACGGCACGGTTTATGATCTGGATGAGCCGCCGACGCTGGACTTAAAAAAGAAACACACCATCGAAGTCATCGTCGACCGCTTTAAAATCCGCAGCGACATTGCCTTACGCTTATCGGAATCATTCGAGACCGCTTTGCGCATTGCCGACGGCATCGCGATCGCCGTCTGCATCGACGATGCGACCGAGCTGATGTTTTCCGAACGCTACGCCTGCCCAAAATGCGGCTACAGTCTGCCCGAACTGGAGCCACGCATCTTTTCGTTTAACAATCCAAAGGGCGCGTGCAGCAGCTGCGACGGCCTGGGAGTGCGCCAGCATTTCGATCCCGAGTTGATCATCCACAACCCGGACATCAGTCTGGCCGGGGGCGCAATTCGTGGCTGGGATCGACGCAACGCCTATTATTATCAACTCATCTGTTCGCTGGCCAAACATTATAACTTCGACCCGGAAGCGCCGTTTTCTGAGTTATCCAAAGAACATCAGGCCGTTATCCTTTACGGCAGCGGGGCTGAACTTATTGATTTTAAGTTCATGACCGGCGCGGGCTCCGTCAAAAACAAGCGCCATAGCTTTGAAGGCATCATCGCCAATATGGAAAGGCGTTACCACGAGACCGATTCGTCTGTGGTGCGCGACGAGCTGGCCAAGTATTTGTCCCAGAAAGCCTGTAACGTCTGCGAAGGCGCAAGACTTAATATTTCCGCCAGACATGTGTTTATCGAAGACTTGCCGATACATCAGCTCAGCCGTTTCCCGATCCGCACTTCCTTAGACTTTTTTAAAACATTAAACCTCCCCGGCAAACGCGGCGAAGTTGCAGCAAAAATCGTCAAGGAAATCCAGGAGCGGCTGGAATTTCTGGTCAACGTGGGTCTCGATTATTTAACCCTGGATCGCAGCGCGGACACGCTCTCCGGCGGCGAAGCGCAACGCATCCGCCTCGCCAGTCAAATCGGCGCGGGTCTGGTCGGTGTGATGTATGTGCTGGACGAGCCCTCGATAGGCCTGCATCAGCGCGATAACCAGCGCTTGCTGAACACCTTGTTTCGCCTGCGCGACCTAGGCAACACCGTGATCGTGGTCGAGCATGACGAGGACGCCATCCGTTCGGCCCAGCATATCGTCGACATAGGCCCCGGCGCAGGTGTGCATGGCGGGCGCATCATCGCCCAAGGCACTCTGGAAGACATTCTGAACAACCAGGACTCGTTAACCGGCCAGTATTTATCGGGAAAAATCGGCATTGCCATGCCTGAAGTCTTGACCCCTGTCGATAAAAACAAGCTGATCGTGATCCGCAATGCTCACGGCCATAACCTGAAAAATGTCGACATCGCCTTTCCGGTGGGCTTGCTGACCTGCGTCACCGGCGTTTCCGGCTCCGGCAAATCAACCTTGATCAACGATACCCTGTACCGCCACGCCGCGCGCCTGATCAACCGGGCCGGCCTGATTCCCGCCCCCTGCGACGCGATTACGGGCCTTGAGCATTTCGATAAAGTCGTCGACATAGACCAAAGCCCGATCGGTCGAACGCCCCGGTCGAATCCGGCTACTTACACCGGCTTGTTCACGCCGATACGCGAATTGTTTTCGGCGACGCCCGAAGCGCGCTCGCGCGGCTATACGCCCGGCCGCTTCAGCTTTAATGTCAAGGGCGGGCGCTGCGAAGCCTGTCGAGGCGACGGCGTGATTAAAGTCGAGATGCATTTTCTGCCGGATATTTTCGTGCATTGCGACAACTGCAACGGCAAACGCTATAACCGCGAGACCCTGGAGATTCGTTATAAAGGCAAAACCATCAATCAGGTGCTGGACATGACCGTGGAAGACGCGGCCGAATTTTTCAGTCCGGTGCCGACCCTGGCCCGTAAATTACAGACCCTGGTTCAGGTAGGCTTAAGCTATATCACCTTAGGCCAAAATGCGACTACGCTGTCCGGCGGTGAAGCGCAGCGGGTCAAACTCGCCAAGGAACTGTCCAAACGCGATACCGGCAAAACATTGTATATACTCGATGAGCCGACCACCGGCCTGCATTTTCACGACATCAAGCAATTGTTGCATGTGTTGCATACTCTGCGCGATCACGGCAATACCGTCATCGTCATCGAGCACAATTTGGATGTGATTAAAACCGCCGACTGGATTATCGACATGGGCCCCGAAGGCGGCGACGGCGGCGGCATGCTGGTCGCAGAAGGCACGCCGAAACAGGTTGCTGAAAATACAGCTTCACATACCGGAATGTATTTAAAGCGGTTTTTTGAGTGATGGCGATATGCGAAAAGAGTCGGCCTTTGTCTACCCCTATCACCGTTACTACCTTAAGTTAAGCCGTTCGTGATGAGCCCTTCGATAAACTCAGGAGGGCATTGTCGAACCATGAATGACTTATCGACTTGTCCCGCTCAATCTTCGACATGCTCGAAGCCCGTAGATGAGTTAGGCTCGTACGGCGCGCCCTATTTTGCCTGAAATTATCTTCAAAGCCTCAGCCTTTGGCCGACGGCCTGGATAACTCCAGATCATGGATCACCGGCTTGGGCTTATAAAAAACACCGATCACTTTTATCCAGGCGGGCACCATACTGAGCGTAGTATGGGAATAACCATTGACGTCGCAATACTCTTTAACCAGCTTGCTTAACTCCGGCAACTTGGTGTAACACACCCCGACAAACAGATGATGATCGATTTGGTAATCCAAACCGGACATAAGGAATCTGCCGTACCAATTCGTGTGAATATTGATGGTGGTGGCGGTTTGTTTTAAAAAGAAATCGGCCGAACTCTGATCATTAGCTGCAAAAACCGCCTCAGGAACCAAATGCGAGGCGCCTAGCGTAAAAAACAAGGCATAAGATAACAGCATGTTTCGAAGCAGATAAAACAGCAATACATCGGTCAATTCAAACCACAGATTAGGTAATGCTATCCATAGCAAAACATGGAGCAGGTGGCAGGCCAAATCAACATAATGTCTTATATTCGCCTCATCTTTGCGTATCTTACTTAGCAGGTAGGCGAGTCCCTGACGCTGAATATCGAAGGCAAGAAAGCCGATCGCGACCGGAAAAATAAACCCTTGCAGGTATCTGTAATAAAAACCGTGCAAGCCTTGCGTATTGTCTTTTTCACCCTTAATGACCGAGAAAATCGGTGCAAAATCAAAATCAAAATCATGACCGACGATGTTAGGGTTTTTATGATGAACGCTATTATGCTTATATTGCCAGTAATTAACTGAAAAGCCCAAGATAACCACATCGCCGACGTAGGCTAAAACATCATCCAGTTTCTTGCTGTTGGTGCTCGCATAGTGCGCTGAATTATGGGTGTGCGTACCAATCCCTAACAAGCCGACCAGCAACAACACAGTGGCTATCACTGTCAGCCAAGCAGTGGACGAACCTATAAATAAAGCGATCCCGGCTGCGGTAAAAACAACATGTAAAAACAGATGCAAGAGCACGATTTTAGTGTCTTTTTTATAAAGCCCGCGCGCTTTGATTTCTTTTTTTAATGCGGATATGCTGCTCAGGTAGTGTTTGTCCGGTGTTTTTGCGTAGTTGCTTGGGGTGATTGCTTGCATCTATATTCGGTGGTCGGTGGATGGGTGAGCTAGGCGTGGAATTGATTTTTCCAGCCATATACTGGGGAGGGCAATATTACATTTTTTTCAGTATAGCGCAAGGTGGTTCATGGATTACGTCCCACTAAGCGTAATGTCGAGCATAAGGCCTCGCATACCGGGCAGTATTTGCAGTGGTTTTTTCATGATAAGGCTATGCAAATTAGTTGATAGCTGCATCCGGGGCTAGTAGTGCGCCAATGAAGTTTTGACGGGTAGCGCGAGGTATATGGCGTAGGTGCGGATTTATCCGCACAGTGCGAATAAATTCGCACCTACATCT
>JAYTLW010000297.1:0-1558 GCA_043729025.1 Methylobacter sp.
TCCGCATCAAGTGCCTGTAAAAAACGTAGTTGGCTCTTGCTCCCCAATGCCTTCCCCAACAAATAACAGGTTTCAGTAATGACTGGCCAAGTCGTTATCAATCCCTCATCCAGCCGCTGCATCACCGCTAGTGAATGCGGATGGAATTTATCTTTAGGGTTAAAAAAAGCATACCAAAAACCTGTATCACTCAATACCCTATTTTTCTTTCCAGCCTTGATAAAGATATTCTTTATAATTTACTGATAAATCTTCCGGACCTTCAGCCGTACCCGCCAGCATTTCAATCAATTTTTGATTTTTTTGTCTGCCGGTTAAAGTAGTTTTTTCATAAAGCAAATCCAAAGCCTGCTTAATTATTTCGGATGTACTTAAGGCTGTTGCCTGCTGAATGGCCTGTAGTTTTTTTTCATGACTCTCATCTAAACGTGCATTAATTCGCATAATATCACCTCACCTCTTGTATGACTTGTCATACGCAATATAACATCAAATTCTGATCAACGATAACAGTCCGTAGCCGAAGGCTTTGGTGTTTTCAAAGCCCTTACCCGCATCGCCGTACCTGTAGCGCCTTACCAGCCCGAAAACAGTCCTAACCTCACCCACGTAAAATACGCTGCATGAGTAAGCTTTGCATATCGCGCCGTCCGTCGAGTATTGCATGGACTACAATTTTGTCGGCAAATGATTCATAAATAATCCGATAAGGTTTTTCAATAACCTGCCGATACTGCCGAATCCCCAAAGACAGCAACTCCTTGGGGATACTGCCCCGGTCAGGAAATTCCGCTAAATTATTTACAGCAGCTTCCAAGCCATCAATGATCTTACTCGCAACGCGATCACTGGCTTCCCGTAGGTAATAGTCATTAATATCCAGCAAATCAGCCAGCGCCGGTTCCGAGAGAACAACCTTTAGCGTCACTTTAACCCGCGCTGAGCACGCAATTGGCTAAAGGCATCCGCACTGGAGACGGTCTTCCCTAAACTGACCGCTTGTTGGCTTTGCGCCAACATTTTCAACAATGCCAAGGTTTCTTGCAGTCGTTCATACTCAGCAACGGACTGAACAACCATAGTGGCTTCGCCGTTTTGAGTAATGATCATCGCTTGGCCGGAATCTTTTAATTCCAAAGCGACCTGCGCGGCATTTGCCTTGAGATAGCTAATCGGTTTAATGTTTTTTGATAGATTCATAGTATTCTCGCGATTTTGCAAAGACCTAAATATAAACCAAATTCGGTTTAATTTAAATCCCTGCTAAAGAAAGCAGGCCGCAACCGAAGGCTTTGGGGCCGGGAGATACCATAGTTTGTTTTTATTTTGGCGATGAGTTTTCTGTTTCAATCCGCTCCCGGCTTTGGGGCCGGGAGATACATGATTTTATCGACAACGCCAATCTTGCACTGGTGTTTCAATCCACGCGCCCACGGGGGGCGCGACGCATAATAATCAGCGCGTAAAACGCATAGCGCTGTTTCAATCCACGCGCCCACGGGGGGCGCGACGTCACATGTTTTGCTCAGCAAGGTAGCATTGAGTTTCAATCCACGCG
>JAYTLW010000298.1:0-10088 GCA_043729025.1 Methylobacter sp.
AGCAACCGTGTTCGTTTACTGGCCAACAGCGGTTGGGCCACTACGGTTCCCAACGCATGCAGCGCACATCCGACCGCTATCGCAGGCATCAATTCTACCGCCGAATGATACGATTTTGCCAGCGCCCAGGAAGCCACCCAGTCCTTGGTAAGCAGCAATAACGACACGCCGATGATGCCTAAAGCCAAAACACAGGCTATCCATGTCCATAAGATCTTAAAGCCTTGCTTGTTCATATTTTGGGCGCAAGCCTGGAAATAAACCGGCTGAAAAATGCGCAACAACACCATGGCGCTGCGATTAAACGCCTCGTTGATGATCAAGTAAGTCGCGGCATATAAACCCACTTCCGCAGCCGTCATCAAATAGCCGATGATGTACCGGTCGCCTAGGCCGTTCACCCAAAATATCAATTCCATCGGGATCAGCGGCAGGGCATAAGCCCACACCTCAGAGCCGAACTGCCTCACGCCGATAGGGCGCTCGGTTTTATCAGGCTTAACGCCCAGCACTAACGACCAAAGCGTATTCGAGACCAAGCTGGCCGCAATGTAACCCAGCAGCACCCACTCGGGCTTTTGACCGCCCCACCACACCAGCGAAATCGCCAGCACCGGGCGTAAAATGCTATCGGTGGTTTGCCATAAACTTGCGCCACGCTGTTTACGCTCGCCGATCAGTAGCTGTATGCCCAGTTCGCGCCGAACCGTGACCATCAGCAATACGCCTGCCAGCAAAAATAAGCCGAAATTAGTGCGTGTCAAATAGCTGTAAGTCAGACCGCCCAACACCAGCAAAACGGTCGCAATAGCGGTGGCCCGGCAGGTTAAACCCGCCACAACGGCGTATAGATCAGCACGTTCCCGTTTATTTTGGCACTCCGGTACTATCCTCATACCGGCGCAAATAAAAGGGTAGGAAAACAGAGTCACGCCCAGCGCTATAAAACCGTTCAATAAAGCGACTTGACCGTATATATCGGGGGTTACCAACTCGGTGAGGATTCGAGTGCCCGCCAACAAGGCGCAGGCGGAGGCCAGTTGCCCGAATAGCGACCAAAACGCATCGCTGAACAGTCGTCTTTCTTTCAATAGTCCGAACATGGCTGTTTTCCTATCAAGGATCGCTGTCAATAAAATGATTCCGATACTATCGGCGGGCGAGCCGGTAGTGGAATCGCACTCGACCGAAAGCCGGTGCCTAATACCGTTCCCCAGAGAAACATCAGGATCGCGTTTTGCGGAAAATACTCCCACATGTTGAAGGTCAGCCCGGCTACGAAAATGAACATCACTACCATAGCCTTGTTGGGGTGAATGGACATCCGGGTCGTTACCCATAGCAACAAAAAATACGCCAGCAGACCGACCAGGCCGTAACCGTTGAGCAGAAATAAATAAAGGCTGTCCGAATCGAATTGACCCTGAAAATGTTCCGCTCCATAAAGAATATTGATGGTGTTGGAGCTCAGTCCCAAGCCCCAGCCGAACAATAAATCGACCGGCCCATGAATATGCTCGGAAAACACCCGCTGCCACAGATCTATGCGCCCGTCTTCGGTGGGATTAGCGTCATCGCGTCCGCTGAGCAATGGACTGGACGCCAGTATTAAGGCGCCCACGGCGAGCATCGGCGCAGGCATGATCAAAGCCCAGCGATCGCGGGGACGCAGCAGCGCATAAATCTGAAAAAAAACCACCAACAAAGAACTGATGAATGCGGTTCGCGAACCGCTGAGCAAGGCCAACAATATGCTGACCACCACCCACTTGCGCATGCCCGGCACCAGTGAGAACAACAGCGAGCAAGTCGCCATGGTGGCGCCGAATAGGTTGGGGCTGACAAAGGTGCCGAACGGCCGTCCTCCGCCCAGCATCGACACCCCGAACAAAGGCGGCGCCCACAAGGCCTGTGCTATCGCCAACCCGGCCTGAAGCGCAATGTAATAACGAAGATAATGCGCGAACCGATGAATAACATAGGCCCCGGAGCCTAACCGGCTGACCACAAAGCCGATCAAGCCCAGCGGCAGGTATTCGAAAACGCGCAGACCCGCCATCGGCACCACTAAGGGCAAGTCCAGATACAGCGCATAAGCGACCTCAACCAGCGCATAACTGCTGATGACAGCCAAAAATGCCATCACCGGACTGGCAAAAACGCCGCGCCGCAATCTGGGTTCAAAAAACAGGTAAGCGACCAGCACAGCCAGCATCACCTCGCGCAAGATTCGCAAACCGAAATCCTGTTCGCCGTACACCTCTTTCACCCCTAACCAGGCCGACTCGACCTGGGGCAAAGAAGCCAGCGTCGACGCGCTGACCAGCGCGAACAACAATACCGGCAAGTCTTTTTCTAAGCGTAATTTCATGCCAAGCCGGGGCTGGGTCGAGTCTCTTGTTCCTGGGCTTTTACAGCAGGCAGATTATAACGATCCTGGTGCTTTCCAAACCAACCCGCTAACGTGGACGCCGGATTCTTGGCCTCCGCATCGGGTCGGTTGTAAGCGTAGCCATAATAAGGATAATACGACGAGCCTTCTTTCATATCGTTGATGATGAAGCCATTCGGCGTCACGCCGACCTGTTTGAAGCGCCTGTAACTGACCTCCAATTCCTGCGCCGTGTAACGGCCTTCTTTGACCACCAGGAAGGTGGCGTCGGCGTACTTGCCGATAATGGCAGCATCCGTAGCCCCTAAAATCGGCGGCGAATCAATCACGATATGGTTATAAAAACTTTTCAACTGCTCAAGCGTCTCCTCCACATCGCCGAGCACCAGCAATTCCGCAGGATTGTGCACGCTGTTTCCCCGTGGTATGAAGTCCACCCCGATATCGGGCAGGCTGACAATAACCTCGCCCAGCGTGACCCTGCCGGCCAACAGGTCGGACAGCCCCGGTTGCTTGTCGACGGAAAAAGTTTCGTGCAAACGGCCGTTGCGCATGTCGCCGTCTATGATCAGTACACGTTTTTTGATACTCGCAAGCAACGCGGCCAAATTGGAGCTGACAAAGGATTTACCCATGCCCGGCGCCGGACTGCAAACCATGATGACTTGGCTCTGGTCGGTGTCCAGAGTCGCTTCCAGATTAGTCCGCAAACTGCGCAGCGATTCCACGGAAATATCCAGCGGTTCCTGACTGACCAGGATGCCGGGTAGACGATACCTGCCCTGATCGATCAAACGCGCCAAGCGATGCTGATTCTTGCTGTGCGGAATGGCGGCAATAAGCGGCAAGCCCACCTGATATTCCAGCAAGGCCGGGTAATTATCGTGGCGTTGCAGGGAGTGTCTCAGGAACACCAGGGCCGATCCCATACTCAAGCCCAGCAAGGTGGAGATAGCCAGCAACAAACCGGGTTTCGGCCAATACGGCTTTTCAGGAGTCACCGCCAAATCGACGATCCGGGAGTTGCCCAAGGAACCTGCAGCGGCAATGCGCTGCTCCTGGGAGCTGTTCAGCAGCGAAGTATAAAGCTCGGTATTGACCTGCACATCCCGCGACAGGCTCACCACGTTTTGCTGTGTGCGCGGCAAATCTTTAATCCGTTTATCCAAATTCGCCAGCTTTTGGTCGATACGCTTGATTTGCCCACGGGTGGCGATCATGTCCGGATGAGCCGCTTCCAGGTGCTGATTCTGTTCTTCGTACTTTTGTTTGAGCTGGATGTTCAATGTCTCCATTTCGGAGGCCTGCTTGAGCAATATTTCGGCCTCGGCGGAGATGTCGACCGCGCCATGCTTCTGTCTATAGGCGCTCAAGCCCTGCTCCGCCTTTTCCAGGCGCTCCTTGACGATTGGCAGCTGACTTTCCAGGAAACCCAGCTTTTGCGAGGCTTCGGCAGACTCCCAATCCACAGTCGCATTGACATAAATGGCGGCGATGTCGTTGACAGATTTAGCGAGCTGCACCGGATCTCTGCCCTTAAGCTCTACGCTGAGTATATCGGTGTCCTTGGACACCTCTTTGACAGCAAAGGCTTTTTGCAAGGTTTCAATGGCCGCCAGCGAGGTTTTCCGAACCAGTTCAAAATGGGTGCCGGGATGGGCCGCGAGTTCGCCAAGCTTGACAATCACAGGCCTCGCCTCGCCAATGTCGGCGGTAACGGTCTCGCCTACCCGCCCTTCAGCCAAGACTTGCTCCTTTGGCCCAAGCAAACGAAAGCGGCCCGCTTCCAAAGCGACCAGGGTGAAGGTTTGATCCAGAAAACGATCCGGCACATTAAAGATTGCGATTTTCAGCTTTTCGCCGCCCCAGGCCCAGCGGCCCAAACCCCACCAGGGCGTTACAATGCCGTCATGATCGTCATGCCTGCGCGCCAAGGACTCGCCGATAACGGGAAAATAATAAGGTGAAGACTCCACCATCAAATTCAGGTTTTCCACCACCTTGCCGAGCACCGAACGAGAACGGAGGATTTCCACCTCGCGCTGCGCCCGTGGGTTATCGGCTTCAGTCGCGGCGCCGTTCGCCTCGTTACGCAAGGGAGCTGCGAGCAGTGCCTTGTTCTTGTCGATCCTTAACAATGCATCAGCCTTATAAGTGCGCGGCGCCAGGACCAAATAGACCGAGGTCACCAGCAACACCGACAGCAGCGCCAACAGAATAGTTTTTTTGCCTTCGATCAACAGATCGACATAATCGCGGATACTGACGCCATACTCTTCGATCCTCGACGGATTCTGTGGCGGTAACGCTAGTGTAGCTTCATTCTGTATATACATAGTCATATCCCAATCGTTTGAAAAGTCCTGTAGGTCGGGTTAGGCGCTAGCCGTAACCCGACATGTCGGCTTCGATCTGTCGGGTTACGCTCTTTCCAGCTAACCCGACCTACATTCTTGATCTGTGTGCCTTGTCCTGTTACATCCCCATAAGAGCAGCTTGCCCCATCATCGATGTAAAGGATCCCGGCAGAATTTGATTCAGGACTCTGGACCACTGAGTCACGCCTGCGGTGCCCACGAACACGGTATCGTGCGCTTGCAAAGCAAACTGGTCGGCCAGAATCAGCGCATCGGGGGATTCCGCATTCAACTGGAAAATCTCTGGATTCATAGTGCCCGGCCTAATCACATAGACCTCTCCCGGCCTGGAGGTATTGAAGTCGACACCATAAGCTTCCGCCAGAGCTTGCGAGAGCGACATCTTGCCTTTATTGATCTGCAAAGCCTGCTGCCTGCCGACTTCGCCCATCACCAACACTTTGCTGTCCTTGTGGTCGGGGATATTGAGCACATCGCCGTCTTTCAGCAGCAGATTCTGCGTGGAGCTGCCCTTTTCATAAAGCGCCAGCACATCGATCTTGTAGAGCTTGCCGTCGCGCGCCAGAGCCACGTTGCTCATATCGGCATCCGGCATCACTCCGCCGGCGCGACTGATGGCTTCGGCTACGGTCAACGGCGTCTCGGTCATGGACTGAATGCCCGGTGTTTTAACTTCGCCGACCACGGCTGCCCGATGGCTTTGGAAAGACAGTACCCGAATATCGAGCTTGACCTTCTTGAAATAGTTGGAAAGCTCATGGGTCAACAGCGTTCTGGCCTCGCTGACGGTTTTTCCCGCCACCGGAATATTGCCTACATAGGGGTAATACAGCTCACCGTTATCATCGACCACTTTACCGGCCAATTCGGGCATAATTTTTTCACCGCCGGGATCGTTCAGTTCGGGATGTTCCCAAACCGTAATCAGCAGTCTGTCGTGCGGCCCGATTTTATAGGCGGTCTGGCTGGCATCCACCGGCGGCAGGTTATTAACCGCCTGCTGGCGCGAGTTTTCCCGCTCGATGATAAGGTCTGCGGTAATCGGAACGATCCGGGCCTTTTCCTTAACCAACTTACCGTTCTTCATCACCGGCACATCCAGTTCCGACAGGTTGTTATCGGCATTCATATCCATGCCTGGCGTCAAAGAGCAGGCCGACAACAGTAAAGTCAGCATCAAAAGAATTAATCTCAACATGTTGTATGTATCCCTTAATAAGCGTTTTTATTGATAAAACCGGTCAGTACGGTTCGTAAAGCAATTTCCAGATCGAACCATACTGACCAGTGCTGGATGTAATACAAATCGTGTTCGATGCGCCGATTCAAATCGGTGTCTCCGCGCCAACCGTTCACTTGAGCCCAGCCGGTAATGCCGGCCTTAACCATATGCTTTTTCATGTAATTCGGCACTTGATCCTTAAATACTTCGACAAAATCCGGACGCTCAGGGCGCGGCCCAACCAAAGACATGTCGCCCATCAGCACATTGATCAATTGCGGTAATTCGTCCAGGCTGGTTTTACGCAAAAAACCGCCGAACCGGGTAGCCCGTTTTTCGTTAGGCTTAGACCAAACCGCACCGGTTTTGGCTTCGGCATCCACCGGCATCGAACGGAACTTCAGCATGGTGAACGAACGGTTGTTCCAGCCGACTCGTACTTGCCGATAAAATACCGGGCCTTTTGAACTCAGCTTGACGCCGATAGCAATCAATAACAGTAACGGACTGATCAGCAGCAACAGCACCAATGCAAACAATCTATCCACGATCGCCTTGATATATCGGTTAACGCCATGCAGCGGAGAAACCGAGTAGTCCAAGGTCGGAATACCGGCCACCGTGTTCAAGCTGAGGAATTTACTTTGTTTGAATGCAAAACAATCGATAACCAAGCGAATACTGACCGGCAGATGCCGGAGTTCATGCTGTGCGCGTTCCGCCAGCGATTCGCCGGGATACGCGATCCATACTTCGTCTATGGCCTCGTTAGTGACGATAGCGGTGAGGTCTTGCAATCCCCCGAGGCGCGGTAGCGCAAAGTCACCTAGTATTTGCCGGTTTTCGGATCGGTCATCGACATAACCGATCACCTGTAAACCCGCCCAGGATGAGTTATTTAACTGTTGACTTACCGCAACCGCCATTTGATTCAATCCGACCAGGATGATGCGACCCTGAGACCAGCCCCGGGCGCGCATCAATTGCAGCAACTGAGAAAGCAGGCCACGGGCGGTCAGCACGAATAACAAGCCCAGCACCCACCAAGTGACGATCCAGCGATAACTGGATCCGAACCAGAAATGCAAACGCACCAAGGCGACTATGGAAATGACCGACACCACGGCCAATACCCAAGCCCTGACGATACGCGCGACTTCACCACGCATCGCATCATTGCGCCAAGGTCGATAAACCTGGCCGATTTCAAAAAAGATAATGGCCGCCAAAACACCCAAGGCGATCACTATGCGGTAATCCTGGTCGATGACGAACTGACCTATCCAGAAATAATGGGTGACCCAAGCGGCGCCGATGAGCATGGCTATATCGATAAACCGCAGCAATAGGATCACGGTGTGTCCGTATTGCTTGAAGAGCCCGTTGAAGATGGTTCCGAGACTGATTGGCACTACGCTAAACTCCTATTCTGTCTATGTTCAATAATGAACGGTGAAAACCGTTCATCTCCAAAGTCATCGCGACCGGCCTTAGGCGCAAGTCGCTACGAATGAGTTAAAGATTACAGAAACAAGATGAGGGGAAACTTAGGGGTTTGATTAAGATCAGATGAAGATTGGATTAGTTTTACGTGAAGGTTCGGTATTTGTCGGTATTAGCCGAACCTGTACTCGAAACTCCCATTCATTGCGCAATTTTGGTTTGACGACGGCGAAAATGTACGCCTATGATGTTCATGATTTTGTACACTCCGAAATCGCTATGACACAAGCTACGTTTACCGAAGCGCGCAGCCACGCCAAGCAATATTGAAGAACGCGATGCAAGCGCCTGATGCTGGTTTTTTTGACGCCTCAGCCTTTGTCAAACACTATGCCATTGAACGGGGAACCGGCAAAGTTCTGCGCAGTTTTATTCAAAAAATCCATATAAATACATAAGTTCATCCTCGCCTTCCAAGATAAACTTCACGTCGTTATCGGAAATTTCCACATCTAAAAAGTAAGGCTCGGCGGCATCGTCAAAATAATCGGATTTTAGGTAATATTCATCATCGCTTACTTTAACCAGAATGACTGAATAAATATCTTTATCTTCATCTTGATCGATGTTTCTTAAGCTAAAAGCGATGCTCTTGCCATCAGGCGCAACGACCGGATTTTCGCTTGCCTGCTCATATTCGCAGACTATATCGTCCTCCTCTACGAACACATAGGTCATCGAAAAATACTTTAAGCGACTAAAATCAACCGACATTAGCGCAGCTCCAGCATATTGTCCAAGGCCAGCTTGGCGTACCTGGCATCTTCGGCGGGCACCGAAATTTGATTGACGACATGCCCTGCGGCCAGATTTTCCAGCACCCAGGCCAGATGCTGCGGGTCGGTTCTGAACATGGTCGAGCACATGCACAAGGTCGGCGACATGAAATGTACATTTTTGCCCTGGGTCTTACACTCTTCGTGCAGGCGGTTGACCAAGTTTAATTCTGTCGCTACCAGCCAGCGGGTGTTGGGCTCGGCTTCGCGCACTGTTTTTAAAATATACTCGGTAGAGCCTACGTAATCGGATTTCTGGCACACCTCAAACGGAGCTTCCGGGTGCGCTATGACTTTGGTTTCCGGAAAACGTTTAAGAAAGTTGTCTATCTGTTCCGGCTTAAATACCTGATGCACGGAACAATAGCCGTTCCAGAGGATGATTCTGGCATTGCGAATCTGTTCATCGGTCAAGCCGCCCATCGGCTGTCTAAAGTCCCAGGTGACCATAGCTTCCAAGGGGATGTCCATCCGGTAACCGGTATTGCGTCCCAGATGCTGGTCGGGAAAAAACAGCACTTTCGATTTTTTAGCGAAACTCCATTCCAATATTTTTTGGGCATTGGACGAGGTGCAGACGATACCGTCATGCTTGCCGCAAAAGGCTTTAAGATCGGCCGCAGAATTGATATAGGTGATCGGGGTGACTTCCGCTTCCACATCGATCACTTGCGCCAGCTCATCCCAGCATTTTTGCACCTTGATCAGATTGGCCATATCGGCCATCGAACAACCCGCCGCCATATCCGGCAAGATCGCGATCTGCTCGGGGCGGGACAGTATATCGGCGACTTCCGCCATAAAATGCACACCGCAAAACACGATATATTCGGCATCGGATTGCGCCGCATCTCGGGACAGCTTTAAGGAATCGCCGGAAAAATCGGCATACTTGAACACTTCATCGCGCTGATAATGATGCCCGAGCACCACGCACCGAGAACCCAACTTGGCTTTGGCGGCGATAATTTTGGCATCGCATTGCTCATCGCTGAGTAAGGCGTAATCTTGAATGGGAAATGAGGTATTGGTCATATTAAAGACTCAAGTAATGTTTTAGGCATATTCAAAATAAATCATAACTATTCAGCCACAGATCAACACGGATTAAACGGATTTAAATCAAGCGGGGCGGGGTTTGCAACCCCGCTCCTAATGTTTCTGCGATGCCTAAGTAAAGTGGCTGCACTTAACCAACGCAAAACGTTTCAAACGGGGGTAACATAACCCCGTCCGGCTTGGATATAAGTAGACCATAGCGCGGACAGCATGAGTTCCCACGTAGCGCGTAGGAACTAGGCGTTCTTGAAAATAAAATGGGTAAGTTCTTTATATTTCAATTTATCAGTGTGCATCTGTGTTGATCTGTGGCTGAATAATTACCAAAAATTAATCAATTAATCCTGCTTAGCTTTTTCTTTTCCAAAAGGCTTAATCAACCGGATTCCCAGCTCCTTCAATTGCTCATCGGTGACTACCGCCGGTGCGCTGACTAAAGGGCATGCCGCAGACTGGGTCTTGGGGAAGGCAATCACGTCACGAATAGACGTCGACCCTGTCATCAGCATGACCAATCGATCAAGGCCGAAAGCAAGGCCGCCATGTGGAGGCGCACCGTATTTCAACGCATCCAGCAGGAAGCCGAATTTTTCCCTGGCTTCCTCCTCGCCTATGCCTAAAATCTCAAACACGGTTTGCTGCATGGAAGTCCGGTTGATACGGATTGAACCGCCGCCGACCTCGGTGCCATTCAACACCAAATCATAAGCCCGCGACAAGGCCGTACCCGGATTGGCGACCAACTCTTCAACCGAGCA
>JAYTLW010000299.1:0-2086 GCA_043729025.1 Methylobacter sp.
AAGGACGATGAGGCCGACATGCGCTTTTTAGGCTTTCTGTTATTTTTCGATCCGCCTAAAGCCGATTGCGCCGAGACCATCAAGCAATTGCGCGAACTGGGCGTGACACTCAAAATTATTACCGGCGATAATCGTCTGGTAGCGGCCACCGTCAGCAAGCAGCTGGGGCTGGCCGAACACGAAATCCTTACCGGCCCGGAAATTCAGCAAATGAGCGGCCCGGCCTTGATAAATAAAGTGGCTGAAGTCGATTTATTCGCCGAAGTCGAACCCAACCAGAAAGAGCGTATCATTATTGCGCTGAAAAAAGCCGGTTTTGTAGTCGGTTATATGGGCGACGGCATTAACGACGTATCGGCGCTGCATGCCGCCGATGTCGGTATTTCTGTCGAAAGTGCCGCTGATATCGCCAAAGAAACCGCCGAAATTGTGTTGTTGGAAAAAGACTTGGCCGTACTGGTGCAAGGCGTTCGAGTAGGACGCATTACCTTTGCCAACACGCTGAAATATGTGTTCATGGCCACCAGCTCCAACTTCGGCAATATGTTCAGTATGGCGGGGGCCTCATTATTCCTGCCGTTTCTGCCGTTATTGCCCAAGCAAATCCTGTTGACCAACTTGCTCACCGATTTCCCGGAAATGACCATCGCCTCCGATAATGTCGATCCTGACATGGTCTCGCAACCCCGGCGCTGGGATATTAAATTCATCCGTAAATTCATGATCACTTTCGGCTTTGTTAGCTCCCTGTTCGATTTTATGACCTTCGGCCTGCTGTTGTGGCTGGATGTCTCGGTAGAGCAATTCCGCACCGCTTGGTTTGTGGAATCAGTAGTTTCCGCCGCATTGATCGTGTTTGTGGTGCGCAGCAGCAAGTCGTCTTTTTCCAGCCGCCCCGGCAAATTTCTGACCATTGCAACGCTGACTATCGTCGCCATTACCGTGGCCTTGCCCTACTCGCCGATAGCGCCGTTGATAGGTTTCGAGCCGCTGCCGTTGAGTTTGCTCAGCTTGCTTGGCATCATCGTTGCGCTCTATATTGCAACGGCTGAACTGGCAAAACACATTTTTTATCGTTTGGTAAAAATGTAAGTTAAGTTAATGACTAAGGGGCATTCAGCATGACTAAAAAAATGATCGGCCGAAAAGATTACAAACAGACCTTGTATCAGTTACAAATCGAACTGGTGAAGCTTCAAAATCATATTATCAGG
This sequence comes from Methylobacter sp., assembly GCA_043729025.1. GTDB lineage: Bacteria > Pseudomonadota > Gammaproteobacteria > Methylococcales > Methylomonadaceae > Methylobacter_A. The sequence continues at coordinate 1,215 of JAYTLW010000299.1, forward strand.
CATGACGATAAGATTTTGGTCATCTTTGAAGGTCGGGACGCCGGCGGAAAAGACGGCACCATAAAGCGCATCACCCAACACTTAAGTCCCCGAGAAACGCGCACGGTGGCTCTCGGGAAACCGTCCGACCGGGATAACAGCAGTTGGTATTTTCAACGTTATACCCAACATCTTCCGGCTGCCCAGGAAATGGTGTTATTCAACCGCAGTTGGTATAACCGCGCGGGTGTGGAACGGGTGATGGGTTTTTGTACGGATCAGCAATACCATGAGTTTCTTGAAACCGTGCCCGACTTCGAGCAGTTGCTGATAGGATCCGGCATCAAGTTGTTGAAATATTATCTGGATATTAGCCGGGACGAGCAAAAGAAACGCCTGCAAGATCGGGAGCAGGATCCCCTCAAGCAATGGAAAATCAGTCCGATTGATAAAGCGGCGCATAAGCATTGGGAGGAATACAGCCTGGCCCGCAACATCATGTTCGCCAGAACCCATCATTTGACCGCGCCGTGGATCGTGGTCAGGGCCGATGACAAACAATCCGCCCGCATCAACGTCATTAAAGACATGTTGTTTCGTCTGGATTACAAAGGCAAGAATGAGGGACTGGTGCTGCCTGATGCCGATAGGGTTTTCAATTATGAAGAGGGCTATCTGCACAATGGCATGATAGCGCCGTAATGATTCAATCCGGCGCCTGATTGATGCAAAAAAGCTGCGTTATTTTCCCTATTGCCACCGGCTGCGACGTATGAAAAGGGTTGGTGCATTAACAATTCCTTCATTTTTAGGGTCATAAAGCCGCGACGTTACTCAAAAGGGGACGGCTTAAATTACCATGCTTTGTTTTATCGTTATAAAGTAACCCTTTT
>JAYTLW010000300.1:0-3170 GCA_043729025.1 Methylobacter sp.
CAGATTTTCCGAAAAAAGAGGTTCGGGCTGGCGATGGAATACCGGCAAAAATGAGGGGGCGGTTGAAAAATCGCTTTTTCGGTCAGGCACTAGATATAAAAAAAGGCCGGTGAGCAAAGCGCATTGTCCATGAACGATGTATTTTTTCAGAAGCCCTGAAACAGAAAATCCAGTGCCGCAGTAATGTCAGACTGCCTGGACGCAATCGATGCGACCGGCGTTTTCAATAAACGACGCGGCACGGCGGCCAGCTTGGGCATTTCCAGCAGGCATTCGACACCTTCTATCTCGAACGTCGGCGTAAGATTAGCGGGAAGACTGACAGCGGCAAATTGATCGCGTCTGCGTAGCGGCACTACGACGCGAGTTTCCAGACCTTGTAACAAATCACTTTGAACATCCAGCAGATACGGCGTCACTGCCGCATGTTCACCACTATTTCTATAGACATCAAAACGCGGCATCTTAAAAAGACCGCCACAAGTCCAAAGGCAAGTCCTCATCCCTTACCGTTTGATTATAAGCGGCGATAAATTCGGCGTTATCCAGTTGCCAGCGCCGTTCGCGCTCGTTACGCACAAGTTCACGCAAGAATTGGTCGCAAGACTGCGAAATATTGATGCCTAAAGCCTTCGCTTCACTCAATACATCTGTGGAGAGGGTTATGTTGGTTGCTTTTTTGGAAGTGTTGGCTATGGCTTGCATGGTATGAATCCGGCTAATGTTGGATTGGTATGCGCATTCTACAGCAACATGAAACCGGCCGCACCCTGTAAATTTTTATTTTAATAACCGATCAGTAAGTGGGTGCGGCTTTGCCTCGAAGCGCCGCTATGCAGCTTTTGCATAATCCACATGGATGTGGTGAATGCAGATATTGCAGGAGCAAATATCTGTCCATGCTGTTATAAAACGTCTGTTTTTCGTAGCCTCGCAGGATTTTAAGTCACGCGTATCGATTGAATTTGTGCGAGCGCTATCGGATGGCCCAGTGAAGCGGCTTTGGCAATCCACATCATGGCAAGATTGTCGTCTTTAGTTAAGCCGTTGCCCGTCAAATAACAACAGCCCAGCAAGTGCATCGCGTCGCTAACCTGCTGCTTGGCTGCCAGTTCCAGCCAATAAACTGCGCTTTTGGGCTTGTTTTGTTCCAAAAAAAGCAGCGCCAGATCGTTTTGCGCGGCGGCATCCCCTGAGTCGGCGTTTTTAATCAGCTCGAAATCGTCCGAATCAAGCGCAATGCCGATGTCGTGCTTGATCGAATCGAAACAGATCATGGTTTTGTAATAGTCCTGATTATCGGCGGCGCACTTGACCGTGCCGTCGGCAATGCGCCGTCTAATGGTGCGCACGCTCCATTCGGTTAAAGTGGTCGCGGCTTGCAGGCTGAGATGTTGCATGATGCATCCTGGGGTTCAAAAGAGCGCAATGACATTGACCTGAGTTATTCCTGATTACCTGACTGCGCCAGCACCACTATTGGCGGGCTTATCCCTGCCTGCCTCGCCGCTTTGCAAAAGCCTTTGTCGAAAGTATGCATTACGGCGGCGCCGCAAACAGCAAGATGCAAGGCATCGGCAAAATCAGCTCCTTGCTCATACCAGTCAAGTGCATACCCGACTTGAGTTGAATCTTCGACTTCGGTGTTATCAATTTCCAGCAAGGCCCTAAAAAAATCGAGTATCTCAACACAGGACTTCATATAAATCGCCCTCAAAACCCATTCGGTTTCCAATAACACCGTTCGGGAAATGAATACAGAATTTTGCATAATTAAACGCCGAACGATAGCGACTTGCGCTGGATTATCGTCCACGACCGCCCGAACGAGTAAATTCGTATCGAAAGCAATCATTTGCTGCGCTGCTCCGACTTATTCCAATCGGCGCTAAAATCAATTGGTTTGCAAAGCTCCTCAATAGAGATCGGTGCGCCATCGTGCTTGAGCATACCAATCAGATCGCCTAGATTCCGTCCCGTCTTGACAGGCATCGCTTTCAGCAATACGCCAGAGACGGAAGTAAGCAATGATAATTGAGTCCCGGCTTGCCAATGTAATTCATCTCGAATTTCTTTGGGGATTACAATTTGACCTTTGCTCGATAGCTTGATAGTAATCATAGACATTAAATGCTCCAAGTAAGCTGCTTAGTAAGTTTTGATTGTTGCGCTATGAAGAAAAAAATGCAAGCGCTGAAAAATAGTGTCATTGCTTGTAGGCTGAGGTGTTGCATGTGACATCCCTTGATTTAAGTGAGTGCAATAGCTTTGGCAGGGCTTTTTGAGAGGCATTTTATCATGGCAGGGCTTTTGGGCGGGCATTTTGAATGCGGTAGGTTTTTGAGTGGCATTTCGATCAATGTGGAGGGGCGAATTCATTTGCCCGTGGCGACTAAAGTCGCCCCTACAATGACTGATTTACTTAAGGCTAAGTCGTTGCAGGAAATAAAATGACGATGTGTCGGGTGATGTGGCATGGCTCCTGCTTAAGTCCTAGTGATGTTTATTTTTCACTTAACGAGGATCTACTGATGAACACATTATCTATGAAAAAAGCACAACAAGGTTTCACCTTAATCGAATTGATGATCGTGGTGGCGATCATCGGTATTTTGGCGGCTGTGGCAATTCCGGCCTACAGGGACTATATTACCAAATCACGTATGTCAAATGTCATTTCCACTACCAGTTCAGTAAAAACGGCAATGGCGCTATGTCTGCAGGAAAATGGAGCGTTGGCTTCATGTGATACTTATGCCAAGCTCGGGATTACTGCGCCTACGGCTACAACGGACTTGACTAGTGTTACGGTCACAGCCGCTACAGCAGTAATTGTAGCTACTGGCACAGCTGCCGCTGGTGGTTTTACTTATACTATAATACCTGCTGCGCCTGCTGCCGGTGATTCAACGATTAACTTCACAATAGGCGGTACCTGCCCAACGACCATCTGCAAATCGTAACGCTGTAAGGCGGATTTGCCGCGAGGCAATCCGCCCTGATCGGGATGCTCTGACCTCATCCACCCCCGCTCTGAATTTCAGGCGGGGGTTTTTTTTATGCTTACGATAAGCTGATTCAACTATTGGATTTGGTGGGCTACGTTTGGCGACAATGATATTTGATCCCTTGAAATTGTTGCACAACTCAAGGCAGGCGGTGTTCCTGAA
>JAYTLW010000301.1:0-3153 GCA_043729025.1 Methylobacter sp.
GCCAACAAGAACCACGGAGCGCCGTGGGGTGACGGACATTTGGGCGACCTTCCCGCGTTGGTTGTCGGTCAGGACGGCAAAGCCAATTACCCAGTGCTAGCGCCTAAACTGAAATTAAGCGATATTAAATCGCGCTCGCTTATTATCCATGGCGGCGGCGATAACTATGCCGACCAGCCGGCTCCTCTCGGCGGCGGCGGCGCACGCATTGCCTGCGGTGTCATCAAGGGTTAAGGCTTAACCGCCCACCCTTCGACAGGCTCAGGGCGAACGGTTAAGCAACTGGATGTGGGGGCGACTTCAGTCGCCACTGGGCGGCTAAAGCCCCTCCCCACAGTTACAGGCACACGTCATTTGTAAACTGACTAAGTACTAGCCCAGTTTTTGAATGTTTTACGCGAGTGTCGCGGCTAAAGCCCCTCCTACCAAGTTTTAACCCTTCAAAAACCGCATCGCCTCATGCTCGACATCAACTTTTATGGTATCCCCGGCGACAAAGTTTCCTGCCAGTATCTCCTGCGCCAGTGGATTTTCAAGCTGTTGCTGAATGGCGCGTTTCATCGGTCTGGCGCCGTACACCGGATCGAAACCCGCTTCACCTAACAAGTCCAGTGCTTGCTCGGTAATTTCAAAGCCGATTTCGCGATCCAGTAAACGTTTGCGCAAGTATTCGATTTGTATGCCGGAAATAGCGCGAATTTGTTCGCGTCCCAAGGAATGAAACACCACCGCTTCATCGATCCGGTTGATGAATTCGGGACGAAATTTGGTGCTGACTTGATCCATCACCGCCGCTTTCATCACCGCATAAAGCGCTTCGCCGGACAGCGATTGAATTATGTCCGAGCCCAGGTTGGAGGTCATCACGATGATGGTGTTTCTAAAGTCTACCGTTCTGCCCTGCCCGTCGGTCAAGCGACCATCATCCAGCACCTGCAACAGGATATTGAACACGTCGGGATGGGCTTTTTCAATTTCATCCATCAAAATAACCGAATACGGTTTGCGCCTGACCAGCTCGGTCAGATAGCCGCCTTCCTCATAGCCGACATAACCCGGAGGCGCACCGATCAGCCGTGCCACCGAATGCTTTTCCATAAACTCGGACATGTCGATGCGCACCATCGCGTCGGGGGTGTCGAACATAAACTCGGCCAGCGCTTTGCACAGCTCGGTTTTGCCGACGCCGGTCGGCCCCAGAAACAAGAACGAACCATTCGGGCGATGCGGATCAGATAATCCGGCTCTGGAACGACGGATCGCATTACTGACGGCTTTCAGCGCCTCTTCCTGACCGATCACCCGTTTGCCGAGATAGTCCTCCATGCGCAACAACTTGTCGCGCTCGCCCTCCATCATTTTCGACACCGGTATGCCGGTCCATTTCGACACCACCTCGGCGATTTCTTCTTCGGTGACTTTGTTGCGCAACAAAGTCATTTTCTGGGTTCCAGCCGGTGCAGCCGAGTTGAGCTGCTTTTCCAGCGCAGGAATAATACCGTATTGCAACTCGGACATTCGCGCCAGATCGTTGGCGCGGCTGGCCGCTTCCAGTTCGGTCCTGGCATGTTCCAACTTTTCTTTAATCGACGCCGAACCCTGTAACGTGGCCTTTTCGGCTTTCCAGATTTCTTCCAGGTCGGAGTATTCCTTTTCCAGCTCGGCGATTTCTTGTTCCAGAATTTCCAAACGCTTTTTGGACGCGGCGTCTTTTTCTTTTTTAAGCGCGACCTGCTCGATTTTTAACTGAATCAAACGCCGATACAACTTGTCCATTTCTTCCGGCTTGGAATCGATTTCCATACGGATACGGCTGGCCGCTTCATCGATCAGGTCAATGGCCTTGTCCGGCAACTGCCGGTCGGCGATGTAACGGTAGGACAGATTTGCGGCCGCGATGATGGCCGGGTCGGTAATATCGACGCCGTGATGCACCTCGTACTTTTCCTTCAGGCCGCGCAAAATAGCCACTGTATCTTCAACGGACGGCTCATCGACCAGCACCTTTTGGAAACGGCGCTCCAGGGCCGCATCTTTTTCGACATATTTTCGATATTCGTCCAGTGTCGTAGCGCCCACGCAATGCAATTCGCCGCGCGCCAGCGCCGGTTTGAGCATATTGCCCGCATCCATTGCGCCTTCGGCCTTGCCCGCGCCGACCATGGTGTGCAGCTCGTCGATGAACAAAATCACCTGCCCTTCCTGCTTGGCAAGATCGTTCAACACTGCTTTCAGGCGCTCCTCGAATTCGCCGCGAAACTTGGCTCCGGCAATCAGCGCCGCCATATCCAGCGCCAACACCTGCTTGCCCTTGATGCCTTCCGGCACTTCGCCGTTGACGATGCGTTGCGCCAAACCTTCGACAATCGCGGTCTTGCCCACACCCGGTTCACCGATCAACACCGGATTGTTTTTGGTGCGCCGCTGCAAAACCTGAATGGTTCGGCGTATCTCGTCATCCCGGCCGATCACCGGATCCAGCTTGCCTTGCTCTGCGCGCTCGGTCAGGTTGATGGTGTATTTTTTTAAGGCCTGGCGTTGCTCTTCGGCATTGGGATCATCCACGGGCTGACCGCCGCGCATCGCATCGATGGCTTTTTCCAATGACGCTTGAGTGACCCCGGTTTTTTTCAGCAGATCCTGTAGTCCCCCTTTTTCTTCGAGAGCCGCCAATACAAATAATTCGCTGGAGATGAACGCGTCATTGCGCTTTTGCGCCAATTTATCGGTTAAATTCAGCAAACGGGTTAACTCATTGGAAATCTGCACATCGCCGCCGGAGCCGCTGACTGTTGCCAGACGGGCCAGTTCCTTCACCAGTTCGGCGCGCAGCAACTGCGTATTGACGCCCATCTGAGCCAGCAAAGGCCTGATGCTGCCGCCCTGCTGATCCAGCAAGGCCAGCAGCACATGGGCTGGTTCGATGAATTGATGGTCTTTGCCCAAGGCCAGACTCTGGGCATCGGCCAATGCCGATTGAAATAGGCTGGTTAGTTTGTCCATCCGCATAATATTTATCTCCTGGGGAGTTTTTTAAGTTATTGCTAACATGGGGGATAGACCGATTGTTTTCAAGCGAACCGCCCGGTAGCGACGAACAACAAATCGTCAAGTCTAATCATGTTGAGGTTGTCGGCGACACTAAGCTGCGGG
>JAYTLW010000302.1:0-13931 GCA_043729025.1 Methylobacter sp.
ATCGATTTTCAACGTCGCTTGGAAGCGGCTGCCTACAAGTTGGGCGGAGAAACCTATGCAGCGCCGGGGCAACTGGTCGGTGATTTTCTCGCCGAACGACCCTCCTCACAGCTGGGCACGGTACAACCTTCCTATACGCCGGGCGTTCAGCTATGCGACCTCAAAACGGCTTTGCCGGATTACGCAATAGCTGCAATACGCGAAGCCCTCCCGGTTTTCGATAAAAAAATAAAAGGCTTTGCGATGCACGATGCAGTGTTGACGGGGGTCGAAACCCGCACCTCATCGCCTATTCGCATCAAACGCAATGAGTATTACCAAAGCCTGAATATCAAAGGGTTGTATCCGGCAGGAGAAGGCGCCGGCTATGCAGGCGGAATTCTATCTGCGGCGGTGGATGGCATCAAAGTTGCCGAGGCTTTGGCCTTAGCTATGGTTAAGTAAATACCGTGTATTTTGTCGCAGGCGGGGCTTTAGCCCCGATAATCGCGGCTAAAGCCCCTCCTACAATAATCCGTAGCTCATTTCGAGCGTTTGGTGGTATTGAATACAAAAGACGCAACCACACCACGCTGGTCAAATTTAATGACCAGATCCTCAGTACTGCCGTCACTGAACAAGCTGTAATAATAATTACCGTAAGTCCAGGTTTTCATGCCATTATCAAGACCGGTTCTCCAGGGAGATCCAAACGTGGTATAGATGTCATTCTGGGTGGTTTCCCCTATCTTGATAGTTGACACTTGGCCTGCCGGGAACTCATGACCCACCGTAGCGCATCCCGAAATTGACAGAAACGTCATTACAACCAGACCCCGTAGCAAGCCGATAATATGTGCCCGACAAAAAAATTCAATTTTCATAATCCCGCCTTCTATAAAAGTAATAAATAATAGCATCTTGGCAGTATTAACAAAATTCAGCGTCACTACAATAATTACTCAACACAGAAACATGGCTAAAGGCAAAATAAAGCTTAAGTTTTCGCCTTGCGCCTGATATTCAATACCGGCTTCATGGCGAATAGTAACTAACCATCAATTAATCCCACGCAAATCTGGCATTAACAGCCCGTTCAAATTAAAATGACCGGCTACTTCAATAGAGCGCGACCTGTAAACCTGACGGACTGTTAATGACTGATTATAAACTGACCCACCTTAAACAACTGGAAGCTGAAAGCATACATATTATTCGTGAAGTCGCAGCCGAATTTGAACGTCCGGTGATGTTGTATTCCGTGGGCAAAGACTCTGCCGTGATGTTGCATTTGACCATGAAAGCCTTTTATCCCGGCAAGCCGCCGTTCCCGTTGCTACATGTGGACACCACCTGGAAGTTCAAGGAAATGATCGAATTCCGCGACCAGATGGTTAAAAAGCTGGGGCTGGAATTGCTGATTCATATCAATCAGGACGGCGTAGATCAAGGCATCGGGCCTTTTACGCACGGCAGTAAAACACATACTGACATAATGAAAACCGAAGGCCTCAAGCAGGCGCTGAATAAATACCGGTTTGATGCGGCTTTCGGTGGCGCTAGGCGCGACGAGGAAAAATCGCGCGCCAAGGAACGGGTTTATTCGTTCCGCGATAAGAATCATCGCTGGGATCCCAAAAACCAGCGCCCTGAATTATGGAACATCTACAACGGCAAAATAGACAAAGGCGAAAGCATCCGGGTATTCCCGCTGTCCAACTGGACTGAGCTGGACATCTGGCAATACATCCATCTGGAAAACATCCCGATTGTCCCATTATATTTTGCGAAGGAACGTCCGGTCGTCAACCGCGACGGCATGTTAATCATGGTTGATGATGAACGTATGCCGATCGGCGCAGAGGAAAAAGTTGAAATGAAAATGGTGCGCTTCCGTACCTTAGGCTGTTATCCCTTGACCGGCGCAGTCGAATCGACCGCCACCACGCTGCCGGAAATCATTCAGGAAATGCTGTTAACCACCACCTCTGAACGTCAGGGACGGTTGATTGACCACGACCAATCCGGTTCGATGGAGCAGAAAAAGCGCGAAGGCTACTTCTAAATGCAGGTACGGCTCGTTTTTTATAAGAAACCTGAAAATTAATCCATGCCTATCTGAAATTATCATGCTAATTAAAACTTTGATTATCTTATTGTCCCTATTTTACGCAACTTGCAGTTATGGTGGCGTCTACAAATGTAAAGGCAATAATGGACATGTTATTTTTTCAGATACTGCTTGCAGCACCAAAGAACATGAATACATCGATGTAGAGGCGCTCAAGGAGAACCAGCAACAACGAGCATCAAATGCAACAATCGCTCAAGACAAGGTTAAAACTTTACAGCCTAAGCAAGAAAATTATCGATGTGATGGTAGGACGTATTGTTCACAGATGACTTCTTGCGAAGAAGCTACATTTTTTATTAAAAATTGCCCGAATACCAAAATGGACGGTAACAGCGATGGCGTTCCGTGCGAAGAACAATGGTGTCATTAAACCACCGCACGTAGACTGGGATGAACAGCTTGACCCACCATCCCAGCATTTTATGGCTCCGATTGTCGGGATTACGGTATCACTTCATTCCAGCCCACGACACTTTTACCTTTTACCTTTTACCTTTTACCTTTTACCTTTTACCTTTTACCTTTTGCCTTTTACCTTTTACCTTTTACCTTGAACCTAATATTATGTCCCACCAATCCGATTTAATCAGTACCGATATTGACGCCTATTTGGCGCAACATGAACGCAAGGAATTATTGCGCTTTTTAACCTGCGGCAATGTCGATGACGGCAAAAGTACGCTGATCGGCCGCTTGCTGCACGATTCCAAAATGATCTATGAAGATCAACTGGCTGCGGTGCAGGCCGACAGCGTCAAATCGGGCACCACTGGCGCAGGCAAGATCGATCTGGCCTTGCTGGTCGACGGACTGCAAGCCGAACGCGAACAGGGCATCACTATCGACGTGGCCTATCGCTATTTTTCGACATCCACACGCAAGTTCATTATCGCCGACACCCCGGGACACGAGCAATATACCCGTAACATGGCTACCGGCGCATCAACCTGCGATTTGGCGATTATCCTGATCGATGCCCGTTACGGTGTGCAAACCCAGACCAAAAGGCATAGCTTTATCGCATCGTTACTGGGCATTCATCACATCATCGTCGCGATCAATAAAATGGACTTGGTTGATTACAGCGAAACGACCTTTAACAAAATCAAACAGGATTATCTGGATTTTACCCAGTCGCTGGCTTTACAGGACATCACCTTTATTCCTATGTCGGCACTGGACGGCGATAACGTGGTCAACCCCAGCGCACACATGCCCTGGTTTAGCGGCCAACCGTTAATGGACGCGCTTAACAGCATCGAAATCGCTAATGACCGCAATTTCAGCGACGCCCGCTTCCCGGTTCAGTTCGTCAACCGCCCCAACCTCGATTTTCGCGGTTTTTGCGGCACGGTCGCATCCGGCATTTTCAAAAAAGGCGATAAAATCACTGCGCTGCCCTCCGGCAAAAGCAGCAAAATCAAGTCCATCGTGACTTATGACGGCGATCTGGAACAGGCTTTCCCACCGATGGCCGTCACCTTGACTCTGGAAGACGAGATCGACATCAGTCGAGGCGATATGATTATCGGCGCCGAACAAGCACCGGCAACCGTCTCCGACAAGTTCAAAGCCACTATCGTCTGGATGGCAGAAAACACGCTGACGCCGGGCAAGCAATACATCATCAAACTGGCGACGCGTAGCGTCTCAGGTTCTGTCGCGATGATTCACCATCGAATCGACGTCAACACCCTTGAACACCATGATGCTGCCGAATTGCAATTGAATGAAATCGGTTCCTGCACGGTTTCGGTCAATGCACCGGTAGTTTTTGATGCTTATCAAAGCCATAAAGGCACCGGTTCATTCATTATCATCGACCGCCTGAGCAACGGCACGGTCGGCGCGGGCATGATTACCGGAAGCACCGGTGAAGAAAGCCTACAACCGGTCAGCCCTGAAGAGCGCGCCGCACGTTTTAGCCAAAGCGCCACAGCGATTGCTCTGACCGGTTCAGCCAGCAAAGAAACCGCCTATCAACTGGAACGGAAGTTATTTGACAACGGCCATGCCGCAACCGTTTTAGAAACGCAAAACACCTCGTTAATCGTTGCCATCAAAAACGCCGGATTGATTTGTTTATGCGTCAATTACAGCGCTAATCTGGCGGACATTAGCTTTGACAGCGGGATGCAATCTGTGGATGATATTTACAGCACACTTAAAGATAACAAAATTATTTATTAATCCCTGTAGGTCGAGTTAGCGATGGCGTAACCCGAAATATCGAAGATCATGCGTCGGGTTACTGCTAGCGCCTAACCCGACCTAAAAACCATTACCTTAAAATGAAAACTTCTGAATTCTCAAAAATAAGAGCTTCCGGCGTGGGTTATTTGATTAATAGCATCCAGACCTTTTTTGTCGGCATGTTAAGGATATGGACGATACCCATCGTGTTAATGTTGAGCGCCGCTTCAGGCTTCACCACCTATTACGGCTTGTCTCATTTTATCACCCCGTGGATTGCGCTGGTTATTACCATAGCCGTTCAATCCATTATTGTTATTTGTTCGCTGGAAATTGCCGGCATACATTGGCAAGCCAATCGACTGCGCTACTTTTCCGTGGTTTGTTCGCTGCTGATTGCGCTGACCGCCTCGGTTTCATTTTCTTATTTCAAGTTTTATGAAATTTCCGAGCAGAACACGCTACACATTAACCGCTTAAATCAAATCAGGTCGGACATAAAGACCTATGTCGATCGGGTCTTGGTCATTAAAGGCAACGTTTTAAAGCAACAGCGCGCCGATCTGGAACAAGCATCGCTAGAGGTATCGCAGGCCTATTTTGGCACCCATGCGCAAATTATTGATGGCTATAAGCGCCAAGTCGGTGAAGGGCCATTCTGGAAGCATTACAACCAAATTTATCTGGAGAAAAAACAGCGGCAGGCCAAGTTCGATCATGATTTTACTGAATTAGACCAAAACATACAAAAATTGCAAGTCAGCATCAATGAGCTGGATGTGGCGAAGAATATTGAAAGCACCTACTATGGAATGCTGGAAAACTTTCAGGATGTACAGCTGAGGATCAACTTGTTATCCGGCAATATCGGCCAGTCCTTGCCGCAAGCGCCCTTATTGATGACTTACAAACAATTTATCGCCGATGTGCAACCCTCAGCAGCGATGTGGAGCGATTTTTCCTTGTTCGCTTTTGCGTGTGCGGCCATGGTTGATTTTTTCACCGTATTATTGTCCTACCGCCTGGAATTTACCGCCCCAGGCCCTTTGACCGCCGATGAAGAAGACCTCATTTTTGAATGCTTAAGGCAGTTTACCGAGTTTCGCATCAATAAAAACGATGAGCTTGAAATGACCATCGAGAAGACCGAAATGGAACGGGCTAAACGCTACTCCGACTGGTCGAGAATGTTTGCCGTAGGCTTATTATTAAGTCGTGGTTTTTTAAGAAAAATAGATGACAAAACCGTAGAATTCGCCCCTAATCTTTATCCCTTGATTGCCGAGAAAATGGGCGATAAGATTAAGTCCTTAAAAGCCGAGTCCAACAGCGCCAGCCCAGCAGATGCTTATGAATAGCTCCAGAACTGAAATCGATAAATGGTTGTTTAAAGGCGTTTTGGCAAGCGATGATCTCGATCAGGTTTGGGAACCTCTTTTTGACGCCGACCGACAGCTGGTTCATAGCAAAATAGGTCCTTATTCGAGATTATTTTTACGCCCGGAAGGATTTGTTAAACGCTTTTATCAACGCGTTTACCCCTTACCGGTCGGACACTGGCGCATTACCCGACAAATCAAGCTGTATGACGGCTTTTGTACGATTGATGTGGCCCTGGATATTCGTTTTCAGGCTACGTTGAAATATGCGCTCCACGCTATGGATAGCTTGTCCGATCTCAATGGGCATATTAAAAGCGCTTACGAAGATTTGCTGATCAATCTGGTAGATAAAGAGTTACTCAATTTATCGGATGGCATATGGGTTCACAAAGGCGTAGCCGATATTGAAAAAAGAATTTGTTTAGCCATCAGTGAAATGCTGATCTTACAAAATATCCAATCCCAAACCTTGTGCGCGTTAAAACCCTCATTTGAAGCATTCCCCGACGTACAGCTGGCCCAGGAACAGGTGTATTTATCTGTTCTTAAAAAAAACTTTGAACTGAATGAGGCCAAAAGAGAGGAGTTATTTCGTCAGGAACTGGAGTTTGAACAGCAACAACGGGAACATAAACAACAGCAGCTGGATCAATTAAATCACGATGCCGAGCTGGAACGGGTAAAACAGGCTCAGGACGCTTTACATAAAAAACTTTTGCTTGAAGATCAAGAGCAACAGCTGCTGGAACACTTTGAAATTGAACATCGGCTTCATGCCGAGCAGGTAAAACACACTAACAGCCTAAAGGAATTAACCCTGGAAGCAGATCTTCAGGAGCAGCAAAAACATGAGGCCCGGCTTAGGATTGCCGAACAAAGATCGCATATGGAAGCATTGGCGCACCAGGCCAAGTTAAAAGAGCAAGAGTTGGAAGCCGATATTGCCAAGCATGAAAACCAGCAGGCCAGATGGCGGGAATCCAAGGATAAAACCCATGCCCAACAAATAGCCTTCGAACAGCGCCAAAAACAATTAGAGTTCGATGCCGACGTCGAGAACCAAAAACGCCGGGAACAGCAGCGCCTGGATATGCAGAAAGAAAGTTTTCAAAAAAGACGTGAATCCGATGTATATCTCCGCCGGGAAATCGAATTGCTGGAACTTGAAAAACAGCGCCTAGAGCTGCAATTGGCGATAAAAGATGCGAAAAAGCAAGGCGACAGCAACACTAAGCATCAGGATGAGAGCGTCATCAATTGATCTTCACAGGAGGATTATATATCCATGACCAGCATCGGAAGGCCGTAAGTTAAAACAAAATAGCTCAGCGCTAACAGCACGCTGACGCCCATTTTGTACGCAAAAAATTGCCGGAAGATGTAACTGACTATCGCCAAATACCAACCCACCAGTAATACGGCCAATGCGATTGAAATCTCCTCCCGATAGACCTCTCTGCTCATCACCATCCAAAAATCCAGCGCTTCGGCGGCAATCGCCAGGGTCATTATAAAATTTTCGCAGACAAAAATAGCCGTGAACAATTGATAAAAATACGACCATTTTTGGCTGAGCAGCAAAAAAACGGCGATCGATAAAAAGGCCATAATCGTCCGCAACAAGACTTCCAGCGAGCCATCGGCAGGATCGGCTATCAGGCTTTCGACAATAATCCCGGAAATAAGATAGAAAACCACCGTTTTCCACATAAATGATCGGGAAGGAATTAAGTCGGCGGGGTTATTTTTGAACCAGCACAGCAACAGGTATTGATTTAATAATTTCATAGACTATCAAAGGGGCTAAACCGTTTTTCCAGGACACATCAAGCATAACCGTCCTATTGCTCCGATCTCAGCCGTCTCCGGGAACCACCTAAAAACTCGCCATATTACCCGACTCGGCAAAATTTTCCAACTTTTAGGCGAGCAACTCTGACCAAACTTAAAAGCAACTGCCATAATCCAGCAATAACTCATCACAGCCAAAAAAGATTCTCGGATAATCTATGCGTATCAATAATTTCAAGCCGTATTCAAAATATACACTGAGGGTCAGGAATCGAGCGCACGCCGCCCAAACGGCCAGATCGGTGTTGGGTGAACATCGCCATACAGCCGTTGTCCACCAGACTATCGGCAGCACCAGCATCAAATGCACGTCATCCCAACTGGATACAGTGAACATTCCAACCTTTGCCAGCGTATCTACTGCATACAAGCTGGCGTTCAAGAGTAGAAAAAAAGGCCAGAACGCCCACTTTAACGCCACACCGCCACTCCATGCAGCAAACAGATAGTTATCCAGGGATTGTTCCTTAGTCGCCCTCTCGTCCAGCATCGAATTTATAAACAGAACCGCAAACAGGGCCATAAAAATAATCAGCAATTCTAAGGGACTGGTTAAACCCATCTGGGTAAAAAATAAGGGCAACGAGTAGATGAACATAATTGAGAGGATATAGTATAAATAGGTCACTGTACTCTAAAACAGCGTTCTGTTCAGCGTCAGTTTTTCCCGTAACTAAGGTGCGAAAATAATAAGTTTGCTTCCTTATCTAAACTCAATTTTCAAGTGTTTTTAAGCGCAATTGACCTGCCAGCTCATCCCCGATTATTTAACAAGTCTGCACCGGTGTTGTATCATAACGCTTGGATAAGTAAAAAATACGTCTGATCCTCATCTCTTTTTCACCAAAAAAGACGAGGAATTGTTAAATAACTAATAACTGGGGGAAAATTAATGACTGTTGGTGTTGAAGATTTTAAAAAAGCGATGCAGCTATGGGCTAGCGGCGTTACCGTTGTTACCACACACTCTGAAAAATTTGGCAACCAGGGCATGACGGTGACCGCATTTTCAAGTGTTTCGATTAATCCGCCTCAAGTATTAGTGTGTATCAATGATTCTTCTGACACCGGCGAAGGGATTCAAGAAAGCCAGCGCTTTGTTGTTAACGTGTTAAGTTCGACTCAACAAGACCTATCCAATCAATTTGCCGGCGGCAGCAGCCAAACGCAACGGTTTGAAAATACACCCTGGATAGCAGGTATTGACGGCGCCCCCATCCTGAATGACAGCCTCATGTCTCTGGAGTGTACTGTCATAGAAAAGGTTCATGCCGGCACCCACTGGATAATAATCGGCGCTGTACAAGACTGCGTGTGCCGTCCTGGAGAGCCACTTTTATATTATCAAGGCGCTTATCAGCAACTTATGATGCATCCTTAGGAATTAATCCAACACCTCCCGGATTTACTCTATACGCAGCATAAGTTTTGTAACACCCTTCTCGTAATCGGAGCTTTTAATCGTGTCCATAATGTAATTATCTTTGCTCCTAGTTAAAATATTTTGCCCTGCTCATATTTTTAATGCTATTATCTGCCTCAGTTAAATTTTGAGCCTGCTTTATTATGAAGCGGGGATTTGTAACGCCAACAAAAATTGGCGATTTTTTAAGTAAGAGTGTGATATGTCAGAGCAAGTTGTAGGTACCGTTAAGTGGTTTAATGATGAAAAAGGTTTTGGATTTATTGAACAGGAAGGTGGCAAGGATGTATTTGTTCACCATAGTGCAATTAACGGCGCCGGTCGCAAGACCTTAAGGGAAGGCCAAAAAGTTACTATGGAAGTGTCACAAGGGCAAAAAGGTCCGCAAGCAGAGAATGTAACCCCCGCGTAACAAACTCAACTTCTTGATCTAAAAATCGAATGATTTTTAGATCAAGCTCGGTTTTAGTTGCCCATAAATCTTTTCATACACCGAAATATTTTTTTCGATCAATTAACCGCTAGTTGCAAGGAAACCATGCATCGTCCACACTGATTTTCTATCAGGTCAAAGTGGCTCAGGTCTTCTGGAATACTACAATCGCTCATCCATCAAACCCTCCTTTGGCAGTCAAGCTATCCAGTTAAATTGAGTATATTCAGTAATTTGCATCAACAAATATAAATTAAAGTCCTCAAATAAACCACCAACTGCAAGATTCAGCAATACCGCCAATGCCAAAAAAGCGGTTAAGATGCCGGAAGTTAAAGTATTTTTTTGTTAACAAAGCAAACTTCTTCGTGCCGGACTCCAGCTGCCCACTAAATTAGGCCCTGGTGATCTCAATCTAGTCATTGAACAGCTTGAAAAAATCAAAACCGGCCGCCCGAATTCTTAAAACACTATAGCGGCGCCTTTTGAAGGCGCATGAACCTGAAGACCTGAGTGTTCGCTACCTATCGCAGCAAAATTGATTTGAATGCCCCTAAAGAACCTGCATATTGTTATGCGGATTCCTCATAGCCGCTCAAAAGCTCAGCGCTTGTCATCAAAACTTAACCCTATTGTCATTTGATATTCATGAGTTCGACGCGAAACTGACACTTTCATTCATTAAGATATTCACATCATTATTTAAACCTGTGGATACCCATGAAAAAAATAAATGTGGCAATACAGAGCTTACCTAGCAAACGATTGACATGCTTCATTGCCGACACAGAGGCATTAATAAAAGAAGCTCAGGCCTTGCGGTTCCGGGTGTTTGCCAAAGAAATGGGCGCCAAACTCAAAACCGAATCCGAAAGCTTGGATTATGATGAAGTTGATAGTTATTGTGATCATTTAATTGTTTACGATAACGTCAATAAAAAAATAGTCGGCTACACGCGCTTGCTTAATCAAGATCAGGCAGAACAACTTGGCCGGTTTTACTCTCAATCCGAATTCAATCTCGATCAGGTATTAACCTTGCCCGGTCGCTTTTTGGAAATAGGTCGGACTTGTGTCGACCCTAATTTTCGCGGCGGCGCAGTTTTAACAACACTTTGGTCTGCGCTGATTCAATACGCGCTTGAAGGGCATTTTAATTATTTGCTCGGTTGCGCCAGCATTACCCCAGGCCCCAACGGCTTTGCAGTGGATGCAGTTTACCGAAATATTGATATCAAAAATATTGCGCCTCCTACGATACAAGTCAAACCGATCATTGCGGTACCTGAAAAATTAAGATGCGAACGTGATGAATCGGGTATTCCTCCGTTGCTCAAGGCTTATTTTCGATTCGGCGCGATGGTATGCGGTGAGCCCTGCTGGGATAAAGACTTTAACTGCATGGATTTGTTCATATTATTACCACTCGACCAACTGCAGGAGCGCTACAGCAAACATTATATGAGAGATTATATTGCCAAGGAGGGTGTGTATGCCGTAAGCCAGTCGGGAACTGGCACGGCGATCGCCAGTGATGGTGTGTATGCCGCAAGCGTGAAGGAAACAAAGCGCGGTGCAGACTGGTAATGAAGTCGAAAATACGGCTGTGCTTTAAAGTTTTTTTGATCACCATTCTGTTTTTCAATGGACTCATTATCGCCGCCGGTATTTTTCCCGTCGTGAATTATTTATATTCAGCCGATAATGCTAAAACCAAGCGGGATGCCCTAAAAATCAGCTGGCTACGCTGGTTCAGCGCTATTATTAACCTGTATATCATCAAAGATGGCGAGCCGCCGAAACAAGGTACCTTGTTAGTTAGCAACCACATATCCTGGCTGGACATTATCGTTATCGGTCAATATTTACCGGGCTTTTTTGTTGCCAAGAGCGATATTTTAAACTGGCCTGTGATCGGTTATCTGGCCAAACAGGGCGGCACCATTTTTATCCGTCGCGGCGATAAAAAGCATGTCAGGAATACCGCCGAAAAGATGGTCTGGCTGCTAAAACAAAACAGCAATATTGTCGCCTTCCCCGAAGGGACTACGACTAGGGGCGCAGAAGTTCTTCACTTCCATGCCTCTTTATTTCAATCGGCACTACTGACCCAGTCAGCTGTACAACCCGTAGCTCTACAATATCGAGGCGTCGCCAAAGTACACGCGCCTTTTGTCGGTGACGACGGCTTTATACCGCATTTAATCAGGATATTGAGTCTGGATAAAATCGAAGTACGGCTTAGCTTTCTTCCGGTAATCAATAGCTCAGGAAAAAATCGCCATGCAGTCAGTCTTGAAGCAAGAGATATGATATCCGATAAAATCTCCAGGGGCGTACCGACCTATGATTCAGAGCGGCACGATTTAAAATTATCTCAAGGTTAATAAATAGTGCGGATAAGCGTCTAAAATATTGGCTTATAGTTAAAGTTATTGCAGACCCTGTGACATTAAAACATGCTGCTTCGAACTTAACAGTGAAACAACCCAAGCCTGTAAAACCAATTACACCCAAAAAGGAAACAATGAATTAATAAATCCTAGTATTGTGCGTCAATTAGTACGCATGTATAGTGTATCTAACGTGAATCACTTCTTCCCCCACAACCTAGCAAAGGAGCTTTAAAATGAACGATTTTCAAAGAGATATTCTTATAGGGCTGATGTTTATCGTTGGCATTTTGGGTTTTATTTCCGGCGAATTCATAATTTCAACCATCATGTTTGCAACAGCGGCTATATTTAGCAATATAGTTTTGAATAGCAGGCCGATCGGCTAGGTTTTCATCGCTACCTGGTTTTCTACCTCAAACAGACTATCTCCTCTGTTTAGCTCTACACTCCCGGCGCTTAGGCATCGGGAGTTTTTTTGCCTGAATTTTGCCTGAATTTTGCCTGCAAATTAAGCCGCTGATACCGCCCTCACGATAACGAATTTCGAATTGGCGGCTATGATCGAGTGCGCACCGAAAAGACGAGCTAGGTAAAGGCGATAATCCAGATGCCGATTGCCGATCACCCATAATTCACCGCCTTTACGCAATACACGGT
Organism: Methylobacter sp.; assembly: GCA_043729025.1. Classification (GTDB taxonomy): domain Bacteria; phylum Pseudomonadota; class Gammaproteobacteria; order Methylococcales; family Methylomonadaceae; genus Methylobacter_A. Next base: position 12,449 of record JAYTLW010000302.1, read on the forward strand.
GCGACTGCTTGAATAAACTGACGGCAATCTGATCGCCTACCGTATGTTGCTGATGAAACGGCGGATTGCATAAAATCAAGTCGGCCGACCCCGATTCCACTTCCTTCAATCCGTCACCGACGCGAAAAGTCGCATCGCGCAGCTGTCCAAAGACACGCTGAAAATTGACCTTGGCCGAGGCCACCGCCATAAAAGACTCATCGATAAAACATACGGTTGCCTTTGGACTTCGTTCGGCTGCGATCAAACCGACTAAGCCGTTGCCGCAACCCAGATCAATAATATCGCAGGCATCCGGCCTGGCCGGAAGATGCTCCAGAAAAAAGCGCGTGCCTATATCGAGACTATCCCGAGAAAATACATTGGCGTGGTTGCTGATCAGATGCATGGTGTTTTCTAGTCGATAACAAACCGGGTAAGGATTAGGCGGGATCTTCAGCCCGGAATCAGGGGATGCAAAAATCAGCCGCGCCTTTTTTCTGGCCAGTGAACTCGTAGTAGGGCCGACCAAGCGCTCCAGCAGCTTCCAAATCGAAGTCGGCAGATTTTTAATCATACCCGCGACAATAAACTGTGTTGTAGGGGCTAAATGCGGATGCAGCCGTGTCAATTGATCTTCCAGTAAAGCCAGGGTCTTCGGTGCCTTGATCAGCACTAAATCGAAAACACCTTTCAGCGCGTCAAGACTATTTAATAAATTGACACTGTCTACAGTCAAGTCATTAGCAGAGAGGTTGAGTCGCGTCGCCTGCTGCGACAAATAGGAGTCCGATAACGCATAAGGCCGGAATACACTGAGCGCTACAGCCAACGCGCCGAAGCTGTCATTCATTATCAAAACCCGTGCGCCACTCGTGCTAAGCGTAGTCGAAGCATCCGGCAGCTTTGGCTGTTCGGCAAGCCAGTTGAGCAGATATTCATCCGCCGCATCCCAGGCTTGCAGCAATTCTCGCGGTCGTTTGGGCAGCCGATTGAGTTGGAATTCGCCTTGAGCAACGGTCAATCGAGTAGACATGACTCAAGCGCGTGACATGAATTTTTTTGTTTCGGTATTGATCTTAATCAACTCTTCAGGCTCCAGATATTCGGGCACCTGAACCTCCAGACCGGTGGTTAATCTGGCCGTTTTGGTGCGCCCTGACGCAGTTGCACCCTTAATGGCCGGTGCCGTCTCCACTATCGCCAACACCACCGAACTGGGCAGTTCAATACCCAGCACCGCATCGTCCACCAACAAGGCCACTATGCCCTCCAGTCCTTCGGTCAAATACTCGATTTGATCCTCCAAATCCTCACGACCCAAACTGTACTGGGTATAATCTTCCATATTCATGAAGATATAATTATCTCCATCTACATAAGAAAACTGCACCTTGGCCCGCACCAGATCGGCATCCTTAAAAAAATCATCCCCTTTTAGGGACTCATCCAATTTTTGGCCGGTTTTAAGATTGGTAAACCGAATCTTGTACAAAGTTGACGC
>JAYTLW010000303.1:0-15450 GCA_043729025.1 Methylobacter sp.
CCTGTAAAAATCTTCCGTTTGCTTTCGCTCATTTTCTGCTTCTCATTTCTTGACAGGGCATAGCTTAAACTATTGTCCGGATTTCAGGGTCCACTATAAACCGATATATGTACTACTTTTTTATTGGAGAATCACATGAATAAATTATCAGACTTGAAGACTGAACTTTCCGAATTCACCGGCACGGAAGATTGGTTTTTTAATCCGCTGTATCGCAATATGAAGTACACGGATGGAATTAAGTATTTTGCAGAAAAAGCCGGAGCTTACTGGTTCCTGGATATTATCGGAACAGAGTACCACCCCAAAACTACCGGAGACAATCCTGAGTGGGGTTACTTCTTGGTCATTAAAATGGAAGTTAAAGACAATAAAGCGCAGATCACGGTTACTGATGGTAATGAAACAACCTTTAAGACAAGGATTATTCCCTACACAGACTGTCCTGAAGGTGTGTGGAAGTTTTATCTGACCGATAATGTGCTGCTATTGCCTTCTGAGTATTGAGTTTTCAGAAACCCTGGCTAGATCTGGGCGCTTTCACCCGAAACATTAACAGAGCATTCTGGCGTACAGCCTGATGATAACCAAGGTATAGTGGGTGAGTTTGCAATCGCAATGACTCTGTTGGTTCATACAAATAAGGCCTTGCTTACTTTCTTGAATATAATTTGGACACAAAGTTGGAACCAAAGCATCGGACACGAGGTATTTAATGGCAAAAATAATCGATCTTTTTAGCGGAAAAGCACGGCAGGAAGGCGAGACTCCATCGCCGGCAGCTGCACTTAAACCTACCTTTTTTGCCTTAAACCCAACGCCTGGAGAAGTAACCAAAGAGGATATTATTGCTTCAAAAGATCATGATTTCAGAGCGGACTGGCTGGTTACTATGGCGTCCTATAAAAAACTCAAGCTACATATTAATGAAATAAAAAAACATGAAGTGACACTCTCGAATTTAGGTAAGGCTATTGCTATTTCTTCAGCAGTAAAGGGCGATAAAGAAGCAGTGGAGTATTTCACTGCCTTATCTACAAAGATGGCAACCACACAGCAATTTTATATAGAACTTGGAAGTATCCCTGATACGTTTAAAGGATACGTGTGGTCATTGAACTTTCAGACAATAATTAATGCAGCGGCTTTTGCTGAATACCAACTGAGTAGCATTGTGGGCAAGCAGATTACGAGGCACATCTACTTCTAATTGGTCCTGACATTAATCTGAGCTTATCTCTTTTTTATTATATGTTAGCCGTAGAATAAAGTGCTTGCATTAAAGTGGTGCTGGCAAAGTTAATGCTTTTGATGTTTTTTTAAAAAACTTAGAAGGATAAGTTGTTATCGGTTGCTACGAAGCAATCGATATTGATGCTGAATCGACTTTTAATCAAATGGCAACCAAATGGCAACCAGAAAAGCGATGGCAATAAAAAAGGCCTTAGATTTGCACCTAAGGCCTTGATATTCTTGGAGCTGGCGATGGGAATCGAACCCGCGACCGGCTGATTACAAATCAGCTGCTCTACCGACTGAGCTACACCAGCGAAGAAACGCGTATTATACACAACAATTTCGCTTTGCCTAGACCTTTCAAGGATTATTTCGGCTTTCTTCCCGCCTTGGTTTTGTTGCTCGAAGTGGAATAGGTTGTTCCTGTGCGGGGCTTGTCCAGGCCGGTATATTTGGTTTTAAAGCGCAGGATTTTGTCGGGCGTTTCAACGGTACCTTTGGGCTGAAAGCTGGGGATCAAATGCTGTTTGCCATTGCCGATCAACTCGCTGCGGTTCATTGCTATTAAAGCTTCGCGTAACAGGGGCCAGTTTTTAGGGTCGTGATAACGCAAAAAGGCTTTGTGCAGACGGCGCTGTTTAACGCTTTTGGGGACGTCGATGTCTTCAGCCATGCGGCTGACTTTACGCAGCGTGTCTTTGCCGGAGTGGTACATCGCGGTGGCGATGGCCATCGGCGATGGCAAAAATGCCTGCACCTGGTCGGCCCTGAAACCATTGCGCTTTAGCCATAAGGCCAGATTGAGCATGTCGTTATCGGTGGTGCCGGGATGCGCGGCGATAAAATATGGAATTAGATATTGCTCTTTCCCGGCTTCCTTGGAAAACTTGTCGAACATGTCCTTGAAACGGTCGTAGGTGCCCATGCCCGGCTTCATCATTTTTGATAACACGCTTTGCTCGGTATGTTCCGGGGCGATTTTAAGGTAGCCGCCGACATGGTGGGTGACCAGTTCCTTAACGTATTCCGGCGACTCCACAGCCAGATCGTAACGCAAGCCGGAGGCGATAAAGATTTTCTTGATGCCGGGCAAGGCGCGGGCTCTGCGATAGAGTTTGATCAGCGGGGTATGATCGGTATTCAGGTTGGGACAAATGCCGGGGTAAACGCAGGATGGCAAACGGCAGGCGGCTTCGATTTTGGGATCTTTGCAGGCCAGCCGGTACATGTTGGCGGTAGGCCCGCCCAGGTCTGAAATGTGGCCGGTAAAATTGGGCGAAGTGTCGCGGATGGCTTCGATTTCCTTGATGATCGAATCTTCAGAGCGGCTTTGGATAATGCGTCCTTCATGTTCGGTGATCGAGCAAAAAGTGCAGCCGCCAAAACAGCCGCGCATGATATTGACCGAATGCTGGATCATTTCGAAGGCGGGCACGTTGGCCTTGCCGTATTCCTTGTGCGGCACGCGGGAATAGGGCAGGTCAAACACGCCGTCCATTTCTTTGGTGGTCAGCGGAATAGGCGGCGGATTGATCCACACCTGCCGCGTACCGTGCAGTTGAATCAAGGCACGCGCGTTGCCGGGGTTGGTTTCACCGTGCATGACCCGTGAGGCGTGGGCGTACAGGATCGGGTCGTCTTTTACCGCTTCAAAGCTAGGCAGGCGGATCACGGTTTGCGCGCGCCGGTTTCTGAGCAATAGCTTATCAAAATGAACGACTTTTTCGTCCGCATTGTTCTGTTCCGGTTTTTTATCGCAGGCGGGCTGTTCCTGATACGGGTCGATAGGCACCATTGCTGCGCCCGGTTTATCAATATCAGTGGAGTCCTTAACCGCCCAGCCTTCCGGTATTTGTTTGACGAAATGTACCGTGCCGCGTATGCCTTTTAGATCCGATATGGCTTCGCCGTTCGCCAGGCGATGGGCGATTTCCACGACCTGGCGCTCGGCATTGCCGTAAACCAACAGATCGGCTTTGGAATCCAGCAACACCGATTTTCTGACCTTGTCCGACCAGTAATCGTAATGCGCTATGCGTCGTAAACTGGCTTCTATGCCGCCGACGATAATAGGCACATCTTTGAACGCTTCGCGGCAGCGGTGCGAATAAACATTGACCGCGCGGTCGGGGCGTTTGCCCGCTGCGCCGTCCGGCGTGTAGGCATCGTTGGAGCGGATTTTTTTGTCCGAGGTGTACCGATTGACCATGGAGTCCATATTGCCGCCGGTCACGCCAAAAAACAGCTTGGGACGGCCCAGCTTGCCGAAATCATCGGCACTGGTCCAATCAGGCTGGGAGATAATGCCCACCCTAAAGCCTTGCGCCTCAAGCAGTCGACCAATCAGCGCCATGCCAAAGCTGGGGTGGTCGATATAAGCGTCACCGGTCACCAGGATCACATCGCAGGCATCCCAGCCGAGTTCGTTCATTTCAGCCTTGCTCATCGGCAAAACAGGGGCGGTGCCGAAGCGTTGCGCCCAGTATTTCCGGTAGCTGAAAAGGTTGGGTTCGGTTTGTAGGGCAGTAGACATTATTTTTGTATCGAGTTGTTGATGACGCTGGAGTTGTGTTTGGTAATTTCTTTTAAATAAGCGATAAATTCAATCTGGTACAGTTGTTCAAGAATGATGGCCCGGGTTCTCAAGTCTTTCATGGAGTAGAGCGGCGCTTCTTTGTTAAAGGCCAGACCGATAATATTACCCCGGTCTTTAACGGGGAGAAACAGAATTCGCCAATCAAAAGTACGCCCCAGCCATAGCGCAACTTGCTGGAATAAGGGTTTGTTGATGCCGCCCCAAAGATTGATGACCAGCATGCCATCTTTTTTCAGTAAAGCTTTGCAGGCGTCAAAAAACGCATGATTACAGATGGATGGCGCCATGCCTTCATGGTCAAAAGCATCGATAAACATCATGCTGTATCGCTCGGTTTGAGTCCCGGTTCGTAGCCGCACATAGTTCGCGCCGTCATCGATTATCACCTTTAGCCGCGGGGGGTCAAGTGGCAGGTCGAAATGACTGCGCGCAATTTTGATCACACTGCCTCTATACTCTACCGCTTTTAAGCGACATTCAGGAAAATGACGCAGCAAATACTTGGCTAAAGAGCCGCCGCCCAAACCGATAATCAAAGCCTCGTCATCAAGCGTGGGTTTGAATAACAGCCAGCTGGTCATGGCGCGAACATAATCCAAATGCAGCTTGTCCGGATCACTCAGCAGCATGCTGCTCTGCCGGGGAAACGAGCCAAAGTGAAGCGATCTTACGCCTTCACATTCGACCACTTCCAAAATGCCGTCATCATCGTGACTCTCGTGAATAACCCGGCCACCATATCTATGCATAAAAGCGGTAAAATCTTAGAATATCAATTGAGCATTATATCAGAGTGTAGGGGCGGATTGATCCGTCCCTACAAATGCTCAAGCGGACGCAGTGGAAAATCAGCAAAGTGAAAGGCAGAATATCTTGATTGGGTTAAAATAACCCGGTGATTTTGCCGTTATCATCAATATCAATTCTTTCCGCAGCAGGCACTTTAGGTAAGCCGGGCATGGTCATCATATCGCCGGCTATCGCCACAATAAATCCGGCGCCGTTGGCCAGACGAACTTCACTGATTTCAACGACATGTCCGGAAGGCGCGCCTTTGGCATTCGGATTGGTTGAAAATGACATTTGGGTCTTGGCTATGCAAATGGGGAACTTGCCGTAATCTGCGTTCCATGCGGCCAGTTGCGCCTTGACTTTGGGTTTGGCGGTGACGCTGCCCGCGCCGTATAGCTTGGTGGCAATGGTTTCGATTTTTTCCCAAAGGCTTAAGGCTTCATCGTAGACGTAGTTAAATCCGGGTTCGCGGTGATCGACGATGTCGCTGATCACTTCGGCCAGTTCCAGAGCACCCTTGCCGCCTTCCGCCCAATGTTTGGACACCACGCTTTTGGCGCCCAAGGCTGCGCATTTTTGCTGTAATAGGCTGATTTCGGCTTCGCTATCGAAGGTGAAGTGATTAATACACACTACGCAAGGCAGGCCGTAATGGTTGGTGATGTTGCGGTAATGGCGCTCAATATTGGCGAACCCCAGTTCCAGCGCCGCCAGATTTTCCTGATTTAACATATCCTTAGTCACGCCGCCGTGGAATTTAAGCGCCCGTACCGTAGCCACCAGCACTACCGCAGAAGGCTTGAGTCCGGCCATGCGGCATTTAATGTCGATAAATTTTTCAGCGCCCAAATCAGCCCCGAAACCCGCTTCGGTCACCACATAATCGGCCAGTTTCAGCGCGGTCTTGGTGGCGATGACGGTGTTGCAGCCGTGGGCGATATTGGCGAACGGCCCGCCATGAATAATGGCGATATTGTTTTCCAGGGTTTGCACCAGATTGGGTTTGATCGCATCTTTTAACAAGGCCGCCATCGAGCCTTGCGCATTCAGGTCGCTGGCATAAACCGGCGTCACCTTGTCGGATTTGTAGCCGATCACGATGCGGCCCAAGCGGTCTTTAAGATCCGCCCGACTGGTAGCCAGACATAAAATAGCCATCACTTCGGAAGCGACCACGATGTCATAGCCGTCTTCACGCAGATAGCCGTTGGCCGCGCCGCCCATGCCGACCACGATGTGGCGTAGCGCCCGGTCGTTCATATCGACGACGCGTTTCCATTGGATGCGTCGTGGATCTATATCCAGATCGTTGCCGTGATGAATGTGGTTGTCGATTAAGGCCGACAGCAGGTTATGCGCCACGCCGATCGCATGGAAATCGCCGGTAAAATGCAGGTTGATGTCTTCCATAGGCACCACTTGCGAGTAGCCGCCGCCCGCCGCGCCGCCTTTTACCCCAAAGCACGGCCCTAATGAAGGTTCGCGCAGGCACATCAATGTTTTCTTGCCGATGCGGTTCAGCGCATCGCCCAAACCCACGGTGGTAGTGGTCTTGCCTTCCCCGGCCGGGGTAGGGCTGATCGCGGTAACCAATATCAGTTTGCCGTCTTCTTTATCGGACAGGCTGCCCAGGTATTCCAGCGACATCTTGGCTTTGTAATGACCGTAAGGGTCAAGGTGTTCGGCGTCGATGCCGTATTGTTCTTTAACCAAGCCGATGATCGGTTTCATGTTGGCTTGTTGGGCGATTTCTATGTCTGACATCATCTTTCCTGATTTGATGGAGGTTGTTTTGTGTATTTGTTCAGTCATCAACTGTATAAGCCGGATATATTATTAATTCGGCTAAGCAGCGAATCAAAATGTGCTGGCTGTATGTTGATGTGTTGGATTAATTTACGCAATGTCGCGCGGGCCTCAATTCCTGCCGAAACAGTGCGTAGTTTGGCTAGAGGTACGCAACCCAACGCCGTTATGGATTCTTATTTGGGTTCGCAGCTTAATTCGCTTAGTTTATTTTCCTATCGGTAGCTGAAACAGTCTCGTAAGTCGGTCTGCTGTTTATGCCCGACGTTTCAATGCTTCAGCTAAAAGGTCGGGCAACGAAAAGGAGTTGCCCGACCTGGCTATTTCTATGTTTGACATTGGTTAGTTCCGAGTTTTAAAGATTTTGAGATGTGCATGCACACCCTCGAAGTTATTGAATTGCCGACATCAACACCTTAGCTAATCTAATAGCGAAACGGAATAGGCGGAAATCATGTCGTCATCACTGACTAGCGTTAATTGTTCCGCCTGAGCCTGGGCTATAATTAAGCGGTCAAAAGGGTCGCGATGATGAAAAGGCAAATTTAATAAGTGCAGTAAATGGACTGTGCGGATAGGCAGTAAGTCAATTCCTTGCTGCCTAAGAATGTTCTCAACAGTCGTTAAGTCATCCTGCAACTCAAGTTTCCCCAAGGAAACTTTGATGGTTATTTCCCACAGGCTAACCATGCTGGCAGCAATCGAATTGTGTCGATCTTCAATACAGAGTTTCCAATTCCTTGGCAACTTTGGATTATTGTCCAGGTACCAAAGCAAAATATGAGTATCTAACAATAAGTTCATTTTTCGTATTCGGCAAAGTCTGCTAAGGGTGCATTAAAATCATCGCTCATTTTAATACGCCCAGCCAAAGCGCCTGCCTTTCGGTTCAGGGTCAGAAGCTGTTCTTGTTGTTGAGGTTCGGCATCACTTACCGCTATCTCTATGACTTTGTCGTGGAACAATGCCTTAACGGAATTTAAAAAATCATTATTAAGTTCATTGGCCTCAAGTCTGTAGGTTGTTTGCATAGCTGTGTCGCTCAGGGTTTTATTTAGTATGAGTATGATTAGGCTTTAGATGGATGATACTTGAAATGAGATGCTATCGACTACTGATAACTCGCCCATGCCTCATCCTCTTCAGGCCGATTCCAGCCGACGGCTAATGCTCGCTTAATAAGGCAGGGTCATGTTTGGACGGTAATGCTTGACGAGCAACTTTAGTCTGCATGAACTCAATAAAATTGAACACTTCTTGCTGTATAGGCTCAGGAAGCGCGCTGATTTTTGCGGTTATTTCTTGAATGGAATGTGTCATCTTTTACCCTTGTTCAAGTTCAGTTAAAATTTAGCATTTCCATGTTCCAAAATGTCAGTCATTTCCTATATGGACCGGATTTGTTTATATTAAGTCGGCTAAGCATTGAATCCAAAGTATGTCGACTACATGATGAGGCACTGGTTAATGTTACGCAATGATGCGCTGACTTCAGTTCCTGACGAATGAGCCTCGTCGGCCACGCTGTTTATGCCCGACGTTTCCAAATTTCAGTCAAAATGTCGGGCATAAACAGCTGTTGCCCGGCTTACCCGACTGGCTGGCTGAAAACAATTAATCTGATATAAAAACTTATCTTGAGATGATAAATTTGTTAATTTCCCCATCTCGAACTGTTACTTTTTTTCTCAAGGGACCGCCTTGAGTTTGGTTATCAGTATAATAATAATTACCTATAGATTTAATAGAGGAGACATTCCAGCTAACATTTACGCTTATAAGATAATTCCCCGCAGGAATTTTGTAAAAATCAAAATTACCTTGTGCATCACATTGGCTTGACTTAAAAAAATTGTTTGTAACGTTTGATTCATTTGGTAGTTGACAGCCTTTGGCAATATCGGAGTCTCTTTGATTAAAATACTCGGTATCAGGATACATCAAGACATTCTGTCCAGCACACGTAACAACACCGCCTCCATTCTGAGTTAAAAATCCTTGCCCAGTTACTGTATTACTGCCTAATTTGAGATATGACTTATGCTCTTCTTCAATGAATTTATAATCATTGTGCCCTTTGTCTTTGTATATGGGCAGCCCATTTTCGCACTGAAAATAAGTGGCAGTGGCATTGCTATCTACTACTGCAGTATTTGCATTTACACGCGTTGCTCTTTTTTTAAACCAATCATCACAACCATAAGATTGGTTGCATTTTTCTTTTATCCCTTTACTAACACAAGGTTTATTGTGAATGCAGCTTTCAATATTCACACTTTGCCAGTTTGGGTAGTTTAGATTTGCACACCCTGTTGGTATTATCAGAGCGAATATAGTTATAATTCTATTTTTCATTTTATCTTCAAGTCTGAAATTATTTTAACAAGTTATTTGAGAGTTAAATTTAGTTCGTTGGGTAACGAAAAAAATCTTTATACCCTTAATAGTTGCAAAATTTAATAATTCGGTTTTATTGTATCCAAAAAACATAAAGAGATTTTTACTCTATATATCTTAATCTCCAATCAACCATAAACCGGAAACCGCGCGCAAAGATTGCTGACCTTGTCGCGCACTGCGGCAATGAGGCTGTCGTTTTCCATGTTTTCCATTACGTCGCACATCAAATGCGCGATTTCGATCATTTGCGCTTCCTTAAAGCCGCGTGTGGTCGGTGCCGGTGTGCCGACACGTATGCCGCTGGTTACAAACGGTGACTGCGGGTCGTTAGGCACCGCGTTTTTGTTGACGGTGATATGCGCCTTGCTCAAGGCTTCGTCTGCGGCCTTGCCGGTGATGCCTTTGGCAATCAAGGACACCAGCATTAAATGATCGTCGGTGCCGCCGGACACGATGTCGAAGCCGCGCTTCATAAACACCGCCGCCATGGCCTGGGCGTTTTTAATCACCTGTTGCTGATAAATGCGAAACTCGGGCTGCATGGCTTCTTTAAAGGCGACTGCTTTGGCTGCGATGACATGCATCAACGGGCCGCCCTGAATGCCGGGGAAGATGTTGGAATCGAATTTTTTCTCCAGTTCAGCATTGCTTTTACATAAAATCAAACCGCCGCGCGGGCCGCGCAGGGATTTGTGCGTGGTGCTGGTGACCACGTCGGCTATCGGCACGGGGTTGGGGTATAAACCTGCGGCGACTAGGCCTGCGACATGCGCCATGTCGACAAACAGATAAGCGCCCACTTTATCGGCGATGTCGCGGAAGCGTTGCCAATCCCAGATGCGCGAGTAGGCGGAAAAGCCTGCAACCAGCACCTTGGGTCGGTGTTCCAGCGCCAGGGCTTCAACTTGTGCATAATCGATTTCGCCGGTTTCAGGGTGCAAGCCGTATTGAATGGCGTTGTAGATTTTGCCCGAGAAGTTAGGCTTGGCGCCGTGGGTTAAATGGCCGCCATCGGAAAGGCTCAAGCCCAGAATAGTATCGCCGGGTTGAATCAGGGCCATGAACACGGCCATATTGGCTTGCGAGCCTGAATGCGGCTGCACGTTGGCGTAATCCGCGCCGAACAAGGCTTTGGCGCGGTCGATGGCCAGTTGCTCGGCCTTATCGACGAATTCGCAGCCGCCGTAGTAGCGTTTGCCGGGATAGCCTTCGGCGTATTTGTTGGTTAACTGCGAGCCTTGCGCTTCCATGACCCTTGGGCTGCAATAGTTTTCCGAGGCGATCAGTTCGATGTGATCTTCCTGGCGTTGGCGTTCTTCTTCCAAGGCCTGGAACAATTCATCATCGAAACCTTTGATAGTCATAGTTTTGTTAAACATGGTGTACTCCTGGATTAATAATATTTTGTAGATGCTGGATTATCACTGCTTGGCTGGTGTTTTATTTTTAGTGCTGAGTCTTTTTTTTATTTTAAGGTTCAGGCCTAATCAGCAATATTTGCAGATCGGCGACATTGGTACCGGTTGCGCCGGTCATCACCAAGTCATTGGACGTTTTTAATGCGGTATACGAATCGTTATTGTCTAGCAGCTCGGTCGGATTGATGCCTGCCTGGGAGATGCGTTCTAGGGTATTGGCGTCAACAATGCCGCCGGCCGCATCGGTGGGGCCGTCCAGGCCGTCGGTGCCGCCGCTGAGGAAGACCCAGTTCCCGGTTAAACCTTGTCGTTCAGCGGCAATGGCAAAAGCCAGCGCCATTTCCTGGTTGCGGCCGCCGCGTCCCCGGCCTTTTAAGGTGACCGTGGTTTCGCCGCCCGCCAGCAGGGCTATGGGTTTGTTTTGTAGGGACGGTTTTAATCGCCCTTTTATACACTGGGCGACTAAAGTCGCCCCTACAGTTCGGGCTTCGCCGCATACTTGATCGCTGTACAGCTCTGTCGGGTAGCCCAAAGTCCGGGCGGCTTGCAGCGCCGCGTTGAGGCTGAGGGCATTGCTGCCGATCAGCATATGGCTGGTGTTTATAAAGACGGCATCGTCCGGCTTGGGTGTTTCGGCAATAGTGCCCAGCATGCCTTGTTCCAGATGCTGGCGGACAGTGAGGGGCGCTTGCTCCCAAACGCCATGGGCTTTAAAAACCTCGATGGCGTCAGTATAAGTTGTGGCGTCGGCAACGGTGGGGCCGCTGGCTATGGCGCTTAAATCATCGCCCAACACATCGGATAAAATCAGCGCATGCATATGGGCAGGCGTAGCCAGTCGGGCCAGGCCGCCGCCTTTGAGTTGCGACAGATGTTTGCGCACACAGTTAATTTGGTGGATGTTAGCGCCGGAGGCCAATAGCAGACCGGTGGCGGCAATCTTGTCCTCTAAGGTAATCAGGTCAGCAGGGTAGGGGATCAGCGCCGAACCGCCGCCGCTCACCAGCACCAGTGCCAGTTCATGTTCTTGAGCTGCGCGCATCCGGTCGGCAATGAGTTTCGCCGCTTTAAGACCGTTTGCATCGGGCAGGGGATGCGCGGCGCCGATCACATCAACATTATCGACGGGACATACATTGTCGTAATTGGTAACGGCTATGCCTCTGCCCGCCAGCTTTCCGGTCGGAATAATTTCCGAAGCCGCCTGCGCCATCGCGCAGGCGGCCTTGCCGAAAGCGATAAGGTGGACTTTTGAGTAATTATCAAAAAACTTAAGATCCAGATTGCGCTTAACCGCTAGGTAAGGATCGGCCGCCGCTATGCCTGCCTGAAAAATAGTAAGGGCGTCTTGCCGCATTGTTGCCGACTCGGCTATGGAGCTCATTAACGGCGGCTTAAGCCATTGCCTTGGCTAGCGCAAAGATATTTTCGGCATCCAAAACCTGCCGGTTGTCTTCGAATAATTTTGCGATACAGGCGCGGTGCAAGGCCAGTTTCAGCGAGCCGAAACCGATCGCGCCCCAGATAATTTTGCCGTTACGCAGCTCGCCTTTGTCCATCACATCTGTGCCGCCGATGCCGAGTGGCGGCGTCGCATTGGCGTCGGCGATCATGTCGATATGTGGGTTATGTTGCCATTGTTCGGCCGAGAGTAGCTCTACTCCTGCCGCGCCGGTTGCAAAAACAATGTTGGCGTGTGCTATGGCCTGGGCCCGGTCATCATTATCGTAGGCTTCAACAGGGTTTAGGTTTACGCCAAAGCGTGCCTTCATGTTGTTGCAGGCTAGCACGGCGCGCTCCATTTTACGGGCAGTCAATGATACCTCTGCGCCTTCCTTAGCCAGCATTGCCGCAGCACGTTGACCTACCGGCCCCGTGCCGGCCAGCACTACCGCTTTTTTACCGACCAGTGCGCCGCTGGATGCCAGTTTTGCCACGGCGGCGGCGGCTGTGGTATTGCTGCCGTTACTGTCGAGCATCACCGAGACTTGAAAGCCCGGGAAAAAGTGTTGTTGCACTGCATTAAACAAGGCTTGGCCTGCAATCATGTCGCTGCCGCCGACAAAAATAGCGGTGTTTTTCTTGTCTTTGGGTGCGCGGGTAAACATCGCGCCTTCCACCAGGCTCCTGATATTTTCAGGCGTCAATCCGCCATGTCCGATCACATGATCTGCACCGCCGTCATAGGCTACCACCGTATCGAAAACTGAAGGGTGAGTGTCGGTATCGAATTGGAATAGCAGTTTTTTCATTAATTTAACTCGAAATGGCTGGCTTAGGCAGCGATAAATACGATTTTTAAAAGGGCATATTATACCCGATAAACAAACACGCTTGCGCCCAGTTTAGATCTGGTAACTAATCTTGGGCGTATTTATGCGATATGCTTGCTAGTAGAGGCTTATTTTCGTTATTATCCGTAAAAACAAAGTTATGCGTTGGTTGTTAGGCTTAGTCGGAATTGGAGATTTTTTTCGATTATCTTATTGTAGCTTTATCAAAAAATCACAATGAAAGGAAAGACCGATGAAAACACCTATACATATCGCCGTAACAGGCGCCGCAGGACAAATCAGCTATTCTTTGCTGTTTCGATTGGCCGCCGGTGATTTGCTGGGGGTTGATCAGCCAATCGTGTTGCATTTGCTGGAAATAAGCCCGGCAATGGATGCCCTGCAAGGGGTGCTGATGGAGCTAAAAGACTGCGCTTTCCCGTTACTGCATCGCATTAAAGCCACAGACGATCCCAAGGTGGCCTTCAAGAATGTCGATTATGCCTTCCTGGTTGGCGCAAGGCCAAGAGGGCCGGGCATGGAACGCAAGGATTTGTTGGAAGTTAACGCCGAGATTTTTGCGGTTCAAGGTAAGGCCTTGAATGACTTCGCAAGTAGAAAGGTTAAAGTGTTGGTGACCGGTAACCCGGCCAACACCAATGCCCTGATTGCGCTGAGCAATGCACCGGATTTAAGTCCCGAGAACTTTTCCGCAATGACTCGATTGGATCATAATCGGGCGCTAGGCCAATTGGCTGAAAAATGCGGCGTTAGAACGACGGATGTGAAAAACATGACTATTTGGGGCAATCATTCGACTACCCAGTACCCTGACATTCATCACGCCAAGGTCAAGGGGCAGGATGCCTTGTCTTTGGTTGACAAGGACTGGTACGTTAATGAATTTATTCCGGTCATTCAACAGCGGGGCGCAGCCGTCATCAAGGCGCGTGGGCAGTCCAGTGCCGCATCGGCCGCCAATGCGGCGATAGACCAGATGAAAACCTGGGCTAAGGGCACGGATCCAGGCGACTGGGTGAGCATGGCGGTGTTATCGGACGGCACATACGGCATTGCATCCGGGCTGTTTTATTCCTTTCCGGTAATGGTTGAAGGCGGTGAGGTTACTATAGTAAGAGGCCTGGAAATTAACGAATTTAGCAGACAAAGGATGCGGATTACCGAAACCGAGCTAAAAGAAGAAAGGGATGCGATTAAGCATTTATTGAAATAAAAGGGGGTTTGTACCTCCGAGATTTGTAGGTCGGGTTAGGCGCTAGCCGTAACCCGCACATGGGTTTCAATATGTCGGGTTACGCTGTCGCTAACCCGAGACCAGCGTGCCTTTCGTGGATCCTGCGATTTCAGTAAGTGTGGATTTTTAGCTTTATTGACAATAACCCGGTGAGCTGATACTTTGCCCCGCTGGCACTCGTGTCGATGGAGTGCTAAATTTGGTCGCAGAGGTTGGTGTGGGTAATACGCAGGTTTTAAATGAGCGGTCGTTACAGCTATTGAAAACGCTGGTCGAGCGTTATATCAGTGATGGTCAGCCGGTGGGTTCGCGGGCGCTATCAAAGGATTCGGATTTAAATTTAAGTCCGGCAACGATACGTAATGTCATGGCTGACCTGGAAGATCTGGGCTTGGTGCATTCGCCTCATACCTCGTCTGGACGCGTGCCTACGGTCAGCGGCTATCGCTTGTTTGTCGATACCTTGTTGACGGTTAAACCGTTGGAATCGAAAGATTTAAACCGGTTGCATCAAGGCTTGTCGGTCAGCGATGACAGCAGCGATATGATCGGCGTCGCCTCGCGGCTGCTGTCAGAATTAACGCAGATGGCCGGTGTAGTGACTTTGCCCAAAAGAGAACTGGTGTGTTTGCGGCATATCGAGTTTCTGTCTTTATCTCATACCCGGGTACTGGTCATTTTTGTCACCAATGAGCAGGAAGTTCATAACAAAATCATCCATACCTCCAGAGTGTTCAGCGCCGCCGAATTACAGCAGGCAGCCAATTATTTAAATTCAATTTATTCCGGCCGCAATCTGGATGCGGTGCGCAAAGCCTTGCTGAAAGAGTTGCAGGAAGATCAGGAACGCATGAACCAGGGCATGCTGGATGCGGTCAGAATGGCGCAACTGGCTTTTGATCAGGAGCATGAAAAAGACGATTATGTATTGACCGGAGAAACCAATTTAATGGGTTTCTCCGAGTTGTCGGATAGGGACAGACTGAAAAATCTGTTTGAAGCGTTCAGCCAAAAGCAGGGCGTGATCCATTTGCTGGATCAATGCATGAAGTCTGAGGGCGTGCAGATTTTTATCGGCGAAGAATCCGGCTACCGGGCTTTTGATCATTGCAGTCTGGTGACTTCCTCGTATTCGGTCAGCGATCAAGTGGTCGGGGTGTTGGGTGTTATCGGGCCGACGCGGATGGCCTACGAAAAAATCATTCCTTTTGTCGATGTCACGGCAAAATTGTTGGGCTTCGCCTTGAATCCAAAATCATCGACCCCATTATAAATAAAATCTTTTTTATGTCATCGGGCATGGATATTAATTTCAAAATGTTAAGGAGCTATAAATAATGAGTACTGATCAGGAAGCCTCTGAATATCAGGTTAAAACTGAAAATGAAACAGTCAGTGAACATCCTCATACCGAGTTAATCGAACATGAGCTTACTGTTGAGGAGTTGCAGCAGGCATTGGCCCAGGCTGATCACAAAGCGCAGGAAAATTGGGATAAAGCGGTTCGGGCGCAGGCGGAAATGGAAAACCTGAAAAGAAGAACTCAAAAGGATCTGGAAGATGCGCACAAATTTGCGCTAACAGGATTTGCCAAAGAACTGTTGCCAGTATACGACAGTCTGGTGTTGGGCTTGCAAGCGGCAATCGGCGATAGCGAAGACGTAAAAAAATTTC
>JAYTLW010000304.1:0-3116 GCA_043729025.1 Methylobacter sp.
AGAAAGCAATAAATTAAACAACAATTCAAAGTTGCACTTGATTAGCAATATACTTCAGCCAAGCGCAACCGTGGTTCATTAACCCAGTTTTCTCTGTACTAACAGTTTTTTGATTTCTGCGATAGCTTTGGCGGGATTCAGGTCTTTGGGACAGGTATCGGTGCAGTTCATAATGGTATGGCAACGGTACAATTTGAACGGGTCTTCCAGTTCATCGAGACGTGCGCCGGTGTTTTCGTCACGACTATCCACCAGCCAGCGATAGGCTTGTAACAATACGGCAGGGCCTAAATAGCGCTCACTATTCCACCAGTAGCTGGGGCAACTGGTTGAGCAACAGGCACAGAGGACGCATTCATATAAACCATCGAGTTTGGCGCGGTCTTCTTTACTTTGCAGACGTTCGGAATCCGCTGGTGGCGGGGTTTGCGTTTCTATCCAGGGTTTGATTGAGGCATATTGGGCAAAGAAATGGGTCATATCCGGCACCAAATCCTTAATAACCTGCATGTGCGGGAGAGGGGAAATCTTGATGGTATCGGGATAGGAATCGATGGCTTTGGTACAAGCCAGGGTATTTTTACCATTAACGGTCATCGCGCAGGAACCACAGACCCCTTCACGGCAAGAACGTCTAAATGTTAAGGTGCTGTCGATTTCATTTTTAATTTTCAGAATAGCGTCCAGCACCATGGGGCCGCAACTGTCCATATCCAGTTCATAGCTATCTATGCGCGGATTTTCGTCAGTATCGGGATCCCATCGGTAGACTTCAAAACGGCGGATGTTTGTTGCGCCTGCGGACGCTTTATAGGTTTTGCCTTCGGTAAATACCGAGTTTTTTGGCAAGCTGAACTCAGCCATTAGTAAACCCTCTCTTTGGGTGGAATAACATCAACTTCGTCGGTTAAGGTATATAGGTGCACGGGTCGATAATCGATTTTTATGTTATCGTCAAGCAGCCATGTCAAGGTATGTTTCATCCAGTTGGCATCATCACGGTTAGGGTAATCTTCCCGCGCATGTCCGCCACGGCTTTCGTGCCGGTTACCGGCGGCATTGATCGCAACGCTGGCTTGACTGAGCAGGTTATCCAGCTCCAGGGTTTCAACCAGATCGGTATTCCAGATCATGGATTTATCTTTTACACCCACATCGGCAAACGCTTGCCTGATTTCTGCCATGGCGGCAATGCCTTCATCCAGGGTCGATTGCGTTCTGAATACAGCCGCTTTGGTTTGCATGGTTTTCTGCATGTCCAGACGAATATCCGAGGTACTGCGGTTGCCGTTGGCATTGCGGATTTTATCAAAACGGGCCAGCGCTTTATCACAGGCGGTTTTGGCCAGTGGTTTTTGGGCAGTGCCGGGTTTGATGAGTTCTGCGCAACGGATGGCGGCGGACCTTCCGAAGACGACCAAATCCAGTAACGAGTTTGAACCCAGCCGGTTCGCACCGTGAACGGAAACACACGCGGCTTCGCCGATGGCCATCAGGCCCGGCACGACTTTATCGGGATTATCTCCGTCCAGTGTCACCACTTCCGCTTTATAGTTGGTAGGAATGCCGCCCATGTTGTAATGCACGGTCGGTAAAACGGGAATCGGTTCTTTGGTGACATCGACGCCGGCAAAAATTTTCGAGGTTTCGGCAATGCCGGGTAAGCGTTCGTGAATAAGCGCAGGGTCCAGGTGTTCAATGTGCAAATACAGGTGATCTTTGAGTTTGCCGACACCGCGCCCTTCCTGAATTTCAATGGTCATGGCGCGGCTGACGACGTCGCGTGAGGCTAAATCTTTAGCGGAGGGCGCATAGCGTTCCATGAAACGCTCACCTTCCGAGTTAGTCAGATAACCGCCTTCACCTCTGACCCCTTCGGTAATTAAACAGCCCGAGCCGTAAATTCCGGTCGGGTGAAACTGGATAAATTCCATGTCCTGTAACGGTAAACCCGCGCGTAACACCATCGCATTGCCATCGCCGGTTACGGTATGCGCCGAAGTGCAGGAAAAATAAGTGCGCCCATAACCGCCGGTTGCCAGGACGGTCACGTGCGCTTTGAATAAATGCAGCGAGCCGTCATCAAGACACCATGCCAATACGCCTCGGCATTCGCCCTCTTCCATAATCAGGTCGAGCACGATGTATTCAACAAAGAATTCGGCATTATGCTTTAACGCCTGTTGGTACAAGGTATGCAATATCGCGTGACCGGTTTTATCCGCCGCCGCGCAAGTCCGTTGTGCCTGGCCTTTGCCGTAATGCGTGGTCATGCCGCCAAACGCGCGTTGATAAATTTTGCCTTCGGGCGTTCTGGAAAAAGGCACGCCGTAATGCTCCAGCTCGATAACCGCCGCCATGGCTTCACGGCACATGTATTCAATCGCATCCTGGTCGCCCAGCCAGTCAGAGCCTTTGACGGTATCGTACATGTGAAAGCGCCAGTCATCTTCACCCATATTGCCCAAAGCCGCACTGATGCCGCCTTGTGCGGCAACGGTATGACTGCGCGTAGGAAATACTTTAGTAAGACAAGCCGTTTTCAAGCCTTTTTCCGCCATGCCAAACGTGGCGCGAAGGCCTGCCCCGCCGGCGCCCACCACCACCACATCATACGCATGTTCAATAATTTTATAATCCGTCGACATAAGTTACCCTATTAATAGTGTTCGAAACACCGCAATCAACGCCGCCAGTGCCAGCAACAGAAAACCCAGGTTTACCGTCCAGACTGCGACAATTTTGACACCTTCGGCGGCAATATAATCTTCAATAACCACCTGTAAACCCAAGGCAGCGTGATAAAAAACAGCAAGCACCCACGCGACGATGCAAACGGTATTAAAAGGTGACGCTAACCATTCTACCGTTTGTTGATAAGGCGCATTAATGCTCAAATCAAGAAATGTTATCAGCCAAAAAGATAAGGGAATCAGCGCCACAGCGGAAACACGCTGCATCCACCAATGAGAAGTTCCGGCTTTTGCGGAACCTAAGCCGCGAACCCGGGCTAAAGGCGATCTAAAGTGGACCCCATTGTCCAGACAAATAATGCCTTAATTTAAGATAGAGCCCTGTTCACACTCCAGCTGAATGACGCTGTCCCATTTTTTAAA
>JAYTLW010000305.1:0-8169 GCA_043729025.1 Methylobacter sp.
GGCGCGAATTTATTCGCGCGGTAGATATCAGGTTTTCAAAAGCGCGAATAAATTCGCGCCCACAATATTATTGCGCTGTTGAACGATAGTATTCAATCGCCGCCGCAACGCCGGAACCCGACTTGAAATCGAAACCGTTGTCCAGCATCGCCATTTCCACGCCTGCGATAGCGCCCAGCATCGAAACATCGTTCATATCGCCGACGTGGCCGATACGGAAAGCTTTACCGGCAAGTTCGGATAAACCGGCACCTAAAGAAATGTCGTATTTGCTAAAAGCGGTGCCGATCACATCTCTGGCATCTTTGTCTGCGGGAACAATAATCGCAGTAACCGTGTTTGACTCGAAGCCAGGTTGGGCGCATGTTGTTAATCCCCAGGCGGCAACGGCTTTACGAACGCCTTCGGCCAAGCGGTGATGACGCGCGAAAACATTCTCCAGGCCTTCTTCCTGCAACATGTCTAACGCTTTGCGCAAGCCGTATAAGATAGGCAACGCTGGTGTGTAGGGCGTGTAGCCGTCTTTATTGGTGTTCATCTGGTCTTTTAAGTCCAGGAAACAACGCGGGTAAATCGATGTTTCGGTGGCTTTTAAGGCTTTTTGGCTGAATGCCAAAAATGCACCGCCGGCTGGCATCATAAAGCCTTTTTGCGAGCCGCTGATGGCACCGTCAACGCCCCATTCGTCCATGCGAAAGTCAAGGCTTGCAATAGAACTCACACCGTCAACGAACAACAGCGCCGGGTGATTGGCCGCGTTCATGGCTTTGCGAACGCCGCCAATATCGCTGGTAACACCGGTAGCAGTTTCGTTATGCGTCGCCAAAACCGCCTTGATTTCGTGGTTGGTGTCTTCTTTTAAACGGGCTTCGATTCTATCCAAAGGAATGCCTTTGCCCCAGACTTCTTGATGAATTTCGACATCGAAGCCCAAGCGTTTGGCCATTTCAGCCCATAAGTGACTGAATTGCCCAAAGCGATAGATTAAAACCTTGTCACCCGGATTTAAGGTGTTGGTTAATGCAACTTCCCAGCCTGCGGTGCCGGTTGCCGGGAAAATAAAGGCTTGTCCGGTTTGGGTTTTAAAGATTTTCTTCAGATCTTGTAAAAGAGGCGTCAGCAGTTTGGGGAACACCGGAGAGCGATGGTCTTCCATATTGATATGCATCGCATTCAGAATTTCATTCGGCACATTGGTAGGGCCTGGAATATAGAGGTGGTTACGACCAGCCATAGCATTGTCTCTTTGTAGTAGTTATGTGATTAACAGCTTGGACATTAAAAAAGCCAAAGTCCAAAAACGGTGAATAATGACATAGCCGCTAAAAATCGGCAAGATTAGATTATGGAGAGCGCCGGAAAATAAGCGTAAAAAATTGACTTTGAGGCCTCTGAAAGTAAAATGTGCGGTTAATTTAAGTTCGGCTTAAGTCGCGTAGTCGTAGGTTGGGTTAGCGATAGCGCAACCCAACATTTGCCGCATTGACATGTTGGGTTACGGCTACCGCCCAACCCAACTTACAACTTGATTTACAACAATGACATTAGGAAACTATCCATGAGCCACACCTTATATGCAGCGTCAGTTCAACGAGTACAACGCTGTGAATTAGCCGTTCCAGGTTCCAGCCCTGATATGTTTGAAAAAGCGATGCGTAGTGGCGCCGATTTTATTTTTCTGGATCTTGAGGACGCCGTAGCGCCGGATGACAAGTTGCAAGCCAGAAAAAATGTTATTGAAGCGATTAATGATCTGGACTGGAAGGGACATGGCGTGACTATTTCGGTGCGCCTCAACGGCCTGGACACCCAGTACATGGTGCGTGACGTGGTGGATCTGGTCGAGCAATGCGGAGCCAAGCTGGACACGGTGTTGATTCCTAAAGTGGGTGTTTATGCAGATGTTTATATGGTTGAAGCGATGCTTAACCAGTTGGAAATGCAGCAGGGACTGAAACATAAAATCGGCATTGAAGCCCTGATTGAAACCGCTCTGGGCATGGCCAATGTCGAAGATATTGCCCGCAATGGTGCAGCGGGCCGTCTTGAAGCCTTGCATTTCGGCGTGGCCGATTATGCCGCAAGCAACCGTGCTAGAACCACCAACATCGGCGGGTTGAATCCTGATTATCCGGGCGATCAATGGCATTTTGCGATCAGCCGAATGACGGTTGCCTGTCGAGCTTACGGCCTGCGCCCTATAGACGGCCCTTTTGGCGATATTAAAGATCCCGAAGGTTATAAAATGGCCGGAAGACGGGCGGCGGCTTTAGGTTGCGAAGGCAAATGGGCGATCCATCCATCACAAGTGGCATTAGCCAATGACATATTTACCCCGCCGACGGCTGAGGTTGACAAGGCAAAACGCATATTGATCGCTTTGCAGGAAGCGGCGGCCCAAGGTAAAGGCGCGGCTGCATTGGATGGTCGTTTAATCGATGCGGCATCGGAAAAAATGGCCAATAACGTGGTCAGAGCTGCCGAAGCTATCAGCAAAAAAACCATTGCCTTGCAGGACGGGTTTAGTCTGGAGCAGAACAACGCTGCATAATGCGGAAACTGAAGCCTAAAATGCCGGGTTACCCTACATTAACCCGGGTTACGCAACACATACAAAGGAGCAGCTGTGGATATCCATGAATATCAGGCGAAAGAAATTTTAAGCGGATATGGCGTTAAAATCGCTGAAGGTGGCATGGCCTACAGCCCGGAAGAAGCCGTACAGCGCGCCAGAGATATTGGCGGACATTTGTGGGCGGTAAAAGCCCAGATTCATTCCGGCGCGCGCGGCAAAGCGGGCGGCATCAAGATCTGCAAGACCCACGATGAAGTGGAGGCGGCGGCGGAAGCCTTGCTGGGCAAAAGACTGGTAACCCATCAAACCGGCCCGGCAGGTAAGGTGTGCGGCAGACTGTATGTCGAAGCCGGAACCGATATTGTCAAGGAATTGTATTTTTGTTTTCTGGTGGATCGCAGCTCGGAGCGTATTGTGATGGTTGGTTCCGCTCAAGGCGGCATGGAAATCGAGGAGCTGGCCGAACACAATCCCGATGCGATTACCAAAATTTACATCGAACCGGCCGTGGGTTTGCAAGACTATCAGGCGCGCGAAATGGCCTTTGCTTTAGGTCTCGATCCTGAACTCTTGAGTCACGCGGTTAAAACCATTCGAGGTTGTTACCGCGCTCTGCGTGAGCTGGATGTCAGCATGCTGGAAATCAATCCGCTGGTTGTTACGCGTAGCGGCGAATTGGTCGCTCTGGATGCCAAAATGGGCTTCGATGACAATGCCTTGTTCCGCCAGCAAAAAATTTCCGAATTGCGCGATAAAACCCAGGAAGATCCGCGCGAAATGGCGGCTGCCGACCGTGGCTTAAGCTATGTCGGCCTGGATGGCGACATCGGCTGCATGATTAACGGCGCGGGTTTGGCGATGGCAACCATGGACATGATTAAACTGGCGGGCGGCGAGCCTGCCAATTTTCTCGACGTCGGCGGCGGCGCATCGGCCGAGCGTACCGAAAAAGCCTTTCGCTTGGTGTTGGCCGATAAGGGCGTAAAAGCCATGTTGGTCAACATTTTTGCCGGTATCAATCGTTGCGACTGGATAGCCGAGGGTGTGGTCGAAGCGGTCAAGAAAATGGACTTGAAAATCCCCTTGATCGTCAGATTGTCAGGTACTCATGTTGAGGAAGGCCGAAGGATTATTCGAGACAGCGGCTTGCCGATCATTACCGCAGAAACCTTGGTCGAAGCGGCTGAAAAAGCGGTGCAGGCGCGTAATGCAGTAGTTGCCAAAGAAGCGGAACTGGGAGCATAAACGATGGCTATTTTAATCGATCAGACAACGCGCATTATTGTTCAGGGTTTTACCGGAAAAATCGGCAGTTTTCACGCTCAGGACATGATCAACTACGGCTCTAATGTCGTCGGCGGCATCACTCCCGGCAAAGGCGGACAAACGCACTTGGGCTTGCCGGTTTTTAATACCGTCAAGGAAGCCGTCCATCAGGTTGGCGCCGAAGCCAGTATTATCTTTGTTCCCCCTGCCTTTGCCGCCGATTCGATCATGGAAGCGGCCGATGCGGGCATAAAATATTGCGTGGCGATTACCGACGGCATTCCGACCCAGGACATGATGACAGTTAAAAATTTTCTGCGCCGTTTTCCGGCGGAGCAACGCATGATCCTGACCGGCCCCAACTGCGCAGGCACTATCAGTCCGGGGCGCGCCATGCTGGGCATTATGCCGGGGCATATTTACAGACAAGGCCATGTCGGCATCGTCGGTCGTTCAGGTACTTTGGGTTATGAAGCCGCCGACCAAATGAAACGCTTGGGCATCGGCATTTCTACTTCGGTCGGTATCGGCGGCGACCCGATCAACGGCAGTTCGCACCGCGATATTCTGGAAATGTTCGAAGCGGATCCGGAAACCAAGGTGGTGCTGATGATCGGTGAAATCGGTGGCCCACAAGAGGTTGAAGCAGGCCTGTTTGCAAAGCAACACATGACAAAGCCGGTCATCGCCTATATCGCAGGATTAACCGCCCCTGAAGGTCGGCGCATGGGGCATGCCGGCGCCATTATTTCATCGGTGGGCGAAAGCGCCGCAGAAAAGGTAGCCTTGCTGAAAGAGTTGGGCGTCACCATCTGCCCGACACCGGCGGCCATGGGCGAAACGGTGGCGGCGGTGCTGGCTAAAATGTAAGCGAAAGATACGAAAAGGCAAAAGGCAAAAGGCGAAGGGCGCAAGGTTTTTTCACCTTTTGTCCTTCGCCTGTTTTTTAAAAATACCCACAAGGCGTAAATGAAAATACTTATTCTTGGGGCCGGGGTCACCGGTTCATCGGTTGCAGGAGCTTTGGCCAGCGAGGAAAACGATATTGTGGTCGTTGATTTCAGGACGGAGCTGCTGGACGCCTTAAAAGAGCGCTACGACATTGCCACGGTGGCCGGTAACGCGGCGCATCCGAGGGTGCTTGAGCAGGCCGGCGCACGGACTGCCGACATCATTATCGCGGTTACCGACAGCGATGAAACCAATATGCTGGCCTGTGTGATCATTAATGCGCTGTACAGTCGACCGAAAACGATTGCACGGGTGCGCGCCGTCGATTATCTGAAACATCCGCAATTGTTCGGCGCGAACGGTATTCCGGTGGATATTGTCATCAGTCCGGAACAAATCGTCATGGAGGCTATCCGTAATTTAATCGAGTTCCCCGGCGTGTTACATATTTCCGATTTCGCCGACGGCCTGGTGCGGCTGTTTTCGGTCAAGGTGGTGGCGGACGGTATTTTAACGGGTAAAGAAATCAAAACCCTGAAAGAGCGTCTGGTCGGCGGCAAGATTCGCGTAGTGGCTATTTTTCGACAAGGAGTTCCGCTGACAGTGAGCGGCGAGGCTATTATTGAGACGGGCGACGAGGTGTTTTTCGTAGCGCCTCGTGAAGAAGTGCGCCGAGTATTGAAAGAATTGAACAAGCTGGAGGCGCCGTTAAAACGGATTATCATCGCCGGGGGTGGTCATGTCGGCAAGCGTTTGGCGCTGGCGCTGGAAAGCAATCATCAGGTGAAAATTATTGAAAAGGATCCCAGGCGCGCCCACAAGATAGCCAATGATCTTGAGCGCACGGTGGTGCTTATTGGCGATTGCGCCGATGATGCGCTGTTGCTTGACGAGTCTATCGACAGTACCGATTTGTTTTGTGCGATTACCGAAAATGACGGTGTCAATATAGTCTCCGCTTCGTTGGCGAAAAGTTTGGGGGCGCGCAAAGCCATCTGTTTGCTCAACCATGTGTCGTACAGCAAACTATTGCCTGGAACAGGCATAGATGTGGCTGTGCTGCCCAATCAGGAAACTCTGGGCAGTATTCTAAAGCATGTACGACGCGGCGATGTGGCGCAAGTTAGCTCCCTTTGCGGCGGCACCGCCGAGGCTATCGAGGCTATTGCGCATCAAAGCAATGATTTGAATTCCGTGGTTGGACGCCGGGTGGATGCTATCAGTTTTCCGGAAGGCATCGTGATGGGCGCCTTGATACGCGACAAACAAGTTATTTCGATACACTGTGACACGGTGTTTGAAGAAGGTGATCATGTGGTCATGTTCGTGATGGATAAAAAACTGGTTGTCAACATTGAGAAAAAATTCCAGCCTCTTTAATGCGCAAGGTGAAAGCTGGATGCGCATCGACATTTCCCCCTTGTATCTTGTTTAAACTCTTAACGCACTCATGAATGCTATTTTTACTATCGTCAATATTTTCGGTTTAGTTACTATGGGGTTCAGCGGCTTAATGGCCACTTGTTTGCTGAGCTCCGCGATAGCGGATGACGGTGCGACCACTGCTTTCTCTCAGGGTTCTTTGATTACCTTCTTGATAGGTGCGTTAATGTTTATTCCGACGTTACGCATACCCAAGAAAGTGTCAAGACAGGCCGGTTTTTTGATGGTAGCGATTGCTTGGTCAATAACGCCGGTGTTTTGCACCTTGCCGTTGATGATTTATCAGCCTTCCTTAAGTTTTATCGACGCTTATTTTGAGACTGTTTCCGGCCTTACTACGACCGGCGCGACTATATTTAGTGGTCTTGATCAGTTGCCGATGTCAATAAATCTGTGGCGGCATGAATTGAACTGGATAGCGGGCATGGGCATCATTATTTTTGCAGTCGCTATTTTGCCTATTTTGGGTATCGGCGGCATGCAGTTGTATATTGCGGAATCGCCGGGAACGGTCAAGGAATCGGACTTGCCGCCGCGCATAGCGCAAACTGCGAAAGCCTTGTGGCTGGTTTATGCGGGCATCACCCTGGCTTGTATTATTGCCCTGCGCTTGGCAGGTATGGATTGGTTTGACGCCATTTGCCATGCCTTTTCTGCGATGAGTTTGGGAGGATTTTCCACGCATGACAGTAGTGTCGGATTCTTCAATTCGCTATCTATTGAGGTGGTGTTAACCATCTTCCAATTGCTGGCGGCGATCAATTTCGCTACCCATTTCGTAGCTATCCGAAAACGTTCATTCAACCCTTATGTCGATGACAGGGAGGCCCGATTTTTTCTCGTTTTGGTGTTGGGCAGTTGTTTGTTAACGGCATCGGTGTTGTGGCATGCAGGCACTTATCCAGATTTTTTTACTGCGTTACGCCATGCGACGTTTAACCTAGTCACCATCGCTACCGATTGCGGCTTTGCCAGCCAGGATTTTAATCAGTGGCCTATTTTTGTGCCGATGTGGATGTTGTTTTTAAGTTGTGTTTCGGCGTCTTCCGGTTCCACCGGCGGCGGTATTCGGATGATTCGTACCATCATCCTGATGAAACAGGCGCGTCTGGAGTTGTTCAAGTTTATTCATCCTTTTGCGGTTAAATCCATGAAAATCGGCGACACTGTGGTCAGCAATAAAATCGTCGCCTCTGTGACCGGGTTTATTTTTCTGTATTTTATCAGCATC
This sequence comes from Methylobacter sp., assembly GCA_043729025.1. Lineage (GTDB taxonomy): Bacteria > Pseudomonadota > Gammaproteobacteria > Methylococcales > Methylomonadaceae > Methylobacter_A. Next base: position 7,467 of record JAYTLW010000305.1, read on the forward strand.
GTCATTTTGGTCTTTATGCTGTTGTTGAGCGGTATGGATTTTATCAGTGCTTTTTCGGCAATTATCGCTTGTTTTAACAACGCCGGGCCAGGCCTCAACCAAGTAGGCCCTGCGACCAATTACGCCAGTCTGAGCGACATTCAAACAGGTGTTTGCACCTTTGCGATGCTGTTAGGCCGAGTGCAGATTTTTTCCATTGTTATTCTATTTGTGCCGGAATTCTGGAGAAAATAAGCTGTATCTGAATGAGTGTAGCGAAATTTAAAGATATTCCGTTGCTTTACGGGTAGTGCGAAGGTTTAAAGCTGCTTAACGAGAGTTGGTGGAGTGTGTGGTCGATGCGGCGAATGCGATAGGGTTTGGTAAATTGGAATCAGTATCTTTTTACAAATCTAAGCTCATAAAAAACCCCGTAGGGGCGACCAACCGGTCTCCCCTACGAGGTTTTATGGTGCTGCTAAAAATTCGATTTACAGCTCAAAAGAACTAGAAGCACCTGGTCTTTGTTTAGAAGTATCTGGATCATCCATGCAGCCACTCAAGCCAATAATCATTAATGCCATAGCTATAAGAGATAAAATTTTATTCATACAAATATCCTCCAAAGGGGTTTCAATTATTTTTATTAATGTGCGCCATTAAATTAAAGCACGTGCATTTTATATCATGACTGGAATGATGATGCAATAATAAAAGTTGAATA
>JAYTLW010000306.1:0-1602 GCA_043729025.1 Methylobacter sp.
CCATGGTCAGACCGGTGGTGACGCCCAGCGCGAAATTGATGCCGAATAATTTCCCCCAGAACTGGGTCATATCCTTGTAGATTTCCTTGCCGGTCATCACATAGGTCGATTCCATGATTGCCAGTAAAAACGACAATCCCAATGTCAACGGAACAAACAAAAAATGGTATAAAGAAGTTGCCGCAAACTGCCAGCGCGATAAATCAACCACGGCCTCTGAAATCATAAATTCCCCTATATGTAGGTTGCAGTCTTGTAGATCAGAACTTGAGATGAATGGCATTGAAAACAAAGTAAACCAATACCCTTGCGATTAAAACAAATTACACTTAGAGAAACAACACAAACTGAAGTTTCCCAGTTTTTTAGAAGCCAAAAAATTTTTTGAGAGTGAAAAATTTTCGAAAATTTCTAGCCATTTTTAATACGCTATTGAGGCCCTTATTTACCCATTAAAAACAATAAGTTATTGCTGATTGACGCCTTGTTTTACTGTATAATGATTGACTATAAGTCACTGATTATACAAATAAAACGACATCATTTATGTTCATCCTACGCGATCTGTTACGCCCACTCCAAGCCCATTTTTCCGATACTGACCTAGGACGTGAGCGGGCCTCATTATTGGCTTACACCTTACTGGCAGTCATCGTCCCGTTCACCTCTTCCATGTCCTCAAACTTACTGCGTTCCCTGATAGTGTTGTTCGGTATCGAGATGAAACAGAAGCGCTTCTACACGTTTATGGCGTCTTCGACATTACCCTGGCCAAAGCTTTGGCAGACTGTTTGGGGGTTGATACCTTCGCCTGAAACAGAAGGTCGACTATTGGTGGCGCTAGATGACTGCATCAATCCCAAGATAGGGAAAAATATCTTCGGTTGCGAGACCCTTTTTGATCATGCCGCCAAAGCCAATCAAAGCCAGTATCCATGGGCACAAAACTTTGTCGCGGTCGGCTTACTGAAGCAAGTTAAAGGACGTTGGGCCTGTTTATTTTTAGATTTTCGTTTTTACTTCGCCAAGAAAACCATTGACGCGGAAAAGGCTACCGCCAAAATCAAAGGCACGGTGGTGCCTTTTCAGACTAAATTGGAACTGGCAGGGCAGATGTTGATAGGCATCGGTCATTATTTTCCCACATCGCCACTGCTGGTCGTTACGGATAGCTGGTTTGGCAATCAAAGTCTGTGGCGGCAGGTCCGGAAGGTATTGGGGGATCGATTTCATATGCTCTCTCGGCTGCGCTGCAATAACGTGTTGTACGCCCAGCCTGATGCACAGCAGTCTGGACAGCGAGGACGTCGCCGCAAGTACGGTAAACGCTTGGGATCGGTGACTGACATGGCTGCCGAGGTGCGGCAACAGGCCAAGACTTATACCGTCAACCTTTACAGCAAACGCCGAGAAGTGCGCGCTTATGACGCAGTGGTCATGGTGAAGACACTCAAATGCCCTGTTCGGGTGGTTTGGGTGTTCCGTAAAACCCAGTGGGTAGCCATGTTCACCACTGACCTGGAGCTTTCTGTAACACAGATCATCGAGTACTATGGGGCTCGCTGGAAAATTGAATCCGGATTTAAAGAGCTCAAACAAGAC
>JAYTLW010000307.1:0-12237 GCA_043729025.1 Methylobacter sp.
AATACCAATCCCAATAAGTTGTTGTTTGAATCCCCTCAACCTAACCTTCTCCCGCTGGAGAAGGGATAGCATGTGAACTTATTGGGATTGGTATAATACAACGCTGTCACGAATGATAATCCAATCCGCCCCTAAAGACGGTCGGGTTACGAATGATGCACCCAATCCGCCCCTAAAGTTCCCTGTAGTTGTTCCAGATAAGCCGGATGGTTGATCTCGGCCAGCTTATCTTCGGCCGCTAGAAGTTTTTGGTTTAACTCGGCAAGGCTGGTCGAATCATACTGTTCCGTTTTACTCAATTGCTGTTGGATATAGGCCTGATGTTGTTGCCAAAGCTTAGCGTCGCGCTGCTGTTTGATTTCAAGGCGCTGTTGATACCAGCCGCTTTGCAGCAAATAGTCGCGGTTGAACATGGCGCGTATCTCCGGATCGCCGATAGTTTTGCCGACATAGTGGCCGTCGGCCATGATGTGCAGCAGCGCTTTCAGGGGCGGGCAGGCGTCTTCGATGGAGCCGTCTTGAAAATACAGCTGCGCTACCCGTTGCTGCGCTTCATAGACATTGTCGATGCCGTCCACATAACTGGCCAGATCCTGCGTTTCCGGCTTCAACATGGCCTCGTCAAATACCGCCGTGGGGTAATCGAACATCTTGCCGAAATTGGTATGCACAAAGCGTTCGGTAATGCGGTAGCCCAGCCGACTTTGGTAAACGGTGCGGCCTTGGTAGTCAAAATCGTCCAGTTTTTCCAACTGTCCCTTTTCAATCAAATACTGCGGATCGCGTTCGGCTACCGGCAAGCGCGACCAGATTTCAGGAATCAGCAGGCTGATGTCATGATCGATCCGGCGCTTGGAACCGATGAAACCTGCCGCCGTGGAAAAGCCGTCGTAGCCGCACAGGATGAAGGAAACCAGCGCTGTATTCAGATCGGCGGTGGCCGATACCGCATTGAAGGGGCCTTTGGTCAGAGCGCCTTCGGAACCTGCGCCGGTGGTGGACGGCGATTTTCCGGTCAGGCTGCAAATAAAATCCATAAACAGCTCGGGCAGTTCCTGGTAATGGATAGGATTGTAGATCGCCAGCGGCCTGATGCCTGCTTCCAGGTCGGCCGGGTTATTGCGCCGTCCGGTCAATACCGCGTTCACCGGAAAATAAACAGTTTGCTCGGCATGGAGCCCCCGCGCCAAACGGGTCGACAGTTCTGCGATATAGCGCAGCCTAGGCTGGGTGATGTCGGGCCGCAGTTGCAGGTATCTGACATTGAGGCTGGGCTTTCCGTCAACCAGGCGAGGATGCGCCGATGACACAAAGTACTCTCCGTCCTGGCTGCCCGCAGCTTTGCGGATGACGTTTTGCATCGGTTCGCTGAATTTGTCGAAGTGAATGACGTCTTCCATGAACTCTCTGGCGTCCTTCTGGTTGAGCGGTTGAAAATTGGAAATAAAATTGTCCGTGCCGGAAAAATCCAATTCGGTCTGTAAATCGACGCCCCGATGAACCGCATCATCAGGACGCTGAAAGAAACTGAGTTCGCAGTTTTCGACCAGTTTGACGCTGGGGTTTTTATAATCGGGATTCAGCCCGGTCAGATAACGTGTCGGCACCACCGTGGACGCGGAAATATCATCTTCCATCTGGACTTTGGCCGAGGCGATGAAATCCTGGCGCAGTTTGAATACCCGCCACGCGCCTTTTTCGTCAAAGCCCACGCGCAAATAACTGGCGATCAGTTTGCGGCCTTGAAATTTCAGTTCGTTACCGGGGTGTCCGTTGACCATATCGACGGAGAAATTTTTCCTCCAGTCGGCGCCCCATTCGGCCTTGTAAAAACGTTTGATCATGAGCACCACAGCCAGGATATGCTGGGGAATCTGTTCCAGCCACTGGTTATAGGTGTCTGAGTATTGGGTTACCGATGGCGTCAGCAGTTTGATCACCGAGCCCAGGGTGCGTAAATTGCTGAGCAGGGGGCGCTGATCGAGGCCGTGCAGGGCCGGGTCGCTCCACCTGGCGGAATAATCGCGTTCGAACAGTTCGGTGACGATAGCCATGTCTTTGTCGAAATCGTCGACAAAAACAGCGCCGAAAATAATAGCCCCGGCTATGGATTTGGAAATCTCGGATTTGCCGCCGCCGGACACCGTGCTCGGTTTATGACAAAAGGTGCCTTCCTGATGGGTGCCGATCAAGCGCCAGCTGGGCGCATTAGGGTGGCGTTCCATGTGGATAGTAAAGCCGTTGGGATAGACATAGGTGTGGTTGAACAGCAATTTAAGCGTTTGCGCTTGTCTGTTATGCGTCCAGCTGATCTGTTGCTGCTGGATGTCGATGATGGCTGTAGTGGGCAAATAAACGATGTCGGCATAGTTGTTGTCGACCGCGTAGCCTTGATCCTGGGGGGTGATGACCGACGCCAGTTGCTTGCAGACTTTATTGTAGGAGTAGTGCTCGCTGATATAGGCTGTGTGCGGCAAAAAGATTTCGCCCAAAATGACTCTGGGGAAAGCCAGCGCGCCGCCCGAATGCTCTTCTTCGCAACCGCCGTACAGATTGGCTGAATAGCTGATCTGGGATTTGATTTCCTTTTTGCTGTAGCCGAAATAGTTATCGGCAATGATCGTGACAATAACGCCCTGCATATTGCGGCACACTAGTTTAAAGGGCTGGCCGTTATTGTAAAGATCATCTTCGCGTTGCCAGCACATGCCGTCCTTGCGTTGACGCTCGGTCGCATCGTCAACATGCGGCAGGCCCAGAGCCTGTTTGCGGCAATGCACCAGATGCGGCGCCAGAATAATGCAGCCGGTATGCCCGGTCCAGTGTTCACTATCTAAAGCGGCGTCATTCTCGGGCAGGAACGGGTCGCCTGCGTTGCCGAATATGGATTCGACAAAATCCAGGTTAGCGACCAGGCCGCCGGGTGCAAAAAACCGCACTTCCATGGTTTTGACCGGCATCGCGGCGGAAATTTCCGGACATACGATGGGTCTTAGCAATGACGATACCCAGAGTTTTGCGGTGTTTTGTTGGGTGCTGGTAAAGGGCAGGCACAACAGCTCGTCGGGTGGCGAAAGCGCCTCACGGAGCAGCGCGGCATAAGCCGTAACCGGCACTTCGTTTTTATCGGCCGGAACCGGAAGACCCCCGGCGGCGATATGAAAAACGCCTTTGGTGGTGCGCCGGTCATTTTGCGGGTTATGCAATACGCCTTGTTGTATCCGGTAAGAATCGATATAAGCCGAATGGAATTCGTTATGCAAAAAGGGCAGGGATAATTCCCGAGCCAAGCCTTGTTGTTCCAGCACAAAGGTTTCAGGAGGCAAACTGATGGACGCGTTCCGATCGACGTTTACGCCATTCTCATTCAGGTAAGCGTTAAGAAAATCGGCAATACGCTGATCGGCCGGACAGCGGTACTTGGTCAGCGCCAACAAGCGACGTTGCTGGGAATAGTTTTTTAACAGACTGTGGGCAATTTTGAGGTACTGCGGATCGTTTTCAACGGCGCAGGTCGGCTGGCCCAATGCCGCCAGTTGCAAGTTGATGTGCTGTAAGGATTCCAGTCGCTCCGGTGCTGTTGATGAGTGAGGCTGGGATTGATCGGTAGGTGAGTTCATGCGTGTCGGTTCCGGCGGATTTGATGGGTGATCAGGGTTAATAAAATGTGGGGGCATTGTACCAGCTACTTACGAATAAAAATTCTCAAACTTATGGATAAAAATACCGAGTTGTTCGCCGGGTAAGTGATTGATGCCTGCCGCAGCTTGGCGCCCGCCGCCAGTTGGAAAGGCCGAACATAATTCATCGGCGCCGGTTTTATTAGTCAGCGGCGCTCTGACGCTGACTTGATAATCGTCGCCCTGGTTAAGCGTTATCACGGCATGAGCTCTGGCAGGATTAAGGTTGGCCAGGAAATTTCCGAATACGCCGTTAACGCGCCTAGCCCAGGCGGCGTCCGGCAATATGAATACGGCGACAGTGTCGCTTTGAAATTCCGGGATAATGCTCCGGGCATGAGTCATGTCTTCCTCATAGCCCTGTTGCAGTTGGGTGAAGATCTTAGGATGAGCGCTGATAAAGTCTAGAGGCGACTGGAAACTCGCCATGTCCCGATACAGTTGATCCGGGGCAAAATACAGGTCGGCTATAGAGCTGCCGTAACTGTTGTAATTGATGCAGATGCCCAGGTTTTTCAAGGTTTCGAGATCTGTTGGCTTCAGATTCAGGGTGGCGGCCAGCTGCTCGGCGCTGCGGTTTAAATTGTCTCCAAAGGCTGCCGTTATTGCCCATAAGGGGTATTTTCCATGCAGGTATTGATTGACCAGAAGACTGGTGCAGAGGGCGCTGTCGGTAGTAATCAGGGTTTTTAAATGGGGATGTTGCGGAATGTCGCCGGCCTGGTGGTGATCAACATAAAAAATATGCGCGCCCTGATCTAAAAACTCAATAAGCTGGGCCTTATTTTTTTGCAGGGAAATATCCAGCACCGTAAGGCAATCGCCCGCGCTTACGGTGAATTTATCCAGTAAGCGGATATCGCGCTTGATACCGGTAATGAGCTTAGACGCCAGGGGCCGATCCAGACGCAGCTGGATCAGGGCGCAAATGCCGTCGGCATCGCCGTTGAAAACATCGATAAACATGGTTTAGTCCTGCGGCTGCATGGATGCAGGAGGTAGGGCAATGCTTGGAGCAATTGCCGAGTCGGGCAAAATGTTTCGCTCGCGTAACAACGAGATGACCTGCTGCACGCTCTGCTCGAGCGTAAATTGGCTGGTGTCGATTGTTAAATCCGGGTTTTCCGGTGCTTCATAAGGCGAGGATATGCCGGTAAAGTCTAAGATTTCCCCGAGCCGCGCTTTTTTGTACAGGCCTTTGACATCCCGTTGTTCGCAGACTGTTAAGGGGCAAAAACAGTGGATTTCGATAAAATCGCCATGCGGCATCAGGCTTCTGGCTGCGGTGCGTTCCGCTCTGAACGGCGAAATAAACGCGGTCAGGGTTATGACTCCGGCTTCAAGCAGCAGTTTGGCTGTTTCACTGATGCGGCGGATGTTTTCCTTGCGGTCTTTATCGCTAAACCCCAAGTCGCTGCACAAACCGTGACGTACATTGTCGCCGTCCAAAACGAAAGTATTCAAGCCGCTTTGATGCAATTGTTCTTCTACGGCATGGGCCAGCGTTGATTTGCCGGAGCCGGAAAGGCCGGTAAACCAGAGCACGGCCGATTTGTGCGCATTTTTTTGTTCGCGGCGTTGCCGGGTGACGGTGGCGCGGTGCCATACGGTATTGGGACTTTGGTTGGGTGGTTTAATCATCAGCGGTCATACAGGGTGTGTTGGATTTAAAAAAAACGGCGATTTATCCATGAAAAACATCAAAGATACGGGATAAATCACTGGGTTGTTTTGCACAGCTATTCATCTTTTGGGTAGAGATCAATCAGCTTGATTAGTCGTTGAATATTTTCGTGCTTTTTGTGGGTCAACTGATTTTTTTCCTTTGGAACGTGTATGAAATAAAATCACCCATGAAACATTGGTCAGCCAGCCCAGCGTGTAGGGGCGGATTTATCCGCCCTGGGCGAATGAATTCGCTCCTACAGATGTTCAACTTATTTCATGTACATTCCTTTGTTGCCAGTAATAACTATCCAGTTCTTGTAGGCGTTCCGGCGTGCCTATGTCCATCCAGAAACCATCCGCTTTTTGCCCGCTAACCCGGCCCTTGGCTATGGCCTGGCGTAACAGGGGCGAGAGTTTGCTGGGGCCGGGCGGGGTGTTGCAAAACAGTTCAGGGCGATACAGTCCGATACCGCTAAAGGTGAGTAGCTCGGTGCTGCCTGCGACGACCCTGCCGGACTTATCCAGGCCGAAGTCGCCCCGGCTATTATGCGCAGGATTATCGACCAGAACCAGATGAGCCAAGTCGACGGGCCGGTTTTTGAGTTCGGCAAAAGCAAAGTCGGTGGCGATGTCGCCATTGACCACTAAAAACACCTCATCACCCAATAAACACAGGGCGTTGATAATGCCGCCCGCCGTTTCCAGCGCCAGTTCGCCTTCGGGCGAATAGCTTATATTGGCGCCAAGCTGGTGACCGTTACCCAACTGGTCTTCTATTTGTAAGCCCAGATGGGCATGGTTGATGACTATATCGTCAAAGCCGTTGGCGACCAGTTGCCTGATCGTATATTCGATCAGGGGTTTACCGGCGGCCAACAGCAAGGGCTTGGGGGTGTGGTCAGTTAAGGGGCGCATTCTTTCGCCGCGCCCCGCCGCTAAAATCATGGCTTTCATACTTCGACTTTGCTCAGTACAGGTAATACATGGGTGTGCAGGAAGGTATTGAATTCAGCAAGCTCAGGGTAAGCCGCGCAAACCGTGGCGACGTGGTTCAGGGTGCGCGGTATGTCACCCAGATAGTTGGATTTGCCGTCCCGCAAGTGTAGGCGGGAAAATATACCGATGGCTTTAAGGTGACGCTGTAATCCCATCAGGTCAAACCAGCGTTTAAACTGATCCGGGCTGCAATCAATCAGTCCTGCCTGCCGGAGTCGCTCGAAATAGCCCGATCGCCATTGCTCAACCTGACTTTCAGGCCAGGCTATATAGCAATCACGCAATAACGACACCAGATCGTAAGTAATCGGGCCTATGACCGCATCCTGAAAATCGATGACTCCAATGGTATTCCCGTCCAAAACCATCAAGTTCCGGGAATGGTAGTCCCTGTGCACGCAAACGCTGGGCTGCTCCAGAGCCGAGCTTGTCAGCAGACTGCGAACCGGCTCCCACAGAGCGGCGGGAATTTGAATGTCCAGTAACTGTCCTAAAAACCACTCGTCAAAAATAGCCAGCTCCCGAAGCAATAGCGGCTGGTCATAGCCGGGCAATCCGGAGCTATCTACGGGTGTCAGGGTTTGCAGCTTAAACAGGTTGTCGCAAGCGTTTTGATAGAGTTCGGTAGCGCTGTCGTCATTAAGCCGATCCAGAAGACACAGGCTGCCAAAATCCTCCAGCAGTAAAAATCCCTCAGCCAGATTTTGTTGATAAATAATCGGCGCCTTGACTTGAGACCGGGCCAGCAATGCGGCGATCCTAATGAAGGGCTCAAGGTTCTCTTTGCCCGGCGGGGCATCCATGACAATGAAGGCTTGCTCGGCAATTGCTCCCTGCATTGCTCTCGGCAATTGCTCCCTGCATTGCTCTACCTCCTGCGTCCGTGCAGTCGTATCTCCTGCGTCCGTGCAGTCGTCGGCAGTTTGCACCCTAAAGTAACGCCTGAAACTGGCGTCGCTGGAAGCGGGTTCGCAACCGGAGATGGTGAGTAATAAATCGTTTTCAAGCCAGTCTAACATCGCTATCGTTCTTAAGTCTTCAGGCATCATGATGTTTAGGATAGATTAGTACAATGGCGGGGTAGTGAGTTAAAATTAACCCCCGGCATTTTATTCGATTTATGATTCACTACGCTACTAAACTTGATATTACCTATGCGCCGCCGTTTTTTACTGTTTTTTTTACCCTGTGTTTATATGCCTGTCAGCGTTGCCGATGAAGCACTCTGGAATTGCGCGCAAAACAAGGACAGCAAAGAATGGGTTTGCGTAGGTGAAAAAAAAACGGCGGATAAGCCAAAGTCTCCTGAGCCGGTCGAGTCCTTAGGCGAGGCCCGGCAGAACCCTGTTAACAGCGCCCAGCCGGTACCCGAAAAGCTTGATGAAACCGCTGGGCCTGTAGTAGCGGAGCCTCAGGGCGTAGAGCCCCAACCCGGCTCAGCCGATCTGACGCCCGAAGCTCCCCAGCTCCCGGTCAACACTAAGGCTGGTAAAGACACCGCACAAGCTGTCTTGCCACCCGTCGCCGATTCACGCCGCGACACCCCCACCATGGCCGACGCTAAAAAGACCCTGCAAACCGACGCCAATCGTCCGGGCTGGAGCTGCGATGCTAAGGCGGGGGACAAAGACTGGGATTGCAAGCTGGCCGGCGCCGATCCAAAGGGGCAGGCGAGGGTCATTGAAACACCTGAAGGCGGTATCAGCCTGCTCACCCCGGCGTTCGACCATAATGAAGAGCTGACCTTTAGCAATCTTAAGTCGCAACTGCACTATGACCCCTGGCAAAACTGCGCTGCGCCCGGAGGCACACAGTCTGATTTTATGCCCGGCAAGGATTTGAGAGATGCTGCGCCGCTGGATATTAATTCCGATTATGCGGAAATATTCGACAATGAAATCTACAGTTATGCCGGTAATGTTGAAATGACCCGTGCGGATCAGCGTTCGGTCTCTAATAAAGCGAACTATGATACGGTTTCGGAGACCTTGGATTTACAGGGCAGTGTTTATTACAGCGAAGACGAATTGGCCCTGCACAGTGAATCGGCTTCCCTTAACTTGGCTTCCGATCAGGCTCGCCTTCGGGAAGCGTTGTTTATTTCTCCGGCTACGCCGCTTCGAGGCCGGGCGAAAACGATTTATCGGGAGAGCAGCTCGCTGTCGCGCTATAAAGGCGTTGCCTATACCAGCTGCCGTCCCGGCAATCAGGACTGGGTTGTGCATGCGTCTGAATTGAAGTTGAATAAAACCACCGGTCAAGGCGCGGCTAAAAATGCCTGGGTCGAGTTTAAAGGTACGCCGGTTTTTTACTCGCCTTATCTTTCTTTTCCTATCGATGACAGGCGGCTTTCCGGTTTTCTGGCACCTTCCTTCGGCCATACGCAACGGGGCGGATTCACTCTGGCTACGCCGTATTACTGGAATATTGCGCCAAACTATGACGCAACGTTACGACCACGGTATCTTGCCAACAGAGGCGCCATACTGGGGGGAGGTATCCGTTATTTGACGGAGATGACAAGAGGGACAGCGAATCTGGAATTTATGCCTCATGACAACCTGCTCAATAAGGCGCGGTATTTGGCGGCGATTAAGAATACCGCTCAGTTTACGCCTCATATCAACTCAAATCTGGATTTGAATTATGCGTCGGATAAAACCTATTTTTCCGATTTGGGTAATGCGCTCAGCACCTCGACTTACAGCAGTTTCCTGTTAAGCCAAGCTAATCTGGGTTATGCCAATGAAGGGGTTTCTTTAAGAGGCCATGTCGACAATTATCAGTCGATAGATCCGGCGGTAAAACCAGCTGGAATACCTTATCGGCGGTTGCCGCAAGTGAATCTGAATTTGAACCATTCGTTCGATTTTATGCCGCTGACGACCTTGATGGATGCTGAATATGTGCATTTTCAGCATGATACAAGAGTAAACGCACAGCGCACCAATGTTAAACCGTCGGTCAGTTTCCCTATGAAAACGGTCAGCGCTTTTTTAACGCCCAAGCTTTCCTTGCAGCATACCCAATATGCTTTAAGCAGTCCGGCAGGCGGCGTATTAGCCTCGGACAGCCGGTCAAGAACCTTGCCGGTTTTTTCTACGGATAGCGGGCTGTATTTTGAAAAAGACTTGAATTTCGCCGATAGATCCTATCGGCATACGCTTGAGCCCCGTTTGTTTTACTTGTATATCCCTAAGGCGAATCAGGGTGACATTCCGATATTCGATACTGCGTTGTACGATTTCTCATTTAACAGTATGTTTCTGGAAAACCGTTTCAGCGGCACTGACAGGGTGCAGGATGCCAATCAGTTGACCGCAGCCTTGACCACGCGCTTGGTTGATGCCGAATCCGGCAAAGAAAAGCTAAAACTTAGCGTAGGTCAGATTGCTTATTTTCGGGATAGGGAAGTCACTTTGCCACGCTATCCCATAGAAACCGATAGCTTGTCGAATCTGGTGACCGAGCTCAATGTCGGATTGACGGATCGCATATCGCTGACCACCGGCACGCAATGGAACCCGCATTTGAATGAGATTGTCAGGCACACTTCCGGGCTGCATTATCTCAATAAGCCGGATGCCAATAAGCCTGGGCAGATTGTTAATCTGGGCTATCGGTACCGGAAAAACATCCTTATTCCAATCCCGGCATCGACCCCGGCTGGGACGAGGCCTTTTGACATTATTCAAAGCGATGTTTCCTTTCACTGGCCGGTTTATAACGATTGGTCTGCGGTTGGGCGCTGGACGTATTCCTTGCTGAATAATTCAACGCAGGAAAGTTTCTTGGGCGTGGAAAAAGAAAATTGTTGCTGGACATTCCGTTTTATCGGACGGCGCTGGGTTAACAGCGTAGCTTTGAATGCAAACAACATCAATATTCCGGACTCTCCCGCTATTGTCAATGCCTCAGGCGTACCCCAGACCGGCGTATTTTTTGAGATAGAACTTAAAGGCCTGACCGGTGTCGGGGAAAAGCTGGATCAGTTTTTTGAAAGGCAAATTTACGGTTATCGGAAATCTCAGAATGATTAAGCAAGCACATATTAAAAAAGCTCTTGCAGCCCTGCTACTGGTTCATTTATGGTTCGGCAGTTTTTTATTGCAGGCTGAAGTGCTTGATACCATTATTGCTGTGGTGGAAGATGACGTTATTCTCGAGCGGGAACTGCAAAAAGAAGTGACGATGATCGAGCAAAGAATACAGCAAAACAAAGCCGCGATGCCGCCTACGTACGTGCTGCGCAAACAAGTGCTGGAAAAAATGATTATCGACAAGCTCCAGCGGCAGTTGGCGGAAAAGGCCGGAATTACGGTCAGCGAGGACATGCTCAACAGTTCGGCTGCCGATATAGCACGAAGAAATAATATGGATGTAGAAGCCTTCAGGGCTGAGCTTGAAGGGCAGGGCATGAGCTATCAAAGCTTTTTGGATAATATGCGCAATGAAATCATTATTAATCAGTTACGCGGCAGAGAGATAGGCGGACGCATCAAGGTGACCGACCGGGAGGTTGAGCATTACCTGGAAACCCAGGATAAAATCGGTGAAGAGTCTACCCAGTATCATCTGGGTCATATATTGATAGCCGTTAAAGAAGGCGCTTCATCGACAGAAATACAAAAAGCAATGAGCAAGGCCGATGAGCTGGTCAAGAAACTGCGGGAAGGGCAAGATTTCAATCAAACGGCGATCAGCGAATCAAATGATGCCAATGCCTTGAAGGGCGGTGATTTGGGCTGGCGCACCCTGAGTGAAGTGCCCACCCTGTTTGTCAATGATATCCAGCACATGAAGCAGGGGGAGGTGTCCGAATCCATACGCAGTCCCAGCGGTTTTCATATCATCAAAATGCTGGAGCTAAAAGGCATGGATAATCACATGATTATTAAAACCAAAGTTCGGCATATTTTAATCAAGACCAATGAGCTGGTTGATGATGCCGAGGCCAAAAAACGCTTGTTGGCATTAAAAGCCCGGATTGCTGATGGCGATGATTTTGCGCAATTGGCGCGAGCGCACTCGGATGATAAAGGCTCGGCATTAAAGGGGGGTTCACTGGATTGGGTAGGCCCTGACGATTTGGTTAAGCCTTTTGAAGAAGCCATGGCAAAACTCGGCATCAACGAAATAAGCGAGCCTGTGCAAACCCAGTTCGGCTGGCACGTTATTCAGGTCTTAGGCCGGGAAAATAAGGACGATAGCAGCGAGTTTAAAAAGAATCTGGTCAGAGACGCCATTCGTAAGCGGAAAATTGAAGAAGAAACTGAACTCTGGGTGCGCCGGTTGCGCGACGAAGCTTTTGTGGAGATTTTTCAGGATAGACTTTGAAACAGTGCAGCCCACTTAGCCCCTCAAGATCATAATGAACAGCGACCCTACGCCCGACAGCATTGAGTTAAGACAACCGGACATTATAATGGTTCGCTATCGCTTGGCTGTCGGGTTGAAACACCAGGTTACTTTGGAAGAGCTCAAAAAACTATTAATTGAAGAGTCCGGCGTCGACAAAAATAATATTAACAATATCAATATGCAAGGCGATTACACGCTGGTTGAGTTGCCCGACGAAATGCCCCAGGATATATTTATGCATTTAAAATCGGTGGAAATTAGGCAATATAAACTGGATATAAAACGGGTGAAGGCGCGTAATAAAAAACGCGGCAACAACCTGCGCCGACGGAGACAGCGCAATGCCCAATCTGACAATCTGGTCAGCGGCGCTTAAGCCGATCGATAACTGATCTTATGCTTTTCGTGGACAGTGAGTAATACCAATCCCAATCCCAATCCCAATCCCAATAAGTTCACATGCTATCCCTTCTCCAGAGGGAGAAGGTTAGGTTGAGGAGATTCAAACAACAACTTATTGGGATTGGTATTA
>JAYTLW010000308.1:0-5750 GCA_043729025.1 Methylobacter sp.
TTTCCCGATTTCTCGATGAACGATGCAGTTAGATAAAGCCAAAATCAAGCAATCGTTTGCGGCGGCCTCGGCGACTTACGATAAGGTCGCGGCATTGCAACGCACGGTGGGTAAAGCGTTGTTGAGGTTTTCGCCGCGTCTGAGCCCTGGCATGCTGTTGGACTTAGGTTGCGGCACCGGTTTTTTAACCTCCGAGTTATTGGCTAGGCAAGTAGGGTACGCATCTCGTACCTTGAACTTGGGTGGGTGTTTGGAAAATGGTACGCGATGCGTACCCTATATGACTGTTATCGCCTTGGATATTGCCTTGCCGATGTTGCAATTAACGCGAACAAAACTCGCCGACACGCCTAATGTCAGCTATCTATGCGCCGATGCCGAACAGCTGCCGCTGGCCGGGCTCAGCGTCGATGCAGTATATTCCAATCTCGCATTGCAATGGTGCGTCAATCTGGATGTCGTTTTTGCCGATATCAAACGGACATTGAAACCGGGCGGCAGTCTGGTATTCTCGACATTCGGCCCGCAAACCTTGCAGGAATTAAAAGCCGCATGGGCGGAAGTCGACGATCACAGTCACGTTAACGAATTTTATAGCGAGCAGCAGTTAAGCGCTTTTCTACTTCTAGGGGGGTTTACAAGAATAACGTTTGAAACCCGGCTTTATACCTCACGTTACGACTCGGTGCTGGCGTTGATGCAGGAGTTAAAACAGATCGGCGCGCATAACGTAATTTCCGGGCGCAACAAAAGCATCACCACCCAAACCATGCTGCAAGGCATGATCAAGGCTTATCAGCAACAACGAACAGATAAGCTGATTCCCGCGACCTTCGAGGTCATTATGGTGACGGCAAGCTAATGAACCAAGCTTACTTTATCACCGGTACCGACACCCATGTCGGCAAAACCTGGACGACGATTGCGCTGATGCGTTACTTTAAAAACCGGGGGGCATCCGTCCTAGGCATGAAACCCGTTGCCTCCGGTTGTATTATGCGGGATGGCGGTCTGAAAAATGCCGATGCGCTGCTGATTCAGGAAAATGGGTCATTTCCGGCAGCTTATGAGTTGATCAATCCTTATGCCTACGAACTGCCGGTTTCGCCCCATATTGCGGGCGTAAAAAACCCGGTCAAGCTGGATCAGCTGGCCGCCATATTCAAGCGCTTAAAAGATTTAGCAGACATCGTTATTGTCGAAGGCGCCGGAGGCTGGTACACGCCGTTGAATGAGCGGGAAGCGAATAGCGATTTGGCCATAGCGCTGGGGCTTCCGATAATCATGGTCGTCGCGCTCAGGCTGGGCTGCATCAATCATGCGCGTTTGACTTATCAGGCGATAATGCAATCCGGTGTCAACTGCGCCGGTTGGATCGCCGTCTGCACAGACCCGGACTTGTTAAACGGGGACGAGGTGCTGCTAAGCCTAAAAACCGTCCTTGACTCGCCCCTGTTGGGCGTGTTGCCTTATAGGAAAATTGCCGATTTCGATTTTTTCGCGGAACAACTGAGGATATGAAACGTCGGGTAATCTTTTACTCGACAAGGGGTTACGGGCTGGATTGCAGTTCGGAGTTGAATCCACACAATAGTGACCGTGAACTTTTATAGTCCTATGACTGCTTTTGGTTGCGTAGCTTCGTAATAAAAGGCAAATCCCAGCTTTTCCTGCTTTGCGCGATACATTGCCGCATCGGCAAGATGCACCAGAGCTTCGCCATTATTGGCATTCTTGGGATAAACAGCTATGCCGATACTGCCGCCCAGAGTGAATTGCCGCTCCTCGACAATATAAGGTTCCCGTAGTTTTTTCAGTATTTTTTCAGCAACCGGTGCCGCTCCGTCCGCATCGGTTTCCGGCAGTAATAGCGCGAATTCATCCCCACCGAGGCGGGCGGCCATATCGGAATCACGCAGTGTGGAGGAAATTCTCCGGGCTGTTTCTTTAAGCACCTCGTCACCAACAGCGTGTCCCATACTGTCATTGACAAACTTGAAGCGATCCAGATCCAGGTAAAAAAGCGAAACCGGCAATTTAGTGCGATGCGCCATAGTGAGGGTATGCTGTAGCCGATCGGCAAATAACCGGCGGTTAGCCAGACCGGTTAATTCATCGTAATAAGACAGCCAGATTAAGCGATCATCAGCTTGTTTACGTAAAGTGATGTCATGCACAATGCCGTCGATTCCTGTGCATACGCTATTTTCATCATAAACCGGGGTATCGGTGACTTCCAGCCAATGGATATTTTTCTGGGCATTGTATATTTCCAGCTGATATGGCGTATGAGGGATGTCTTGGCTACACCGTTCGGCGTACTGATCAATGTTAAGGTTTACCGGGTTGTCGGTCAGATACTCATGGTAATGAGCGATAAATTCATCCGCAGTGTACCCCAGTATGTTGGTTATTGAAGGGCTAATGTAAGTGAAGAGTCCTTGGCAATCGCGTTGATAAAAAAAGTACTCATTACGCAGATTCTCAACCAAACTGCGGAATTTGTGTTCGCTGGAGTTCAGCTCAGCGGTGCGTTTTAAGACCAGATGTTCAAGGTCGCTTTTCAAGGCCTGTAGGATTTTGTTGGTGGTCTGAACTTCGATTTTTGACAGCTTTATACTTTTATTTTGTCTGCGAACTCTAGCGATCCATAGTAGTAACAAGACCAATACCGCGATGAAAAGGCCGACAATTTTCCACATCAATTCATAGTCTATTTCGGGGTTAATATTGGGAACCCATTTTGCGTGGATATTTTGCATTTCTTCTTCGCTTATTGTGGTCAGGGCTTTTTGCAAAATGGTCGCCAGAATCGGCCAGTCTTTGCGTATGGCAATACTTTCATTAATATTTTCATTGGCGCTTTTACTGTCGTAGAAAGCCGCAAATTTCAGATCGGTCAGCAGGTGTTTCGTTTGCAGATAGCTGGCTGTGGACATGAAGGTAATGGCGGCATCGGCTTTTTCGGTGCTGACAGCTTTTAGCCCGTCCAGCATGGAGCTCTGAAAACGGGGGATGACTGAAGGAAACTCTTTGATAACCCGATCTACATATTGGTAACCCCTGACCATTGCGACCTTTTTCTTTGCAAGATCTTTGCGATTTTTGATCATGACGTTATCCCTTTTGGTGATGATGACCAAGGATTTTATCAGGTAGGGTCGAGTGAAGTTAAACCAGTGTATACGATCCGGCCGTTTGACCATCGTAGCGACTACATCGACTTGATGCATCGCAGCTGCTTTGTATATTTTGTTCCAGGTCGTACTGGGATAAGTTTCAAATTTAACGGCCAAGCGTTTGCTCAGGGTGTTCATGACCTCGATGGCTATACCTTCAAGTTGGCCCGAATCATTGATGAAGCTGTAAGGGGGAGCCGAGCCGTCAAAAGCAACCCGGATATTTTTATGTTTTGCCAGCCACGTACGTTCTTTAGCCGTCAGCTGCACCAAGGGCTCAGCTTTATTCCTGCTCGATACCTTGTCATCAACGCTGTCGGTCTCGACAGCATGTAATAAAAAAATGGAAAAAAACCATGGCATTAAATAATGCATTGCTAGTGAAAGCTCGGTTTTCGAGGGGAGAAGACGAAAGTTACTCATTTTAAGGCTACTCTGTCTTGAAATAATATGCTCATTGAATTGTTCGCTGTGTCTGCATCGACCCTATCAGTTTAGTCTATTTCTGAACAACTTGTGTTATGGCGTAATTAAACAGGTAAGACCTGTTTCCATTTATGTCGCTCAGTCGCACAATGAAGCAGCAAACAAGATACTAAATTTTTAAAAATTAGTATTAATTTATAATTGGGCTGCTATACTGATTTTTTATTTATTAGTAATTAAGGTATCCGCCGTGAAATTGCCGGTTTCTCCTCCTGCTTTAGGGACTCTGTTTACATATGCCGATGACAATAAATTTGCCAAGATATTCGGCTCGAACATAGGGCCAACCGATAGCGAAGGCCGTTATTTGCACTGGGATAAATTACGCCATTTACAGCCCCCTGATGGTTGGACATTGGAAGACTATTGGCTGGCATTAAAATGCGCCAGAAAAAATCGTTATAAAAAATTGCCTTTCACCGGCAAGTCCGGGGAGCAGTTCCAGTTTTGCATGACCGATAGCATTTACAGGGATTTGCACTGGATCGATCAAAATGCCGCAGGTCGCATCGGCATGGACAAACCGGTCACCAATCCGCATACCCGCGACACCTATCTGGTCGGCTCGCTGATTGAAGAAGCGATCAGTTCCAGCCAATTGGAAGGCGCATCCACGACCCGCAATGTGGCGAAAGAGATGCTGAGACAGGGCAGAAAGCCTAAAGATCACAGCGAGCAGATGATCTTCAACAATTACCATGCGATGCAGTTCATTCGGGAATATAAGGAGGAAAAATTGACGCCGGCGATGATTTTGCATTTACATCGACTGTTAACGGAGGCGACGCTTGACGATGCCGACAAGGCGGGACAATACCGGGATGCGGGCGACGATATTCATGTGGTCGATGCGTCCGCTTCGGTGTTGCTGCATACGCCGCCGGATGCGGCAGAATTACCGGACAGAATCGAGCGCTTATGCCGATTTGCCAATGCCTGTCCTGAGCAAAGTCGAAGGGATGTGGACGGTAAAGAATTTATCCATCCGGTGATCAGGGCGATTATTGTGCATTTTATGATCGGTTATGATCATCCGTTCGTCGACGGCAACGGCCGGACGGCGCGGACGCTATTTTATTGGTCGATGGCAAATCAGCAATACTGGCTGATGGAGTTTATTTCCATTTCCCGCATCATCAAACAAGCGCCCGTCCAATATGGTAAAGCCTATCTGTACACCGAAACCGATGACAACGACCTGACCTATTTCATTATCCATCAGCTGGGGGTGATCAAGAAGGCGATCAATGCGCTGCACGAACACCTGGAAAGAAAAGCGGAACAATTGCATGTGGTCGAAAAACGCCTGGACGGTTCAGCTCTGCAAGGGCAATTAAATCACCGCCAGTTGGCTATTTTGCGCCATGCGCTGGATCATCCTAATGCTATTTACAGCATCCAAGAGCACCAAACGGCGCATAAGATCAGTTACCAGACTGCCCGGACGGATTTGCTAAAGCTGGCCGATCAATACAATATTCTCAGCAAACGTAAATACGGAAGTTCGTTTATTTTTGTTGCGCCGCCAGACCTCGGCCAAAAATTGATCGATGTTGATAAGTTGTCGAAATAGTCAAAATGTCGGCCAGAATTGGAGTCATTCGAGGCCTCAAACGGCTAGTGATGACGAGGTGGGGCGCTTTTAGCAGTTGTTGAAATTAAAATCAGCGTTTTTTAAAATCACTCCTCCCGATATGTTGTAAAATTAGCACTTTTTTTATCCCAGCTTCCAGATGACAACCAGGCTACCCGTACCGCGTATCGCATTAACTCCCGGAGAACCCGCAGGTATAGGCCCAGACCTTTGCATTCAGCTTGCACAGCAGGATTTACCCTGCGAAATTATCGCCGTAGCCAACCCCCAATTATTGGAACAGCGCGCCCGGCAACTAGGCTTGTCACTCAAGATTAAGGAGTTCGACAGTGCCATGCCCGCCACAGAACACATTGCCGGATGCTTGACGGTATTGCCGGTGGAACTGGCGAAACCGGCGCAGTGCGGACAGCTGAATCCGGCCAATAGCCGCTATGTGTTAAAAACCATCACCAAGGCGACCAAAGGCTGCATGGACGGGACTTTTGCAG
>JAYTLW010000309.1:0-4331 GCA_043729025.1 Methylobacter sp.
GCGGCGATTTTTTCTAACTTTATGCCCTTGAAAACGGCTCTAGCCAATTTGGAGCACGGCAAGACGGTGATTTTTCAATTGAACAATGCCTATCTGATTGATCATACCGTGATGGAATTTATCCACGATTTTCAGCATAACTACGAAGGGCAGGGCGGACAATGTCGGTTTTTCGGCATGGAATATCATGATACCTTTTCCGAGCACCCTTTGGCGGCGCGCAGAATGAGGAGTGATAACATGAGTCGCCGCAAAAGCGATCATCATGGGGTGTAGACATTTAATTTATTATCGAACAGAACAGGTCGGGTTACGACTGCATGGACGCAAGAGGTACGACCCCACGGATGGGGGAGGTAGAGCAACGCATGGAGCGGTTGCCGAGAGCAATGCAGGAGCAATTGCCGAGCGATAGCGTAACCCGACATTTTTCAGGTATGTCGGTAAGGCGAGAATGATACAAACATATTATCGAATAGTGAAAATCTCATGATCCTTGTATTAGCTTATAGCGCGGTACTTCTCAGCTTTGCTTCCGGCTTGCTGGCGCTGATGCATCATCAGCGCCAGTCTGTAGTGGAGCTTAGTCAATACTGGTTCAAAAAATTCCCCAGCGACCGTCGCCCGGCCATGATTGCTGATTGCCTGGAAGAAAAACAGTTTCCTGATGTGCTGCGTCTAGGGGTATTTGTTTTGCTGGGTTTGTCCGGTGTTTTCGCGGTATTGGCCGGATTGAGCGTATTGCTCAGCAACACGATTGTTACCGATCAACTCAGCTTGGGATTGCCTTGGTTGCCCTGGCATGTGCGTTTCGACGGCTTGTCCGGCTTTTTCTTTTTAATCGTCGGTATTGCCGTCAGCGCGGTCAGTCTATATGGGCCGGGCTATGTGAATGGTTATGATGAAAGCCGACATCCGTTTGTAGTCTTAGGTCTGTTTACTGGACTGTTTGTTGCCGGGATGTTACTGGTGTTGTTGGCCGATGATGCGTTCTTTTTTATGATCGCCTGGGAATTGATGTCGGTGGCCAGTTATTTTCTGGTGGCCTTCCAGCATGAAAACCCGGCCAATCGTCGCGCCGCTTTCATCTATTTATTGATGGCGGAAGTCGGCGCATTAGCCATTATTCTGGGCTTTGGCGTGTTGGCCAGTTTTGCGGACGGCTTTACCTTTGATGCCTTGCGCGAGGCAAAATTGTCGACAAGCTGGGCCAGCATCGCCTTCATGCTGGCGCTGCTGGGTTTCGGTATGAAGGCCGGGATAGTCCCAGTGCATGTCTGGTTACCGGAAGCGCATCCGGTTGCGCCATCACATATTTCCGCGTTGATGAGCGGGGTGATGCTTAAAGTCGCGCTGTACGGGTTGATCCGTTTTTGTTTTGATTTGCTCGGTGATGTGCATTGGCAATGGGGCGTGGTGTTGCTGATACTGGGAACTGTTTCGGCGTTGGGAGGTATCTTGTATGCAATGATGCAGACCAATTTAAAACGCCTTTTGGCCTACAGTTCGGTCGAAAACATCGGCATTATTTTTATGGTGCTGGGGTTGTCGATGATTTTTATGGCAAACGGGCATCCGCAACTGGCGGCGCTGGGTTTGTTGGCGGCGTTGCTACATGCTTTCAATCACGCCTTGTTCAAGAACCTGTTGTTTTTGGGGGCGGGTATTATCCATCATCAAACCCATCAATTAAACATCGACATGATGGGCGGGTTGATTAAAAAAATGCCCAAAACCAGCGTGTTGTTTTTGATCGGCTGTATGAGCATCTCGTCATTACCGTTGTTTAACGGTTTTGTTTCGGAATGGCTGGCTTTTCAGACCGCATTACAGGTCGATGTGTTGGACAACGGCGTATTGCGCAGCCTGATACCTGTCGCCGCCGCTGGATTGGCCCTGACTGCGGCGTTGGCCGCAGCCTGTTTTGTCAAAGTATTCGGTTTGATCTTTTTGGGACTGCCCCGTTCGCATCATTGCGAGAAAGCGCATGAGGTTGAGGATAAAGGCATGCTGGCGGGCCCGGCATTGCTGGCTGGATTGTGCTTTTTGTTTGGAGTTTTTCCGGGCCTGATCATCAATTTTATCAACATTGTTGCCGGGCAATTATTAGGCGCGACCTTGCCCAATGACCACGCTTTAGGCTGGTTGTGGTTGGCGCCGGTATCCAGCAGTCAGGCGTCTTATGCCCCGCCCTTGGTGTTGATCGGTGCGCTGATTGCCGGTTGCGTCAGTTTTTGGTATCTGCGCCGTGACCCGGAAACTGTCATCCGCAGCGCTGAAACCTGGGATTGCGGTTTTGGCGGGTTAACGCATCGCATGCAATACAGCAGCAGCGCTTTTACCATGCCGTTCCGGCGGATTTTCGCCAAAGTCTGGATTATTGACGAGCAGATCGACAAGGACATGCGCGGCGCAATGGATCAGGATGTGGCGGCGGTTCATTATCGCTTGCAGATTCAGGATCATAGTTGGCCGCGTTTGTATCATCCGATTGAACGCGGGGTGAACACCTTAGCCAGAGTAGTAGGACGCATCCAAACGGGAAATATTCGGACTTATCTGGGCTATTCGTTTGCAACCTTGATTCTTATGTTATGGGTGGTCAGCTGATGAGTACAAATGTAGGGGCGACTTCAGTCGCCCAGTGTTTCAAAGGGCGACTGAAGTCGTCCCTACAGTCTGGAGAAACGCGATGAATTGGTTAATGGCGGTTTTACAAACCACACTGTTTGTCGTACTGGCACCGTTATTGGCAGGCTGGATCAAATGCTGCAAATGTCGCTTACAGAATCGCAAAGCTCCGTCTATATTCCAGCCTTACCGGGATTTAATTAAATTAACCTATAAACAACCTGTCGTTGCAGAACAGGCTTCATGGTTATTCATCAAAGCGCCGTACATTATCTTTTCGGCAACGGTGTTGGCTGCAACCGTTGTGCCGTTGATTGCCGTCGATTTGCCGACTTCGGCCAGTGCCGATGTAATTGTGATGGTGGGTTTTTTTGCCTTCGCCCGGTTCTTTCTGGCGCTGGCTGGCTTGGACATCGGCACCGCATTCGGCGGCATGGGTTCATCGCGGGAAATGACCATTTCATCGCTGGCGGAACCTGCGATGTTGATGGCTATTTTCACCCTGACCATGACCGCCTCAACGACCAATTTATCGTTTGCCATTGCCCATGTGCTCAATGAAGGCTTGGTTTTACGGCCTTCATTCGTATTTGCATTATCTGCGTTGATACTGGTTGCCGTCGCCGAAACCGGACGTATTCCGGTGGATAATCCGGCGACGCATCTGGAGCTGACCATGATTCATGAGGCGATGATTCTCGAATACAGCGGTCGTCATCTGGCGCTGATTGAATGGGCAAGTCAGTTGAAGCTGATGTTGTATGGCGTACTGATTGCCAATATCTTTTTGCCCTGGGGTATCGCAGAAACGTTTGGCATTCAAGCCCTAGGCTACGGCTTGCTGGCTATTATGGGCAAGCTCGCCGTGTTGGCAGTTATTCTTGCGATAGCAGAAACGCTGGTTGCAAAAATGCGCTTGTTTCGAGTGCAGGAATATTTGAGTTTTGCTTATTTGTTAGGGTTATTGGGGATGCTGAGCCACATAATCCTGGAGGCATCGCGCTAACGATTATGAGTGAAATCCAACGGCTGTAGGGGCGAATTCATTCGCCCAGGGCGACTAAAGTCGCCCCTACATTGCACAATTCATTTAAAAGCGAGCAAACAATGAACATCGAACAATTAGATTTTTATACCCAAGCCATTTTGTCAATGGCTGCATTGGTGGGGCTTACCTCATTCCTTATGTTAGGGCAGGGGCGGTTGCTGCGGCTGATTTTTGTGTTTGCGATGCAGGGTTTTTTATTAACCTTGACTACGGCATTGGCGGCATACAGCTTGAATAATCCACATCTGTATATTTCAGCCGTGCTGACTTTGGTGCTGAAAGTGATTTTTATTCCGTGGATGTTAAGGCGGCAGGTGCTGCAAATGAATATGCATCGCGATATTGAAGCCTTAAACAATAAAACGGTAGTGATGCTGGGCGGAGCCAGTTTGATGGTGTTCAGTTATTATGTGCTGCATCCTATCGTACAATCCTCATCGGTAGTGATGCTGAATGCCTTGGCGGTCAGTCTTTCAGTGGTGCTGTTGGGCATGTTGCTGATGATTTCGCACCGGCAGGCAATCGCTCATGTGGTTGGTTTTATGTCGATAGAAAACGGTTTGTTTTTCGCGGCCATCGTTGCCACCAATGGTATGCCTATGGTGGTTGAGCTGGGTGTTGCTTTTGACGTGCTGGTGGCTGCGGTGCTGTT
>JAYTLW010000310.1:0-2604 GCA_043729025.1 Methylobacter sp.
ACGGATTGAACCGCCGCCGACCTCGGTGCCATTCAACACCAAATCATAAGCCCGCGACAAGGCCGTACCCGGATTGGCGACCAACTCTTCAACCGAGCAGCTTGGCGCGGTGAACGGATGATGAATGGCGTTGTAACGGTTGCTTTTCTCATCCCAGTCAAACATAGGGAAATCAACCACCCACACCGGCTTCCAGTCACCTTGCAACAGCTTAAGATCGTGCCCCAACTTGACCCGCAACGCGCCCATCGCTTCATTGACGATGCTGGCTTTGTCCGCGCCGAAGAAGATCAAATCGCCGTTTTGCGCGCCGGTTTTAGCCAACACGCTGTCCCACACTTCAGCCGGGGCGAATTTAACGATAGGCGATTGCAAGCCGTCAACACCGGCGGCGAGATCGTTGACCTTAATATAAGCCAAGCCCCGAGCACCGTAAATGCTGACATACTTGGTCAGCGCATCGATGTCTTTGCGGCTTAAATCGCCCGCATTCGGTACGCGCATCGCCACGACCCGGCCTAGGGGGTCATTAGCCGGTGCCGAGAAGACCTTGAAATCAACATCTTTCATGTCCTCGGCAATATCGACCAATTCCAGCGGAATCCGCAAATCGGGCCTATCGACGCCGAAGCGCGATACGGCTTCCTGATGGGTTATGCGCGGAAACTTGTCGCCCAGGTTCACGCCGATCACTTTAATGAACAGCTGGCGAATCATTTCCTCCATGATATGCATGATCTCGTTTTCATCCATGAACGAGGTTTCAATATCCAGCTGGGTGAATTCAGGCTGACGATCGGCACGTAAATCTTCATCGCGGAAACAACGCACGACTTGATAATAGCGATCCATGCCTGCCACCATCAACATTTGCTTATACAATTGCGGCGATTGCGGCAGTGCGAAAAACGCGTTTTCGTGGGTGCGACTCGGCACGATGTAATCGCGCGCGCCTTCAGGTGTCGCTTTGGTTAAGTAAGGCGTTTCGATCTCAAAGAACTCGTTGTCGTCGAGAAAGTTCCTTAACACCCGCGTCACATCGCGGCGCACTTTCATCTTTTCCTGCATCACGGTGCGGCGCAAATCGATATAACGGTAGCGTAGACGCAGCTCTTCGTTGACCTCGATCTCGCTTTCGACCGGGAACGGCGGAGTTTCCGACTCATTCAGCACGACGATGTCTTTAGCCAGAATTTCAATCGCGCCTGAATGCATGTTGGCGTTGACCGTGCCTTCGGGACGGTGACGCACCAGTCCGGTAATTTGTAATACATATTCACTGCGGACGCTTTCAGCAATAGCGAAGGTGTCGGCCACGTCGGGATCGACCACGACCTGCACCAAACCGGCACGGTCTCGCAAATCGATAAAAATAACGCCGCCGTGATCGCGGCGTCTATGCACCCAGCCGCAGATTGAAACCGTTTCGCCTAGCTGTTGTGTGTTTAATTCTCCGCACTTGTGAGTACGCATATATTTTCCCTGTTCATTTAGTTTTAGATAAAAGGCAAGCGGCGAAAGCGTGTTTTTTCCGCCTTGAACCTTAAGCCTGTTTTGTGACTGGCTTTTTAGTGTCACCAGAGGAGGACTTGGCTGCACTCGGGCTACTCGCTTCGCCCGCTACATTCTTCTTGGCGCCGCTCTTAAAATCGGTTTCGTACCAGCCACTGCCTTTTAACCGAAATCCCGCCGCAGAAATCTTTTTCATTAATTCCGGCTTGCTGCACGCAGGGCAGGAAATCAGTGGCTCGGCGCTGAATTTTTGTAAGGCTTCGTGCTCATGACCGCATGATTGACATTGGTACTCGTATATTGGCATTAACCACTCCGATAACAAAAATAATAACTACAATAAGCGCTGCGTTTAGTTTTTCAAGGCACTTACTATAAAATAACCGCCTATTTTACAGAATTTAGCCTCAACAATGAAAACATTAACCATCGCAAGACCGGATGACCTGCATTTACATGTCAGAAACGGCTCTATTTTAAAAACCGTTATGCCGCATACCGCCAGGCAATTTGCCCGAGCGATCATCATGCCCAACCTCAAACCGCCTGTAACTACGGTGGCTCAGGCCTTGGCTTATCGGGAAGAAATTCTGCAGGCGGTTCCGGTCGGTCTTGATTTTACGCCGCTGATGACACTGTATCTGACCGGCTCGACGACCGTGGATGAAATCAAAAAAGCCGCCGCGTCCGAACATATCCATGCCTTTAAACTGTATCCTGCCGGGGCTACCACCAATTCCGATTCCGGCGTTGCCGACATCAAGGCTGTTTATCCGTTATTGGCGACCATGGAAAAACATAACATCCCCTTGCTGATTCATGGCGAAGTCACCGATGAGGCTTGTGATATTTTTGACCGGGAACGGGTGTTTATCGATACTTATTTGACTGACATCACCCAAAATTTCCCCGGCTTGCGCATCGTGATCGAACACGTCACCACAACCGAAGCGGTGCAATTTGTTCAGGATTCCGGCACCAATATTGCCGCAACCATCACCCCCCAGCATCTGCTGTTTAACCGCAATGCGCTGTTGGCGGGCGGCATCAAACCGCACTATTACTGCCTGCCGATTATCAAACGCGAATCTC
>JAYTLW010000311.1:0-6556 GCA_043729025.1 Methylobacter sp.
AATCAGGTCAACAAGCTGGTCGCCGCAGAAAATGCCGATCGGCAAGCGCTGTATCGGGCGATTGCCGATGCCAACGGCCACCCCGATTGGGCGGCGCAAATCAAATCAACTTTTGCCGGTCGTTGGGTGAGTAATGCTCAAGCGGGCTGGTGGTATCAATCCTCAGGAAGCTGGAAACAAAAATAAACATGGCCAATAGAAGAAGAGCGAAAAAACCTTTATCGGAAACACCGGTTAAAGTCACCATCGAGTCCTTGGCCCATGACGGGCGCGGCGTGGCGCATGTCGACGGCAAGGTGATCTTTATCGATGAGGCCTTGCCGGGCGAGGAGGTGGAGTTTATCTACACCGAAAGCCGCAAGGACTATGCAGAAGGCAAGGTCGTCAAGCTGTTCAATCGCTCCGCCGACCGGGTCGATGCGGAGTGTGCGCATTACGGCGTGTGCGGCGGTTGCAGTTTTCAGCATGTCGAATCGGCGGCGCAAATCCGTATCAAGCAGGAGTTGCTGGTCGATCAGTTTAAGCGCATCGGCAAGATTGAGATTCCCGAGCTTTGGCAGCCGCTGACAGGCCCGCATTGGGGTTATCGCAGCAAAGCGCGGATGGGTGTTAAATATGTCGAGAAAAAGAACCGGGTGCTGGTGGGTTTCAGGGAAAGACGCCATCCTTACTTAGCCGAAATCGAAAGCTGCGTGGTGATGAATCCTATCGTCGGCACCCGGCTTATGGCCTTGTCGGAGATGATAGGCGGCCTGACCATTAGAGACAAGATTCCGCAGATCGAAGTGGCTATCGGCGATAGCCAATGCGTGCTTGCGTTTCGGGTGCTGGAACCGCCGACCGCTGCCGATAAGGAGCGTATGCGCAGTTTCGGGCATGAACATACTATGAGTATTTGTCTGCAATCCAAAGGCCCGGACACCATCGTCCCGCTGGACGGCGAGCCGGAAGTCGTACCGACCTATGCGTTGCCGGATCAGGGCTTGGAGTTTAAATTCAAACCGGCGATGTTCACCCAGGTTAATTATGAAATTAACAAGCAAATGATCAACCGGGTGCTGGAGACTTTGGC
The DNA here is from genome assembly GCA_043729025.1 of Methylobacter sp. Taxonomy (GTDB): domain Bacteria; phylum Pseudomonadota; class Gammaproteobacteria; order Methylococcales; family Methylomonadaceae; genus Methylobacter_A. The sequence continues at coordinate 1,073 of JAYTLW010000311.1, forward strand.
CTTGAACGAAAACGACACGGTGCTGGATTTATTTTGCGGCCTAGGCAACTTTACTTTGCCGATGGCGAAATTTGCAGGTCGCGTGGTCGGCGTGGAAGGCGACCAACCCTTGGTCAATCACGCCAAGGAAAACGCCGGGCATAACGGCATCGAAAATGTCGAGTTTTATGCGGCCGATCTCAGCAAGGATATAAGCGATCAGCCTTGGGCCAATCGCTTATACAATAAAATCCTGCTCGATCCTTCCCGGGCCGGGGCCTTGGATGTCTTGCATCACTTTAAAAAATGGCAACCCGAACAGATTGTTTATGTGTCCTGTAATCCGTCGACGCTGGCCCGCGATGCCGGAATTTTGGTTAATGAGCTGGGCTATAAACTCATTAAAGCTGGAGTGATGGATATGTTCCCGCAGACCGGGCATGTGGAGTCTATAGCTTTGTTTGAAAAGGCATGGAATTAAGCCTGAATTATTACGCGATGAAAACTGATTCCTTTCTGGATATTTCAATTAGCGCACAGCAGCTGTCTATCGTAGAAAATGGACAGGTGTTGGAAAACTATTCCGTTTCCACAGCCAGAAATGGCGCTGGCCAATTGAGGGGCAGCGAATGCACGCCCACCGGCTGGCATAAGATCAGGGCTAAAATCGGTGCTGGCCGACCCTTAAATGCCGTGTTTGTCGGCAGGCGCGCCACCGGTGAAATTTACAGTGCTGATCTGAATGCACAGTACCCGAAACGTGACTGGATATTGACGCGCATTCTGTGGCTGGGCGGCCTGGAGCCGGGCAAAAATCGTTACGGAAATGTCGATAGCGCCTGGCGCTATATTTATATCCACGGTTGTCCCGAGCAATTAATCGACGGCAGTCCCCAGTCTCATGGCTGCATTCGCATGAGCAATGTCGAGGTGCTGGATTTGTTTAATCGGGTCGAGGTCGGCGTTCAGGTTTACATTCATGAATAGCGGCGTGTAGTAAATGGCCCGCATAGTTTTAGGCATCGAATACGACGGCAGCGGTTTTTCCGGCTGGCAGTGGCAAACCCGGCAACGCAGTGTTCAGCAGGTGCTGGAACAGGCCTTGTCGAGAGTCGCCAATCATCCGGTTACGGTGCAGTGTGCAGGACGAACCGATACCGGTGTGCATGCCCTTGAGCAGGTCGTGCATTTTGATGTAAAAACAGAGCGTGAATTGCATGCCTGGATGTTGGGCGGCAACAGCAATCTGCCTGATGATATCAGGATCACCTGGGTAAAGCAGGCGGTGGGCGATTTCCATGCCCGCTACAGCGCCATTGCCCGTTTTTATCGTTACGTCATTCTTAACCGGCCTATCAAATCGGCGTTGTTGCGCAAGCAAGTGACTTGGTGTCATAGTCCTCTGGATGTCGATAAAATGCACAAGGCTGCGCAACATTTGATTGGCAAGCATGATTTTTCCTCGTTCCGGGCGCAAGGTTGTCAGTCAAAAAGTCCTTGTCGGGCGATGTATTTTATCGATGTGTACAGGCAGGGCGATAAGGTTATTATTGAACTATCCGCCAATGCTTTTTTGCATCACATGGTCAGAAATATTGCCGGGGTATTGATGGACATAGGCGCAGGCAAGCAGCCGGTAAACTGGACGCAACAGCTACTTGACGTTAAAAGCCGCAAGCTCGGCGGAGTCACGGCGCCCCCTGACGGTCTGTATCTGGGGGCGGTTTATTATCCCGAGCATTACGGCATAGACAAACATCAGGTGTTTGAAAAATTGCCAACCGATGCCAAACGTTTCGATTAGGATAGGCGGGTAAAGGTACAGGGTATACACTATGCTCACTTGCAATTATCGGAATATCGAGTAAATTGCGCTCCTTGTTTAAAAATGAAATGATTGATATGACTAATTTTCTCTCTTTCCAGGTTCATGCCGGGAATGATATAGCCAACGGCATTGTCGCTATTATTACCGTTTTGTTGACTTTCCTTGAAGGACTTGTAGGTAAGGGCTGGAAGGATATTTTTTCGGCAGTTATGCCGGGAGTTTCCAGTCTAACGAATATTCACCCTTTGCTGGTGCATTTCCCCATCGCATTTTTATCGGCTTTTTTTGTAGTGGATCTGGCCGGTGCGCTCACAAGAAAACCGCAATGGCGCAGTGTCGCCAGCTGGTTTTTATATTTGGGTACTATTGCCGCTGTGTTTACCGTTGCCGCCGGATTAATTGCCGCCGCCACTGTGTCGCATGGGCAAAATGTGCACGACATTATGATGTACCATAAATATTTTGGTGTGACGGTGCTTAGCTTGGCTTTAGTGTTGTCGGCTTGGCGAGCAAAAAGTGGCGTGATCATGGGATTTGGGGCTAATGTCTTTTTCCTTATACTGTCGGCTTTGCTGTGTGTTTTTATGGCCTTCGGAGCTGATTTGGGCGGGCTGATGGTTTATAAATATGGCGTGGCCGTTCAGGCTGTCCAGATTCCGGATGCTGAAACCCATGTGCATGGAAATGGTGAAGATCACGAACATGGAAGCGCTCATGTTGATGCTGCGAGTGATGTTAAATCGGCTGCTGAGGTGAGTACTAATACGGGTGTTAAAACTGAAACTAAAACGGGTGAGCATGTGCATGCCGATGGACATCATCATGAACATAAACATCAGCATTGAATTTGAGAGATAAGCTATAAAATACGGGGCTGACTTTATGTCAGCCTTTTTTGTTGGTGAGGTCATCACTAACGCTGTTATATGGTATTCTACGCGGCTGGCTTTTTTGGGTTAAATTTCTCGTATCACTTTATGCGAACTCGCGTTAAAATTTGCGGCTTTACCCGTGTTGAAGATGCTGTTTATGCGGCTTTATTAGGCGTGGACGCAATTGGTCTGGTGTTTTATCCGCCCAGCCCAAGACATGTTGATATTGAGCAAGCCATTAAAATAGTTAATGCTTTGCCTGCGTTTGTATCGATAGTTGCTTTGTTTGTCGATGAGCAGGAATCACGGATACGCGAAGTTTTACAGCAGGTGCCGATAGATTGTCTGCAATTTCATGGGGATGAACCGGCTGGGGTGTGCAGGCTTTACGGCAAGCGTTATATGAAGGCGCTGAGAATGCAGGATAGTATCGATATTTCAGCTTTGGCGCGGGAATACCATGATGCGGCTGGCTTGTTGCTGGACGCCTACCATCCGGGTGCGAAAGGCGGTACCGGCAGCCAGTTTGACTGGAACAGGATTCCCGAACATTGCGCCTTACCTATCGTGTTGGCGGGCGGTTTGGATGCCGATAACGCCAGGCAGGCGGTACAGACGGTAAGACCCTACGCTCTCGATGTCAGCAGCGGTGTGGAAACGGAAAAAGGGTTTAAGGATGCGCTGAAAATGGCGGCATTCATAAGTGAAGTTAATGAAGGTGACAGATTAAAATGACAGAAAAATATAATATGCCCGATGAACGGGGACATTTTGGCCCTTACGGCGGGATGTTCGTTGCAGAAACCCTGATGCTGCCGATTCAGGAATTGAATGCGGCTTATCGGCAGTATTTAAACGATCCTGAATTTATAGCGGAACTGGATGCCGATTTAAAACACTATGTAGGCCGTCCTTCGCCTTTATATCATGCCGAGCGCTGGAGCCGGGAACTCGGCGGTGCACAGATTTACTTAAAGCGCGAAGATTTGAATCATACCGGCGCACATAAAATCAATAATACCGTGGGCCAGGCTTTATTGGCCAAGCGCATGGGCAAGACCCGGATTATCGCCGAGACCGGCGCCGGTCAGCATGGGGTTGCGACGGCGACGGTTGCCGCAAGGCTGGGGTTGGAATGCGTGATTTACATGGGCGCCGTCGATGTCGTCCGGCAGTCGTTGAATGTGTATCGCATGAAGTTGCTGGGCGCGACGGTAATCGCGGTTGAATCGGGCTCCAAAACATTGAAAGACGCCTTGAACGAAGCGCTCCGAGACTGGGTGACCAATGTCGACAATACCTTTTACATTATCGGCACGGTCGCAGGGCCGCATCCTTATCCCGCGATGGTCAGGGATTTTCAGGCCATTATCGGTCGCGAAGCCAAGCAGCAATGTCTGGATCAGGCCGGTCGATTGCCGGATGCGCTGGTGGCCTGCGTCGGCGGCGGCTCGAATGCGATCGGTTTGTTTTATCCTTTTATTGATGACACTTTGGTAAAACTGATCGGCGTCGAAGCGGCGGGCGACGGCATTGAAACGGGGCGTCATTCCGCGCCCTTGTGCGCAGGCCGACCCGGGGTATTGCACGGCAACCGGACCTACCTAATGGAAGATGAGGACGGTGAAATCATCGAGACTCACTCCATTTCGGCCGGTCTGGATTATCCTGGCGTAGGCCCGGAACACGCCTGGCTTAAAGATACCGGCAGGGCCGACTATGTCAATATTACCGATACCGAGGCTTTGGAAGGTTTTCATGCCTTGACCCGGATGGAAGGCATTATTCCTGCGCTGGAATCGAGCCATGCGATGGCTTACACGATGAAACTGGCTCCTACTATGAAAAAAGACCAAATCATCATTGTCTGTCTGTCCGGTCGCGGCGATAAAGATATGCAAACCATGGCGCAACGCGAGGGGATAGAATTGTGAGTCGATTAGCTCTTACCTTTGAAGCATTAGCCAAAACCGGTCGCAAGGCGCTCATCCCGTTTATTACCGCAGGCGATCCGAGACCCGATTTCACCTTGCCGATGATGCATGCGATGGTTGAGGCCGGTGCTGATATTATCGAGCTGGGCGTACCGTTTTCCGATCCTATGGCCGACGGCCCGGTTATTCAGCGAGCCAGTGAGCGCGCTTTGGCTTATAAGATGAGCTTAAGACGTGTATTGGCTATCGCCACAGAATTTCGAAAAACCAATCAACAAACACCGGTGGTGCTAATGGGCTATGTGAATCCCATTGAGGCCATGGGTTATGAGGATTTTGCCAATGCCGCACAACGCGCCGAGATTGATGGCGTGTTAACCGTCGATTTGCCGCCGGAAGAGGCTGAAGCCTGCGTCGCCTTGTTTAAGGCGCGCGGCATCGATCCGATTTTCTTGTTGGCGCCTAACAGCACCGACGATCGCATTAAAAAGATGGATGCCGCAGGTTCCGGTTATCTTTACTATGTATCGCTCAAGGGCGTAACCGGCGCCGGACATTTAAATCTCGCCGATGTTGAAACCAAACTCAATCAAATCAGGGCCAATACCCGTTTGCCTGTGGCGATCGGTTTTGGCGTCAAAGACGCGCAAACGGCAAAATCGGTTGCAGCATTGGGTGACGGCGTGGTCATCGGCAGCGCCCTGATCAGCAAAATCGAGGCTAATCCGGATGATTATGAGCGCGCCAAAAGCGAAATAGTCGAGTTATTAACTTCCATGCGCATGGCAATGGATAGCTAAAGAGCAGATTAGTAGGATGGGCTGATGTAAAAGTCCATCAAACAACAGCACACGATGGGGTATATGAATGA
>JAYTLW010000312.1:0-3947 GCA_043729025.1 Methylobacter sp.
CCAAAAACCCGGCGACTGGCCTGAAAATTTTCGACATTGGTCATATACACCGTTTGTCGATCCCGGGTCTCGGCCATCAGTTTGCCGGTCATATCCTCATTTTGGAAGTCGATTTTTTTGAATTCATCGAGCTGTGCAACGGCATTCGCCAATGAATCGCTGGTTAACTTAGTCGATTCACCCACCAGAAAGCCGATGTCGCGATTAACCGTTCCCAGCAGCATGCTTTTGCGCTGTTTTAAAATATCGTTGGCGAGATAGCTTTCCAATGCAGCCAAGCGGCTTTTTTCAAGTAAAGTCTGATCGTCTTTAACCTTGGCCAATAGGGCTTGCTTGGCAGAGACCGGGAAAATAACATCCTCGTTTACTTTTAAAGTAGCCGCCGAGGTTTTTATTTGTGAACGTATTGAATCGTCGTAACCGTTTTCATCGGAAAGATCATCCCACATGGCGTCTATTTTATTCATCACCACGGCTAAACCCTGTTTACTGCCGCCACGATTATGACACACATGATTGTGCCACATTTCCAGGTCGCTTTTGGTGACGCCGGTATCGGCCGCAAGCACAAAAATAATGGCCTGAGCGCTGGGCAACATGCTTAAGGTGAGTTCCGGCTCAGTTCCCAGCGCATTTAAGCCGGGCGTATCCAGTATCGATAAGCCTTCTTTTAATAACGGGTGGGGAAAGCTGATTAAGGCATGACGCCAGCAGGGAATTTCGACTTTTTCCGGGTTGATTATGCCTTGCTCTGCCGCTTCACGCTCATTCCACAAACCCAGTTTGTCGGCGACCTCCCGGTCAACCTGCTTGGTAGCGACCAATTCCTTAAAGGCTTCCTGCATTTGTGTCGGCGAGTCGCAGTCAAGATCAATCTGGGTCCAGCGATCCGGATTTTTTTTGAACTCGGCCAGTGAAATGTCCTCAAGCCGACTTTCGATGTTCAGCAAACGGATATAATTGCCGCCTTGTTCATCATGAAAAAGTTCGGTGGGCGACATGGTGGTGCGACCCGGTGCAGACGGGAGCAATCTGACGCCTGTTTCGGCAAAAAATAGGGCATTGATCAGCTCGGTTTTACCGCGCGAAAATTCAGCAACAAAAGCCAGCATAATCCTGTCTGATTGCAGGCCGTTAACAATATTCAGAATAGTGTTAGTACTGTGCGTATCCTTCATGCCATAACGAACGCGCCATTGATGATACATGTCTATAGCTTGAACCAGTTTTGCACGCCACAGCGAATATTCGTGCATTTGCTCTTTAAATTCCATATTCCTCATGGCGCGCCTTTTGTTTAACATGGTTTACTAAGTCAATCGAAATGTCGGTTGTGTCGTGCCTCGGCACACCGCTACGCTGCCTATGCAGTCGTCGGCAATTGCTCCTGCATTGCTCTCGGCAACTGCTCCTGCGTTGCTCTACCTCCTGCATAAACCACATGGATGTGGTGAATGCGGATATTGCAGGAGCAAATATCTGCCCATGCAGTCGTCGGATGACTATAATTTTTTGGCTAATTGTAGTCTATATCTTAAGAACTGTTAGCTTAAGACCATTTAAATTTTGGCTAGCGAACTAAGCCGGAACAATGATTGATGCTTAACCTTTTGCCCTGAGCTTGTCCGAAGGCCAACGGTTAGACCGTACTTAAAGTATTTATTAAATACCGTAAAGATGCTGATAGGTTTTTATCGCATCGAGTAACGACGACGCTACGTCGGCATCGGCCATTAAATAATCGATAATATGTGCCAGGGTAATGATTGCTACTACCGGCATCGCAAATTGCTGTTGGACTTCCGAAATAGCGGAAACGTTATTCTGCCCTATTTCCTGCCTGTCCAGCGCAATTAATACCCCTGCCGACACCGCATGGGCATTTTTTATGATGTCTACGGATTCCCTGACCGAGGTGCCGGCCGTGATCACATCATCCAGGATGAGCACCTTGCCCTGTAGCGGCGCACCCACCAGAGAGCCGCCCTCACCATGATCTTTTGCTTCTTTGCGGTTGAAGGCAAAGGGTATGTCTGTGCCGGTTAACCGGGCATAGGCTATCGATGTGGCGCAGACCAGCGGAATGCCTTTATAGGCGGGGCCGTAAAGAATATCCGGTTTAATGTCGGACTGTATCAATGCCTGGGCGTAAAACTCACCCAATTTTCCCAACTGAGCGCCGGTATTGAATAATCCGGTATTGAAAAAATAAGGACTGGTGCGGCCAGATTTCAATTGAAACTCGCCGAATTTTAATACGCCGCAAGCCAAGGCGTAGGCAATAAAGTCTTTTTGATAATCAAGCATGCTAATGAGGGAAGTTAAGTTTGCAGGGATTAGGCAATAAATTTTTCTAAAATAGTGTCCAGAAAATTCCAGCCCTGTTCCGAACAATAATAGTGATTATGTTGCTTGATAAGCAAGTTTTGTTTCACACAAGCAGATAAAGCAGGTTCCAAGGTAGCTATCGCAAGGCCTGTGCTTGCTTGATAGGTTTCCAGCGTAAAGCCTTGCTTTAAGCGCAAATGATTCATCATAAATTCCAAGGGCAGCTCGGATACGGCAATGGCATCGGCCCCGCCGTTCTGCTGCGGGCCGTTTAAATACTGCTCCGGGCTTTTGGGCTTAACGCTGCGAATTATAGCTCCCGGTAAATTTTGGGTGATTTTCCCGTGAGCGCCGGCGCCTATGCCCAAATAATCGCCAAACTGCCAATAATTCACATTATGTCGGCATTGCAGCTCCGGTTTGCTATAGGCGGAGACCTCATATTGCCGGTAGCCGTGCTCTGCCAATAGTTTCTGGCAGTCTTTTTGGGAGCTGAAGATTATTTCGTCATCAGGCAGTTTGGGTGGAAATTTATGAAATAAGGTATTAGGTTCCAGCGTTAGCTGGTAAAAGGAAATATGGCTTGGATTGAGGCCGATGGCTGTTTCTATGTCTGTTTTGCTGCTGTCTGGACTTGCGCCCGGCAGGCCGAACATCAAATCCAGATTGAAATTGTCAAAACCCGACTGGTGGGCGATCTCGGCCGCGCCGATGGCTTCCTGCGCCGAATGCACGCGGCCCAATTTTTTCAACAAGACATCATTAAAGCTTTGTATGCCTATCGATAAACGGTTGATGCCCAGCGCCCTGAACTCAGCAAATTTATGGCTTTCAAAAGTGCCCGGATTGGCTTCAAGCGTGACTTCCAAGCCTTCTTTAAGGCTCAGCTGTTGCTCTACGCCGCGCAATAACCGATTAATCGATTCGGGCGAAAACAAACTGGGCGTGCCTCCGCCGATAAAGATGCTGTTTATCGGACGGGTGATATGATAGCGCTGTATATCGAGGGCTAAATCATTCAACAATGCAGTTATATACTCAGTTTCAGGCATATTGGATTTAACCGCGTGTGAGTTAAAATCGCAATAAGGGCATTTTTTAATGCACCAGGGAATATGAATATAGAGACTAAGCGGCGGCAAGAGATTTAATAGTATATGGTTTAAAATAGTCACCAGTTTAACACTAACAGCCTTTGCTGAGTAAGACGCTGTGTTTGGAGTCCAAAGCTGGCTTTGGATGAACCGTAAACACCGTTCAAATCAAGTTGTGTAGGTTGGACTGCCTGCCGTTTGGCAAGCCAACTTTTGGGGCTACATTGTTGGGTTAACGATAAGACCGTTAACCCAATCTACTAATTTAAAGCGAGAGCGTATGCGACTGTTACTGATTGAAGACGACGAAATACTGGGCGAGGGTCTGGTCGAAGGTTTGAAAATGGAAGGTTATGCGGTGGACTGGCTCACCAACGGCAAACTTGCCGACGAGGCGCTGAAAATCAACAGTTATGAACTGATTGTATTGGATCTTAACTTGCCGGACATGGAAGGCCTGGATATTTTGAAAGCCTTACGAACGCGTAAAGATGAAACCCCGGTAATGGTATTGACCGCCAAGGA
>JAYTLW010000313.1:0-4159 GCA_043729025.1 Methylobacter sp.
CATCAGGCCGTTCGCTGTTAACAAAATGCCTAAAGCGTTTGAGTTTGGATTCATCTTCAATCGTGGCCTTCCATTCGCATTGATAGGTGTCGATCACATGGCGCATCTGCTGCTCCAATTGCTCGCACAACCCCAGCTTGTCTTCAATCACCACCGACTTTAAATAATCCAGCCCGCCTTCCATATTCTCCATCCACACCGAGGTGCGTTGCAAGCGATCGGCGCTGCGCACATAAAAACTCAAAAAGCGGTCGATGTATTTGATCAGGGTTTCCTTGTCCAGGCCGGTGGCGAATAAATCCGCATGGCGCGGTTTCATGCCGCCGTTGCCGCAGACATACAAATTCCAACCGTTTTCGGTGGCGATGATACCGACATCTTTACCCTGCGCCTCGGCGCATTCACGGGTGCAGCCGGACACCGCAAATTTGATTTTATGCGGCGAGCGCAGGCCCTTGTAACGGTTTTCCAGTTCTATCGCCAGCCCCACGCTGTCATCGACACCGTAACGGCACCAAGTACTGCCGACACAGGATTTCACGGTGCGCAGGGATTTTCCGTAAGCGTGACCCGATTCGAAACCGGCATCAATCAATTCTTTCCAGATATGGGGTAACTGATCGACCCGCGCGCCGAACATATCCACGCGCTGACCGCCGGTAATCTTGGTGTAAAGCTGGTATTTTTTACCGACTTGTCCCAAGGCAATCAGCATGTCGGGACTGATTTCACCGCCGGTGATGCGCGGCACGACCGAGTAAGTGCCGTCTTTTTGCATATTGGCCAGAAAGGTGTCGTTGGTGTCCTGTAGACTTAAGTGGTTTTTTTCCAGGATATGCTCGTTCCATTGCGAGGCCAGAATGCTTGCGATAGTGGGTTTGCAAATCTCACAGCCTTTACCCTTGCCATGTCGGTGCAGCAAGTCGGCAAAGGTTTTAATCTGTTCTACCCTAACCAACGTGTAAAGATCCTGCCGGGTATAGGCAAAATGTTCGCACAGATCGGTATTGACTGTATAGCCCTGCTTGGAGAGCTCGGAGTTCATCACCGACTTCAGCAACGGCGCGCAGCCGCCGCAACCCGTTGCAGCCTTGGTTTGGGCTTTTAAAGCGTTTATCGTGGTGCAACCTGCCTCAATCGCCTGACAAATCGCGCCTTTACTCACATCATAACACGAACAGATTTGCGCAGACAGAGGCAAGGCATCCGGGCCCAAACCTACCGACTCATCGGAGCGATGCGGCAAAATCAAGGCGTCTGGATAAGCTGGCAGTTCAATACCGTTCAGACAATATTGCAATAAAGTGCTGTAACCCGAGGCATCGCCGACCAGCACTGCGCCCAATAACTGTTTCTTATCCTGACTGACCACCAGGCGTTTATAGACTTCACTATCGCCATTTTGGTAAGTGTAAACTTTCGCGCCCTGGGTTTTGGCATGCGCATCGCCGATGCTGGCCACATCAACGCCCATTAATTTCAGCTTGGTACTCATGTCCGCGCCGGTAAAGCTTAGCGAGTCCCCTGCCAAATCCGCCACCACGGTGCGCGCCATCGCATAACCCGGAGCGACCAACCCGTAAATCATACCATTCCATAAAGCGCATTCGCCTATCGCATAAATGCTGGCATCTGAGGTACGGCACTGGTTATCGATAATAATGCCGCCGCGCTGACCGACGTCCAGTCCAGAAATCCTGGCCAGCTCATCACGCGGACGGATGCCTGCCGAAAACAGCACGATGTCGGTTTCCAGCTCTTCGCCGTCGGCAAAACACATTTTGTTCACGCACTGCTCGCCATCGGTAATGATGCTGGTGTTTTTGCCGGTATGCACGATCACGCCCAAATCCTCGATCTTGCGCCGTAACATCGCACCGCCCGCCTCATCGAGCTGCACCGCCATCAAACGCGGCGCGAATTCCACCACATGGGTTTGCAGCCCTAAGTCCACTAAGGCTTTGGCCGCCTCCAGACCCAACAAGCCGCCGCCGACCACCACGCCTACCTTGCCGGTTTTAGCAGCTAAGGCAATAGCTTCCAGATCTTCAATCGTCCGATATACCAGGCATTGAGCGCGATCATGCCCGGGAACGGGCGGCACGAACGGATAAGAACCGGTCGCCAATACCAGTTTGTCATACGTTATGCTCAGGCCTTTGGCCGAAGTGACAACTTTATTAGCTCTGTCGATGCTGACGGCTTTATCGCCCAAATGGATGGTGATGCCGTGCTGATCAAAAAAGCCGTCTTCGACTAAAGACAACTCTTTCGCCGTTGTGCCGGTGAAAAAGGCCGATAAATGCACCCGGTCATATGCCGCTCGCGGTTCTTCGCAAAAAGCAATAATGTCATAGTGTTCCTTATTGAAGCTTTCGACCAAAGTCGCCAAAAAATACTGCCCGACCATGCCATTACCAATGACGACCACTGTTTGTTTTATGCTCATAGCTAACCCCGGTAACGCTGTTATATTGTTAAGCTTAAGACAGAGCAACACCCGTGCCATACCGAACAAGGCTATGATAATAATGGCTTATTGGATAATTAACCTGAAAATACAGCCTCACCATGACCCAAGATGGTGCGCACAAGCCAATAATGCCCGCAAATTGTGCAGCTACCCGAATCGATTACCTGAAATGGCTATAGCGGCAGACTTAGCAAAGATAACTGTCGATACCTGTCATCCACTGAAGTAAGCGTTTGGAACTGGAAAAGCATTTGGAGTATATTGGCCTAAACTCTACAATCTGGAGGCAAAGCGTCATCATGAAAACATTCCTATCCTTATTAATGCTGGTTATTATAGCGCTGGCGGTCATGAACAATTATGCCGAAACCAGCCAGCCGACATCCTCCACAACAAAACCTGAAAATCTGTCGGTCGCCACTTTTGCAGGCGGCTGTTTTTGGTGCACCGAAGCGGATTTTGAAAAACTGCCGGGCGTTGCCAAGGTTATTTCAGGCTTCAGCGGCGGAAAAGTTGCAAACCCCAGCTATGAACAAGTGTCTATGGGTAATACCGGCCATGTGGAAAGCGTCCAGGTTTATTACGATCCCGAAGCCATCAGTTATGAAACTTTGCTGGCTGCGTTCTGGCGGATGATCAATCCGACCGATAACGAAGGCCAGTTTGTTGACCGGGGCAACCAGTATCGCAGCTTGATTTTTTATCAAAGCGAACAACAAAAAGCCGTCGCCGAACATTCACGGCAATTTTTAAATGAATCAAAACGCTATCCGGCGCCTGTCATCACCGAAATAACAAAGTTCGAGATGTTTTATCCCGCCGAAGACTATCATCAGGACTATTACAAAAAAAATCCCGTTCGTTATAAATATTACCGGTATAGCTCAGGCCGCGACCAATATCTGGTAAAAACCTGGGGCGCAGCCATGAAGCTGGAAGCCGATAAAGTCAGTGTCGACGTTCCTTACAGCAAATCCGCCGATGATGTCTTGATAAAAACCTTAACGCCGCTGCAATATCAGGTGACGCAACAAGCCGCGACGGAGCCGCCGTTTAAAAACAGCTACTGGAATGAAAAACGGGACGGTATTTATGTCGATGTCGTCAGCGGCGAGCCACTATTTTCATCCAAGGACAAATTTGATTCGGGCACAGGCTGGCCAAGCTTTAGCCGTCCACTGGTGGCTGAGAATGTCACTAAAAAAAAGGATTTTCTGCTGATTTTACCACGCACCGAAGTGCGCAGCCGTTATGGCGATTCGCATCTGGGACATGTATTCGATGACGGCCCGAAACCCACAGGACTCCGATATTGCCTCAACTCGGCTGCATTACGCTTCATTCCGGTAGAAGAAATGGAAGCGGCCGGCTATGGGGAGTTTTTATCCGGATTTAAGACTGAAAGCCGCAAGTAAATTGCATTATTAATCGGCTTACCATTCCTCCATTCCCTTGCCCAAATACAGCCTGTAATCAATCGATAGAACAAAATGTACTCATTAAACCGCTTAATCCTTATTGATTCATACAAACCCGGCGAATTAGTCGAAGTTCGTCTGGACGGACATACTAATCTTAACGGCGTTAACGGCGCCGGTAAAACCACGCTGCTGCGTTTGGTGCCGCTGTTTTTTGGTGAAAGGCCGGGGCGCTTAGTGCCGAAAAGCCGGGTCACAGACAGTTTCG
>JAYTLW010000314.1:0-4041 GCA_043729025.1 Methylobacter sp.
CGGATGTTATTAGCAAGCGGCACTATTTACGACAGAAGGCCAAGAAATCACACGCCAGACGGTCTCAAGTGGTGCGTGAATGAATCTGACAAAGTAGAACTACGCAATTAAAATAAACTCTTTGTAGCCAAAGCAAGCTTTGGACTCCTATTGCGCAGGAGTTCAAAGCTTGCTTTGAATACGGTTACAAGCAGAACATGAATCGTTGGCGACCGGTGAATTGAGGGATGAATGATTACTCTAGGTAAGATTAGTGCCGGGTTTGCTAAAAGGCCAGCGCTGTATCACTTTATAATTGACGCCGTCCGGCTCGCTACAGGATTCAACCAGACAAAAGGCTTCGGCGCGCCAGCTAATCGGTTCAATGTTCACGTCCGGCAAATACCGGACATGCCGGGCCAGGGTAATATGGGGAACATAAGGGCGAGGGTCGGTGTGTAGACCGCAGCTTGCAGCTGCCGCCTCCAAAGCGGCTGCCAGCAGCATCGCCTCGGCAACTGCTCCATGCGTTGCTCTACCTCCTGCATCCATGCAGTCGTCGGCAACTGCTCCATGCGTTGCTCTCGATCGCTGTTCCGGACGCGATTCTACCTCCTCCTTCCCTGGAGTCGTACCTCCTGCATCCATGCAGTCGTCGTCAGACACAGCTAGTCGGCAGGTCAGGCATAAAATCTTAGGGCCGCTCCAGTAACTTAAGCGGTCGAAGCTTAAGGTAAAAGGCTGGGCGGTAATGCTTGCGACGCTCTGTTTAAGCAATAATTCGACATCTGCATCCACCTGACCCAAAAACACCAAAGTCACATGGAAGTTGTGCGGCGGCGCCCATCTGAATTCATTGATCCCGATGGATTGACTTAAATGCGCCAGCGCCAGTCGGGTTTCATCGTCAGGCCATAAGGCAAAAAACAATCTTGAACTATCTGACACGGATTTAAAGGATGTTTGGATGAACCTAGAAAAATCAATTATCCACGAATAACACAAAAAGCCCGAAAATATTCAAAGAGACTCTTTATCAGATAGTATTTAAACGGATGCTTAAACGCAGCTCGGAAGCCCCCGTATTCCGTTATATTCCCTACGTGCTACTGGCTGTGCAATTGAAACCGGCACATATTCTATGCAATCAACAAACAAACATTACACAAACAATAACTTAAGTTAATTTCTGTGATCGGCAAAAAAATCGGCAAAATTTAAAGTAAATAGTATACTTCGTCTTTTAAAACCAATACCTTAGAAAACAAGAAGATCGGCATGCCACTACCCATTGAAACGCCTTACCGAATCGAACCCTGCCTGCTTGAAAGCATTCCTATCGGAATTACAGATTTAATCGCGAATCTAACAACGTCGACGACAAGAATTGTCGGTCGCTTACATCCGCGCACAGCCGCGAGTTTAGCTGAGCTGGTTCGGATTATGAACTGTTATTACTCGAACCTTATTGAAGGGCATAATACCAAACCAAGGGATATTGAACGGGCATTGAAGGATGATCTTGAAAAAGACGAATTACGCCGTAATTTCCAAATCGAAGCACGTGCTCATGTCAGGTTACAACAAATGATTGATCGGCTCTATGCAGCTGGGAATATGCCGGAACCGGCGTCGACCGAGTTTTTGTGTCGGCTGCACCGTGAATTTTATCGCGATGCGCCGGAATCTATGCTTTGGATTGACAATGGAGATCATGGCTTTCGAATGGAGCCTGGGGTGTTTCGTTTTAAGCCTGAACACAATGTCTCGGTAGGAAGGCATATTCCGCCTGATAGCGGCCGTGTTGCCGAGTTTATGCGCTATTTCGAGCAACGCTATTGCTTGGCTACTATGGGCAAGGGCGAGCAGATTATAGCCATGGCCGCCTCGCACCATCGTCTGGCCTATATTCATCCATTTCCTGACGGAAACGGTCGAGTCAGTCGCTTAATGAGCCATGCAATGGGACTGACCGCCGGAATCGGCGCATCAGGGCTTTGGTCGGTGTCACGCGGCCTCGCTCGAGGCCTGGAAAGCCGACAAGATTACAAGAACAAGATGGATTATGCCGATACGCCGCGACAAGGAGACTTGGATGGACGTGGAAACCTATCCCAAAAAGCATTGATCGAGTTCATACACTGGTTTTTAGAAGCGTGCCTCGATCAGGTGGACTTCATGACCGGTCTATTCGAATTCGACCGGTTAGCTGAGCGTCTCAAAGCCTATGTGGAAATCCAGGGGTTAAAAGCAGAGGCCTTTTTTATTTTGGAAAGGGTGCTCATTCAGGGCGAGATGCCACGCGGTGAAGCCGAACGCATCACCGGCTTGAAAGAACGTAGCGCCCGCATGGTTCTTTCAAGTTTGATCAATGATGGAATCCTACAATCTGAAACACCTAAAGGCCCGGTCTCACTCCATTTCGGGAGTGGATCAGTCGAATTTTTATTTCCAAGGCTGTTTGCAGAAAATTAAGCTTGGCTATTGGCTCTACCTATCCTTGTGGTGTTTTCGTTTTGCTTTATATATCGCTAATCGTAAATGAATTGATTGAGGTTTGTGTAATAAGAAAAACAAAAAAACGATTTGAGTTAGTTTAAGTGTAGCCACTTGGCTCAGACATCGCAAAAACGTTAGGAACGGGGTTGCAAACCCAGTCCCGCTTGGTAAATCAAAACTTCGAACCTGCACATGCCGCGTCATCCCTGCAACCAGCTATTGCCCAAGTGTTGTTGAAGCCATCCAGCTTTACCAAACTTTTCGGACATATATTGAGCTGTCCAAAGCCAGTAACATAGGCAATAATTCCTCGCGGCGGTGTATATCCAGCTTGGTAAAGATTTTGCCGACATGGTCTTTCACCGTGCTCGGCTTGATATGCAGGCGTTCCCCTATTTTTTCGGAAGAAACGCCTTGCGTCAGCATTAAGCCGACTACTTTTTGCGTAGGCGACAGAGGCAAGTTCTGCATGGCGCGCAGGACTTTCAGCACCAGCGGTTCCTGATGCTCAACAGTCATGCCGATCAAACCGTCCGGTTCATGGTTTTGATTGTCCAGCCAATAAGCGCGGAACATGAAGCGGCCATGGCCATTGGTATGATGCCAGGAGGGCGAAGGGACGTTTTGTCCGCGAAATAAAGCCTCCAGATTACGGCTCAGTTGCGCCAGTTTAGCCAATAATTCGGCTTTTTGATTACGCGCATCCATGGTTAATATCGGCTGACAGGCCAGGGCCAGCAAGCTGTCGGCCTCGCGGCTCAGATAAACAACTGTACCCTGCACATCCATAATCATCATGCCCGACGATCCGTTTTCAGTGTATTGGATGTCTTGGTCTTCAGACGCCTGTAACGCATGGGCCAAATAAGGCAGCAAGCGCAAAACCAGCGCTTGCTCGCAACTCTCGAAGGGCTTTTGCGTGCGCGGGCGAAATAAGCTGAGCATGGCGGTCGGCATACCCTGTTGCGTCACGGGGGACGTCAGGCAATGGTGCTGAGCGTAGCGACGAAATACCAGCTTGCACAGGTCGGACTTAGAAAGCGGCTCATCAAATGCGGGCATTTTTGTTACCAGCGGATGCTGCCTAAGCCATGCAGCATAGCGCATCCGGCGTTCCGGCGTGAAATAGCTGGGAATGATTACGGGGCTAAGTTCCCCTATTTCGCCATCGTCGAGCAGGTAATAAGCAGGCATTAATCGCTGATCGAGTCCGGTAAAAGCATTGCAGTCGGAGGGAATCACCGTTTGCACGGCGCGTAGAAACTCCGGAAGAATGATTTCCTTACTTAAACCAGAGCAACACAGCTGACGCAGATAAGCTAAAGTATTACTCTGTTTGATTGGATAATCCTCTTTTGACTTGTAGTGAGCTTGAAATCCACAGCCTCTCAGTGGAGGTTCTTGTTATGGTCGCCTACGCCCATTTTCTTTTCCCGAGTAGACCTCAACAAACACTGCGTCATTGCTAATACGATCACCGAGTTTCCTGCTTTAGAATGCATAAACATTACAGGTCATTTACCCCCCGCAAGGAGCATAGCTATCTACACAAGTCACATTAGG
>JAYTLW010000315.1:0-3039 GCA_043729025.1 Methylobacter sp.
GCCGCAAAAACGCCCCAGGCTAAGGCGGTAACCGGCTCGTCCATCAATGGTGCCAGCCAGATAGCGGCGACAATCATGCAGATGTTCAGAAAAACCGGGGTTAACGCGGGAATCGCAAATTGTCCGTGCGCATTTAAAATGCCGCCGGAAAAAGCCACCAAGGTAACAAAAAACAGGTACGGGAAGGTGATTTGAAGGAGTTGCACGGATAGCTCGTACTGGCTTCCCTGCCACATAAAACCGGGAGCCAGCAGCATGATCAGCACCGGGGAAGCCACGACGCCGATCACCGTAATCAGTAGCAAGAACACCGACAGCGTTCCTGCGGTTTTATCGATAAACTGTTTTAACGCGGCCTTGCTGCCACGGGCTTTGTAATCGGACAACACCGGAACAAAGGCGTGGGCGAAAGCACCCTCGGCAAACAAACGGCGCAAAAAATTGGGAATCTTGAATGCCACGAAAAAAGCATCGGTGGCCGAATCCACGCCGAAGATATGCGCAATCAGCATATCTCGGATAAATCCAAGTATCCGTGAAATCAGTGTCATACCGCCGACCACCACGGTCGATTTAAATAGCTGCCTGCTCAACCTTGCCCCTGTTTTAAAAAAATTGACAATATTATCATTTATATCGATAATACACGGCTTAATTAACTTAGACACCAAGAATCGAGACACTATGGCTAATACAGCACAAGCTAAAAAGCGTGCGCGACAAGCGGAAAAAAGCCGTATTCGCAACGCAGGACAACGCAGCAACTTACGCACCTTCATTAAAAAAATCATTGCCGCCGTGAAACTTGGCGACAAAGAAAAAGCGCAAGCCGCCTATAACACTGCCGTTCCGATTATCGATTCCGCAGTTACCAAAGGCATTATTCACAAGAATAAAGCCGCACGCGGTAAAAGCAGACTGAACGCAAAAGTAAAAGCTATCGCTTAATCGCGTTAACCTTGCTCAATAAAAAAGGCCGGACTCTTTAAGTTGCGGCCTTTTTTATTGCCTGACGATTTAATTAGTCCGCCTAAATCACCACCAGATTGTCCCGATGGATCAGCTCCGAATCGTCGAAGTAACCCAAGATGCCCTCAAACTCCGAGCTGCTCTTGCCCGCGATTAACTGGGTGTCGGCTGTGCCATAATTAATCAATCCACGGGCTATTTCCAGACCGCTTACATCGACGCAGGAAACCAACTCGCCACGCTCAAACCGGCCAGATGCGGACTTAACGCCGACGGCCAACAGGCTTTTGCCCTCGTTTTGCAACATTCTGACTGCGCCCGCATCCAAAACCAGCTGCCCCTTGACCTGTAATTGTCCGGCAAGCCAGCGCTTTCTGGCTACCAACGGCTCGATGTCCGGCAACAGGTGAGTACCTAAATCAGCTCCGGCAATGACCGCAGCAATAACGTTATCGACTGCGCCCGCAACAATGATTGTGGCTGCGCCGGATCTGGAGGCCAACCGCGCCGCCCGCACTTTGGTGCACATACCGCCCCGCCCCAAGCCGCTACGACTATCGCCAGCCATGACATCCAGCCGGTCATCGTTAACGCTGATTTCGGAAATTAGTTGCGCATCGGGATTTAAGCCGGGATCGGCCGTAAACAAGCCCTGCTGGTCAGTCAAAATAATCAGCAGATCGGCCTCTACCAGATTGGCTACCAATGCCGCCAAGGTATCGTTATCGCCAAAGCGGATTTCCTCGGTCGCCACTGCGTCATTTTCATTAATAATAGGCACTACGCCAAACTTGAGCAGGGTCAGTAACGTACTCCTGGCGTTTAAATAGCGCTGCCTGTCGGACAAATCGTCATGCGTTAACAGCACTTGCGCCGCATGCAGGCGATGCTGTTGAAAGTTATCGTCAAAAACCCGCACCAAGCCCATTTGGCCGACTGATGC
Source organism: Methylobacter sp. (assembly GCA_043729025.1). Taxonomy (GTDB): domain Bacteria; phylum Pseudomonadota; class Gammaproteobacteria; order Methylococcales; family Methylomonadaceae; genus Methylobacter_A. Next base: position 1,913 of record JAYTLW010000315.1, read on the forward strand.
TGCCGCCTGTAGCTCATGCAAGGTCTTAGGCCGCACCTTCATGCCCAAGCGGCACATGCCTTCTGCGACAGCACCTGAAGAAACCAGGATCACGTCGATTGATTGCTGTCTTAAGCCAGCCATTTGTTCAACCCAGCCGGTGATAGCGATTCTATCAAGTCCCAGTCCGCCCTTGGTCAATAATGAGCTGCCGATTTTGACGACAACCCGCTTTACCTTGGCAAAATCAGCCCTGCTCACTTTTTTCCCGCCGCTGCTGTTCCAAAAAGGTCATGATCGCAAACATCAGCTCTCTCGTACCGCTGCCGTTAATGGCCGCAATTTTAAAGACCGGTCCCGTCCACTCCAACTCGTCAACTATTGTTTGGCAACGCTGATCGATTTCTTCCGCAGGCAAGCGGTCAATTTTATTCAGCACCAACCAGCGCGGTTTAGCGGCCAGAGCATCGCTCCATTTTTCGACCTCATGAATGATTTTTTTAGCTGACTGTACAGGAGATTCCATGCTTTCGTATGGCTCGACATCAATCAGATGCAGCAGCAAGCCGGTGCGTAGCAAATGCTTGAGGAACTGCAAACCAAGCCCCGCGCCTTCAGCCGCGCCTTCGATCACACCGGGAATATCGGCAATAACGAAACTGCGCAAATCATCGATGCGAACCACACCCAGATTGGGATGCAAGGTGGTAAACGGGTAGTCGGCAACCTTGGGCGTTGCCGCCGATACCGCGCGTATCAAGCTGGATTTTCCGGCATTGGGCATACCCAGCAGGCCGACATCGGCAATCAGCGTCAACTCCAGATTAAGTCTGCGATGTTCGCCTTCGCTGCCTTTGCTGGCCTTTTGCGGCGCTCTGTTGATGCTGCTTTTAAAGCGCGTATTACCCAAACCATGAAAGCCGCCTTGGGCGACCAGCAAGGTTTCGCCGATTTTGGTTAAATCGCCGATGACCTCGCCCGTTTCCGCGTCGGAAACCTGTGTTCCTAGCGGTACCGGCACATAGCAATCGTCGCCTTTTCTGCCGGTACAATTGCGGCTCATGCCGTTTTGTCCGCGCTGCGCCCGGTGCACGGCGTGATAGCGAAAATCCACCAGGGTATTTACATTCTCAGCTGCAATCAGATAA
>JAYTLW010000316.1:0-6814 GCA_043729025.1 Methylobacter sp.
GGCTAAAGCCACTCCCACAATAGACAAGCCTCTGCAAAAAACGCTTAACTTAATGGCAGTAACTGGATTTTTCCTGGATCAATGGCGCGGATCAGCCAAGCAAAAGCAAATCATCCTCCTCATTAACAAGTCACACACTACGTGGCAATATTTTTTCAAAATTTTCGACTGGTTAACTTTTTTATACTATTTAAAATTCAAGCAAAGCGGTTGCATATTCATTCACACACCATAAAGCTACTATCTTACTGAAAAACAAAGCCCGCTTTTATCATTGCGTCACAACTTACCGATTTAACCCATTACCGAAAATTTCAATATGAAAGAACAAATGAAATTTTATCTCAATAAATACAGCCTGACGCTTCCATTAACCATAAGCGGCGCAGTCGGATCGTTTGGCATTGCAGTCTCCGGCCTTTTTTCGGCGAGCGCTTTGTCCATGGCGGCGGGCTTTGTCATCTTGACTGCCGGCTTGCAGCACTGGAGCCTGAACCGTTATCGGATGTCGTTACAAGCCAGTCAGCAGAGCCTGCTTGTAAGGTGGCAACAGGAAAGCCAATTAGTGCAGGATGCTCAAAATGCAAGTGTTATGCAGTCCTGCGACTATCAAGACGAGACTGAGCATAAGCATATCGAAACATTACTGACTGATTTAGCACAGCGTTTCGATGTTATCTCAAGCCGTCTCGGTGGGCAGCATCAGGAAGAAACCGAATCCGAGCAACTTTCTGCCGAAGCACTTATCGCTAATTTAGTACAAGGTATTGATACCTTGGCCCAGCATCTTGACCAGCAATCGACAGGCGGTGAAACACATGAGCCAGGCATAGATGGACTGGACTCGCTATGTCAAAAAGTATTACCCATCTGGTCGAGCCAAGTCAAAATGGCCAGAGTGCATACCGAAGAGTCCATAGCCGATTTGGCGCAACGTTTCGACGCCCTGTCTAAGCGACTGGATGCCGCCGTTATGGTGTCTCAAAATACCGTGGAAGGCGATCACGGTTCAAATGGAGGGATCGTTGAGCTGTTGCGCGACAGCCAGCTGGAGTTGGGCACCATCACCAAAGCATTAGGCGCCTCGCTGGAAGAAAAGAAAAAAATGCTGCACTCAATTGAGGAATTATCCCGCTTTACCGAGCAACTCAGCAAAATGGCCTGGGAAGTCAGCAGTATTGCCAGTCAGACTAACCTGCTGGCGCTGAACGCCGCCATCCAGGCGGCGCGCGCCGGAGATGCCGGCCGCGGCTTTTCAGTGGTTGCCGATGAAGTTAGAAAACTGTCGCGCTCGTCCGGCGATGTCGGCAGGAAGATTACCGATACTATCGGGGCTGTCAGCGAGGCGATTGAGGACACCTTAACAATTTCCCGCAATTTCGCCAGACAAGACGAAGCGACTTTGGGTAATGCCGAGTTGATTATTGCTTCGGTATTGAGGCGTTTTAGCAGCGCCGCCGCCGGATTGGCCGATTCCGAAGAGCTGTTGCGTACTGAAAATAATGCCATCAACCATGAAATATCCGATGTTTTTGTCGCCTTGCAGTTTCAGGATCGGGTAAGTCAAATTTTAATGCTGGTCGGTGACGATTTGGACAAACTCGAACAGTATTTGCATGCGCTTAATAATGAAGCCGACAACCAAGGATTACCCCGCTCGGTGGATGTCGAACTCTGGCTGGAAGAGCTGGCCAAAACTTACACCATGGAACAGCAACTTACCGCACACGATGGCGAGAAAGCCGAGATTAAGGCCAACGAAACCACTATTACATTTTTTTGAGGAATTAACATGGCAAAAACAATACTGTTTGTAGAGGACTCCGCCTCGGTAAGGCAGGTGATGCAAAGCACACTGACCCGCGAAGGATACGAGGTAATTCTGGCTGTCGACGGTCAGGACGGTTTGAGCAAACTGGACGGCAGCAAAATACATCTGATCATCAGCGATGTGAACATGCCCAATATGGACGGACTTCAATTTGTTAAGGCGGCCAAACAACTGGCGGCTTATAAATTTACCCCGATCATCATGCTGACCACCGAAACCCAGGTAGAAAAAATGAATGAGGGCAAAGCGGCCGGAGTAAAAGCTTGGATGGTCAAGCCTTTTCAACCGGCGCAATTATTGGCTGCGGTTTCGCAGCTTATCCAAGCATAAATGACGGGCAACGTATGGCGAGACAGTCTAAGGTTAAGCCGTTCGTGGTGAGTCCTTCGATAAACTCAGGAGGGCCTTGTCGAACCATGAACGGCTTAACCGTCGACCCTTCGACAAGCTCAGGGCGAACGGTTAAACCTAACAACTTGTCCCACCTTAAATTGGTAGCCAAATTACGGGAGTAACTTATGGCAAACGTAAAGAATAAACCTAAGCAGAGCAGTCGCATCATCATAGAAGATGAATTGACTATTTATACCGCCTTGGCCTTGAAAGAAAAATTGCTGTCCGGGATTGAAGCGAATGAAACGCTGGAGCTGGAGCTGTCCGGCGTCAGTGAATTCGACGCCGCCGGATTACAACTCTTGGTGATGATAAAGCAGGAGGCGACGGCTTTAGGCAAAGTCTTGAAAATTACCGGCCATAGCCCGGTGGTGATGGATCTGCTGGATTTATCCGGTTTAGCCGGTTTTTTCGGCGATCCGCTGCTGATTGTCTACCAAACTAAAACTGAAGGACTATCGACATGATTCCAGACGAATATCTACAAACCTTTGTTGTCGAATGCAAAGAATTGCTCGAACAAATGGAAGAGGCCCTGTTAACCGTAGAACAGGCCGCAGAAGACCCTGAAATCATCAACGCCATTTTTCGGGCGGCGCATACCATCAAAGGTTCGGCCGGCATGTTCGGTATCGACCATATCGTGACCTTTACCCATGCAGCAGAAAGCGTTCTGGATCAGGTGCGTAGCGGTGAGGTATTAATGAGTTCCGCATTGGCGGCATTGTTTCTTGAAGCGCACGATCAGTTAAAGGTATTGATCGATCATGTTGCGGAAGGCAGTCAACCCACTGAAGAAAACGACAGTCACGGTAAAAATCTAATAGCGCAGCTGGAAGCTTATCTGAACCCAACAGCAACGGAGCAAGTGGGTACCTCTAGCGAAATGACCGCAGCAGTCCACGAGTCCAAACTGGAACGGGAGCAGAGCACTGTGGTCGGCACCGATCATTGGCACCTAAGCTTGCGTTTTGGGCCCGAGGTATTCAGGAACGGCATGGATCCTTTTTCCTTTGTGCGCTGCCTGTCCTCTTTAGGCAGCATCGTGCAATTGGTGACCATCATCGACGCCATTCCATTACACGAAGATATGGATCCTGAAACCTGTTATTTGGGATTTGAAATTAGCTTCAACAGCGATGCCGACAAGCTCGCCATTGAAAACGTCTTCAATTTCGTACGTAGCGACTGTCAAATCCGCATCCTGCCGCCGCGCAGTAAAACTTCGGAATACCAGCGTCTGATTCTGGAATTGCCGGAACAAGACATGCGTCTGGGCGAAATCCTGGTCAAATGCGGCACCTTAACGCCGGAAGAACTGGAAAACATCCTACACTTTCAATCGGCGCAAAGCGATGACCCGCAACGGCAAATCGAAGAAATTCTGGTCGAACATCAGCTGGTCAGTCCGCCCGTGGTAGCCGCCGCACTGGAAAAACAAAATCAGATCAAAGACAACAAAAAAACCGAAGCCAACCTGATCCGCGTCGATGCCGACAAACTCGACGAACTGATCAATCTGGTGGGAGAACTTATTATTGCCGGGGCCGGCACCAATCTGATCGCCAGGCGCGCCAACATGGCCGATCTTATGGAATCTACCGCCACCCTGTCACGGCTGGTCGAAGACGTCCGCGATTCCGCATTGGCCTTGCGCATGGTGCAAATCGGCGGCACCTTCAACCGTTTCCAACGCGTGGTGCGTGATGTCAGCAAAGAACTGGGCAAAGACATCGAACTGGTTATCGGCGGCGCGGAGACCGAACTCGACAAAACCGTCGTGGAAAAAATCGGCGACCCGCTCACCCATCTGGTGCGCAACTCTATGGATCACGGCATAGAAGCCGCCGAGCTGCGTGTTGCCCGTGGCAAACCGGCCAAAGGCACGCTCAAGCTCAACGCCTATCATGACGCCGGCAGCATCGTTATCGAAGTGATCGACGACGGCGGCGGCTTGAACAAAGACAAAATCCTCAGCAAAGCCATCGAACGCGGCTTGGTCACCGAGGGCGCCAACCTAAGCGACAAAGAAATCTACAACCTCATCTTCGAAGCCGGATTCTCCACCGCAGATAGCGTAAGCAACCTCTCCGGCCGTGGCGTCGGCATGGATGTGGTGCGGCGCAACATCCACGCTTTGCGCGGCACCGTCGATCTGGACAGCGTAGAAGGCCAAGGCAGCACCGTGCGCATCCGTCTGCCGCTCACTCTTGCCATTATCGACGGCTTTATGGTGGGCGTCGGCAACGCCGCCTATGTGATTCCGCTGGACATGGTGGTTGAGTGTATCGAATTAAACGCTTGGGCCGGAGGCGCCGAAGATGGGCAATATCTGAACCTGCGCGGCGAAGTGCTGCCGTATCGGCGTCTACGCGACCACTTCGACATGAAAGACGCCAGTGTGCAGCGCGAGAATGTAGTGGTAGTGCGTTATGGAGAGCACAAGGCCGGCTTGGTCGTGGACAAACTGATGGGCGAATTCCAGACCGTGATCAAGCCGCTGGGCAAGCTGTTTAAAAGCGAAAAAAGTATCGGCGGCTTCACCATTCTGGGCAGCGGCGAGGTCGCATTGATCGTTGATGTGCCGGGGCTGATGGGGCAGATAGAACACGAAAAGGAGGTGAGTCAGATGAAAGAGGCCATGACAGCAACATAGTGTAGGGCAGTTTCGCGACAGCAAACCGCCAATCACCAAAAGTAGGCGCTTTAGGCGACGCACAACGCCGATTACAGCCTGTCGCAGTGTGGTGGATTTACCTGGTTCCCACGCGCTGCGTGGGAATTCATGCAATCCGCGCTGCGGTCGGTCTGCTTCTCAACGCGGCGCGTTGGGACTGCATTACCACGTGGCGCGTGGGAACACAGGGCAATCGCGCTTAAATTTTAGCCATTTAAAAACAATATGATACAAATTCCTGTTTCGTGATTTCATGCATTAAATTACGAAATTTGAAAAAATCACATTTATAACCAATTGATCAGTCAGTGATTATAAAAGTCAAGCTGATTTAAGCGCGATTGCACTGCGTGGGAACAAGGTAAATATTTTAAGTTAATCAATATAAGGTGAAAGATATGTTTAATAATATGAAAATAGGCACACGCATTGGGTTAGGGTTTCTGGTCGTTTTGTTTTTTCTAGTCGTCACCGGCGTACAAAGCATAAGCAATTTGAACGCAGCTAACCAGGGTTTGAAGACAGTCTATGTAGACCGGGTGGTTCCGTTGAAAGGACTCAAAGTCATTGCGGATGCCTATGCGGTTAGCATCATTGACGCTGTCAACAAAACCAACGCCGGGTTGATGGCTGCCGAGGACACATTAAAGGGTATTCAGGATGCCAATCAACAGGTCAACAAGGAATGGGTCGCCTACATGGCGACTGATTTGACGGTAGAGGAAAGTAAGCTGGCGCACGAAGCCGAAAAACTGTTTGAGCCGGCAAATCACGATACTAAACGCCTGGAGTCGGTATTAAGAGATAAATCCGGCAATATTAAGGGGCAGCTTGCAGAATTTGACGGCCCCTTGTACGCGAATATCGATCCTATCAGCAACAAGATTAGCGAGTTGATTGAGTTGCAACTCAGGATAGCTGAGCAGGTATATAAAACCGACACGGCAGAATATTACAAAACGTTGCAGCTGACCATTGCGATGATCTTGATTGCCTTTACACTCTCGGCGCTGATTGGCTTCTTCATCACCCGCAGTATTACACATCCTCTGAACTTAGCCTTAGATACCGCCAAAAAGATTGCCGAGGGTGACCTGACCGCCAACATTCAAGTCGACAGCACGAATGAAACCGGTCAGTTGCTGGTCGCCATGAAGAACATGAGCGACACCATCAAAGCGGTAATGGCCGACACCAATAATCTAATCGTAGCCGCCGCTAACGGTCTACTTGATGCTCGTGCCGATGCGTCCAAATACCAGGGCGATTTCCGCAAGTTGACGCAAGGCATCAACGATATACTGGACGCCATCATCCTCCCCGTAAACGAAGCGGTAGATGTGCTTAGCGATATGGAGAAGGGCGACCTTACCCGAACCGTCAATGGCGATTACAAGGGGCAGCTTAAAGATTTCAAAGATACGGTCAACAACACCATCGCCAAAATTTCGCAAGTCATCAACGAAGTTAACGGCGCGGCTTCCAATATTGCATCGGCCAGCGAGGAGGTTTCCGCCACTGCGCAAAGCATGTCGCAAGCAACCAGCGAGCAAGCCGCATCGGTGGAAGAAACCAGCGCTTCCGTCGAACAAATGTCGGCTTCAGTGAACCAGAATACCGAAAACGCTAAAGTCACCGACGGTATAGCGACCCAAGCCAGCAGCGAAGCGGTGCAAGGTGGCGAAGCGGTGAAACAGACCGTGAGTGCGATGAAGAGTATTGCCGGCAAAATCGGCATTATCGACGATATTGCTTACCAAACCAACTTGCTGGCCCTGAACGCTGCGATTGAAGCCGCTAGAGCCGGGGAACACGGCAGAGGCTTTGCCGTGGTCGCCGCCGAAGTGCGCAAACTGGCCGAACGTAGTCAGGTCGCCGCACAGGAAATCGGCGAACTGGCCGAAAGCAGTGTC
>JAYTLW010000317.1:0-3834 GCA_043729025.1 Methylobacter sp.
ATACTGTGCGGCGAAACCGGCTCCGGCAAGACGACTCAGTTGCCGAAGATTTGCCTGTCGATAGGCCGGGGAGCTTCCGGATTTATCGGCCATACTCAACCCAGGCGAATTGCCGCGCGCACTGTCGCCGACCGGATTGCTGAAGAACTCGGCGAACCGATGGGCAAATCGGTGGGTTACAAAATCCGCTTTAACGATAAAACCCACGCCGAATCGTTGGTTAAACTGATGACCGACGGTATTTTGCTGGCCGAGTCGCAAAACGATCCCTATTTAAATCAATACGACACCATCATTATCGATGAGGCGCATGAGCGCAGTTTAAACATCGATTTCCTGATCGGCTACATGAAATGGCTGTTGCCCAAACGCCCTGATTTAAAGCTGATCATCACCTCGGCAACCATCGATACGCAGCGCTTTTCCGCACATTTTAATAATGCGCCGATTATCGAAGTGTCGGGGCGTACGTACCCGGTGGAAATGCGTTACCGGCCAATCGTTCCGAAAGAGGAAGTGGACGGCGAAAAAGCAACGGACGAGACGGGCGATGAACTGCAAAACGCGATACTTGATGCCGTTGACGAGCTGTACCGGGATTTGCGCGGCGACATCCTGATTTTTCTCAGCGGGGAGCGGGAAATCAGGGAAACGACCGATTCGCTGAAGAAACACCACCCGACCCAATATGAAATCCTGCCACTGTATTCGAAACTCAGCGTCAGCGAGCAGGAGCGGGTGTTCAAGCCCAAGGGCGGCAAAATCCGTATCGTGCTGGCGACCAACGTCGCGGAAACCTCATTGACGGTGCCGGGAATTCGTTGCGTGATCGATACCGGTCACGCGCGTATCAGTCGTTACAGTCATCGCAGTAAAATCCAGCGCTTGCCGATTGAACGTATCTCGCAATCGAGCGCCAACCAGAGGGCAGGGCGCTGCGGTCGTGTTGCCGAAGGTATTTGCATCCGGCTGTATTCGCACGATGATTATTTGACCAGACCGGAGTTTACCGAACCGGAAATCATGCGCACCAACTTGTCTGCGGTTATTTTGCAGATGATCTCGTTAAATCTCGGCGACATTGAAGACTTCCCGTTCCTGGAGCCGCCAGAAGACAAGATGATCCGCGACGGGAAAACCGTGCTACATGAAGTCAACGCACTGGATAAAGCGGGCAAGCTCACCGAAGTTGGCAAACAGTTAGCCAAATTCCCGACCGATCCCAAGCTCGCCAGAATGTTGATCGCGGCCGCGCATGAGCATTGTTTGACCGAAGTGGCGATTATCGTTTCCGCGTTAAGCGTACAAGACCCGCGCGAAAAACCCGCCGATAAAATGCAGCAGGCCGATGCCAAACACGCAGCATTTCGTCATCCCGAGTCCGATTTCTTAACCATTTTAAATATCTGGAATACCTACGAGGAGCAGAAAAAACACCTGTCTAACAGCAAGCTGCGCAAATACTGCACCGATAATTTCCTGTCTTACATGAGAATGCGCGAGTGGTTCGACATCCACGCGCAAATCATGCAGGTAGTTAAAGGCGATTTAAAAATGCACCTGAACACCGATGACGTGGGTTACGACCAATCCGCCGGGAGCGGATTGGCACGCACAGCGCTCGAAGAGGAACGGGCAGGGACAGCCCGTTATGAAAAAATTCATCGCGCCCTGTTGCCGGGCCTGTTATCGAATATCGGCTTTCGCCATGAGCAATACGAATACTTGGGCGCACGCGGCCTGAAGTTTTTCATCTTCCCCGGTTCCGGCCTGCATAAGCTCAAGCCTAAATGGATCATGGCCGCGGAACAGGTCGAAACCAGCAAGGTTTATGCGCGCAATGTCGCCCGGATCGAGCCGGAATGGATAGAGCAATGCGCCGAGCATCTGGTCAAACATAACTATTACGATCCGCATTGGGAGAAAAAAGGCGCGCGTTGCATGGTGTCTTCGCGCACCTTGTTGTATGGACTGACGCTGCAAGCCGGGCGCAAGATTCCCTATGACCATGTCGATCCCAAAGCCGCCAGGGAGATTTTCATCCGCTCAGCGATGGTCGATCATGATTACCACAGCAACGCGCCGTTTTATGTCGCCAACCAGAAACTGCTCGAAGAAGTGGGCATGATTCAGCACAAAGGTCGCCGGGTTGATTTGGTCGAGGATGAGCAATGGCTTTATGAATTCTACGATAGCAAACTGCCGTCCGAGGTTGTCAGCGGCGTTACGCTGGATACTTGGCGAAAAACAGCGGAACGCGCCAATCCGCTTATCCTGTTTTTAACCAAGGAGGATTTAACGCGGGAACAGGAGGAAGACTATGTCAACGAATGGGATTTCCCGGACAGCAAGAAGATCGGCAACCTGACTATCATGCTGCAATATCGGTTTGAACCGGGCCATGATGAAGACGGGGTGACGGCGATCATCCCGGTGCATCAATTGAATCAGGTCACGCAAACGTCTTTCGACTGGCTGGTGCCGGGGCTGTTGGAAGAAAAATGTATCGCCCTGATTAAATCCCTGCCCAAGAACATCAGGAAGCACTTTGTACCCGTGCCTGAAACCGTCAAGCAATGTCTTGAGATCGAGCCGGACTTTAAAGGCTCATTGCAGGAATGGCTGGGCAACCGGTTAAGGAAACTGACCGGCGAGGCGATTCCGTTAAATGCCTGGAACACCGAGACGTTGACCGATCACTTGAAAATGAATTTCAGGGTCATAGACGATCAAGGCAGGCTGCTGGATTACGGCCGCGACCTGAAAAAATTGCAGCTCAAGCATACCGCCAAAGCCGGGGACAGCTTCGACCAGATTGCCGCCGATGAGCTCAATTACACCGGCTGCATTGGCTGGGCATTCGACGACCTGCCGGAGACTTACCAGTTTATCCAGAAGGGACAGGCCTTTGTAGGATTCCCCGCGATCATCGACGAAGGCGATGCGGTCGGCGTGCGCATTTTCGACACCGGGCAAAAAGCAGCGCTTCAGCATCAGGCCGGATTAATGCGCCTGTTTCAGCTGCAACTGCGCAAGGAATGCACCTATGTGACCAAAAACATGCCGAAATCGGCGGCCGCAGAATTGACCTATAACCGCTTGCCGAAGCATCCGATTATCGGCAGCGACGCGGAGGTATCGTATAAAGACGACCTGCTGTGTTTAATCCTACACAGCGTATTTGTTGAAGGCCGAACCATCCGCACCCAGCAGGCCTTCGAACAAAGCCTGCAAGCCAACAAAGGAGGGCTGATCAGCGCCGCCAATGAGACTGGGGAAATCGCGCTGGAAATCATGGAGCTTTACGGCGCTATCAAAACCCAACTGAGCCGCCTGAATGCGGGTGACCCGCTGGCCAAAGACATTTACGAGCAGCTGGACTTGATGATTTATGCAGGGTTTATCCGCAACACGCCTTACCAACAGCTCAAAGCCATCCCGCGCTATTTGAAGGCCGTACAATACCGGCTGGATAAACGGGATAACACACTGCAAAAAGTTCAGGAACTCAGGCGTTATGCGTCACGTTTCTGGAATGACGTAGAGAACAAGGCTAAAAAAAGCAAGGTTATCCCGGAACAAGACCCGTTTAGGTGGATGCTTGAGGAGTTCAGGGTGTCGCTGTTTGCCCAGCAGCTTAAAACCGCCTATCCGGTTTCTGTAAAGCGGATGGATAAGGCTTGGGACGAGAGAGGGTGACGTGATCTTCAGGAAGTTAAGCTGTAGAATGTGAGCAGCTCAGATGTGCGTAGTCAATACTTAGGCGAGAGCGGGTAGGAGTAAAATAAAACGGGACGAGCTGTTGACAGATTGGCAGATTAGGATAGAATGCCC
>JAYTLW010000318.1:0-13248 GCA_043729025.1 Methylobacter sp.
GGGCATTCTATCCTAATCTGCCAATCTGTCAACAGCTCGTCCCGTTTTATTTTACTCCTACCCGCTCTCGCCTAAGTATTGACTACGCACATCTGAGCTATGCACTGCCATTAATCAGGGCTCGCGCTAATGTTTTATGCATTCAAGCTGTCTAAATATCTTGCAACACCTTGCTTAACGGTCAGAAAGTCTTTCATATAGCCGACGCTTCTTAATCCGGATATATCCGCCAGCGTATAACTCTGATAAGCGCCTTTTAAATGCTCAGGAAATGAAATGTACTCGATGCATCCTTGCTTATGCCAAGCGATAACCGCCTCTGCGACCGCATTAAATGTTTCCGCCCGTCCCGTTCCCACGTTATAAATTCCGCGTTGCTCCGGATGATCTAAAAACCATAAATTCACATCGACTACGTCATCGACATGAATAAAGTCCCGTTTTTGTTCGCCATCAGCCATGCCATCGCAGCCAGCAAACAACTTTGCTTTGCTTTGCTCAATCACCTGTCGATTAAAATGAAACACCGTGCTGCTCATGGCGGCTTTATGCTGCTCTCTTGGCCCGTAAACGTTAAAATAGCGAAAACCGACAATCGGGCTTTTTGTACTTGCCAATAAAGGTCGCACATATTGATCAAATTGAAACTTTGAATAGGCATACATATTGATAGGATGCTCGCAACTACGATCTACCCGAAAGCCTTGCTTGCCATCACCGTAAACCGAGGCGGATGAGGCGTACATAAATGCGACATTCCTTGCGGTACACCAGTGCAATAAACGCTTGGAATAGTCGTAGTTATTCATCATCACATAGCGCCCATCCCATTCGGTCGTGGCAGAACAGGCTCCCTGATGAAACACCGCCCGCACCCCTTCAAAATACTGCCCCCCCCCGATTTTCTCTATAAACTCCACCTTGTCCATATAATCGGCGATATCCAGATCGGCGATATTGTGCATTTTTCGTCCATTAGCCAGATGATCGACCAGTAATATATTGCGCTCGCCCCGCTGATTTAAAGCCCGAATAAGATTACTGCCGATAAAACCGGCCCCGCCCGTAACAACAATCATTGCAGTCCCCTCGCTTTTTTAATCATCGCCGTTGTCGACTGCCCGTCAACAAACTGCAAAATCTTTACTTCGCCGCCAGCCTTAATCACGCAATCGCCGCCGGCGACTTGTTCCGAACTGTAATCACCACCCTTGACGATAACATCCGGCAGAAGCCTGCAATACAGCCTTTCCGGCGTTTCCTCTTCAAATGAAACCACCCAGTCCACGCAGGCTAATGCCGCCAAAACCGTCATCCGTTCCTGCAAACCATTAATAGGCCGGGACTCGCCCTTGAGCCGCCTGACCGATGCGTCGGAATTGACCGCCACCACCAACCTGTCACCCAAGGCCTTGGCCTGCTGCAAATAAGTCACATGTCCGGCGTGCAATAAATCGAAGCAACCATTGGTCATAATGATGCGTTCATCGTGGGCTTTAGCGCCGACCACTATTTGCGCCAATTCATCTTCCGAAACGATTCCGTATTGAGAATCCCGATCGCCGTGCATGGCCCGCGTTAACTCCTGCATCGATACCGTTGATGTGCCCAGCTTCCCGACCACGATACCCCCTGCCAGGTTAGCCAGATACATCGCATCATACATCGCCATATCCAGCGCAACTCCGAGGGCCATCACCGCAATAACCGTATCTCCGGCGCCGGTCACATCAAACACATCCTTGGCCTGAGCCGGCAATGAATGCGCTTGGCCTTCTTGGATTAAGGTCATGCCGGCCTCGCCGCGCGTGAGTAGCAATGCAGAAATCTGATGCAGTTTTAACAGCGCCCGGCCTTTTTCAAGCAATTGATGTTCATTTTCAACCATGCCGACTACGGCCTGTATTTCAGACAAATTTGGCGTTATCAGGTCTGCATAAGCATAACGCTGATAATCCACGCCTTTCGGATCCACCAACACCTTAAGGCCTGCTTGCTTAGCCTGAACAATGTAGCTTGAAACCTCCGCCAAGGTTCCTTTGCCATAATCCGAAAAAACCACGGTATTATTTTCAGGCAGATGCTTATTCAGTCTCGCCGACAAAGCATTTGCATCAAACTTAAGCGACGTTTCTTCAAAATCGATACGAATCAGTTGCTGATGCTGCGCCATTACCCGCAACTTGCAGATGCTGCGAATTTCCCGCTCGACTACAAAATCGCAGACCACGCCTTCCGCTTCCAGCAGTCGCCTTAAAATATCGCCTTCGGCGTCATCGCCGACCACACCCAGCAGAGTCACCTTGCCACCTAATTTGGCGATATTGAGCGCTACATTACCCGCACCGCCGACGCGATCTTCAATAGTCTTAACTCTGACCACCGGTACCGGAGCTTCCGGCGAAATGCGCGCTGCCTGTCCTGACCAGTAGCGATCAAGCATCACATCGCCTATGACCAGGATATGAGCCTTAACAAACTCAGGAATAATCGCCAGCACTGAAGGCCCCCTCAGCAACTGCTCCCTGCGTTGCTCTCGGCAATTGCTCCATGCATTGCTCTACCTCCTCCATCCGTGGAGTCGTACCTTCTGCATCCATGCTGTCGTCAATAGCACCACACCACCAGTGGCCGATCAATATATGCGCCTCCTGAATTCTTGCCGTCACCTCCGACGGCACAATCACCGAATGAGTAACCAGTCCGATCAGCGTGCCGCCGTCACGCCCGGTTAATCCGATAACAGCCATACCTTTCAATCTTGCCGCTTTCGCCGCGTTTAATATATTTTCGCTAGTCCCTGATGTGGAAATGGCGACCAAACAATCTTTTTCACTGGCAATAGCTTCAATCTGGCGGGCATAGACCGTATCAAATCCAAAATCATTGCTGTGAGCAGTCAAAATTGAACTGTCGGTGGTCAACGCAATGGCAGCCAGCGCCTTCCGGTTTTTTTGATATTGCACCACCAGCTCCGCAGCGATATGCTGACAATCAGCGGCACTGCCGCCATTGCCGCACAATAGTATTTTGCCACCCTGTCTCAAGGTGTCGATCAGCAAAGCTCCGGCTGTCTCAATAGCATCGGAACAATCCGCTAAACGGGCTATCATGGCCTGATGCTCTTCGAGTTCGGCAATAAATGTCGTCAAAATAATATCCCCTAAGTAATGTCTGAATTTGAGTTTTCATGCGGGCGCGGTCGAATAAGGCCGTTAGCTTGTTCAGAAGGATCTTTAAATTGCATGGCATGCAAGCGCGCATAAGCGCCGTTTTTTGCAATAAGCTCCCGATGAGAGCCTCTTTCTACGATACGCCCATGATCCATAACCAAAATCATATCAGCATTTTCAATGGTCGATAACCGGTGGGCAATAACCAAGGTCGTCCGATTGCTCATGACTTTTTGCAACGCTGCCTGTATATACCGCTCCGATTCGGTATCGAGCGCCGATGTTGCCTCATCCAGTATCAATAGGGGGGCGTCTTTCAATAATGCCCTGGCCAAAGCCAGCCTTTGCCGCTGCCCTCCGGACAGCTTGACGCCATTCTCACCTATTTCCGTGTCCAGCCCCTGTTCATACTTGGCGATAAATTCCATCGCATAAGCATCCGTTGCAGCCTGAGTTATTTCACTTCGAGTTGCCGTCGCAAGCGACCCGTAGGCTATATTATTGGCTATCGTATCATTGAATAAAGTGACTTGCTGGTTGACCAGCGCCAACTGCTTCCTCAAATTTGCCAACTGGTAAGTATTTATTTCAACGCCGTCCAATAATATCTCACCTTTATCATGCGGATAAAAACGCGAAACCAAATTGGCAAGCGTGCTTTTACCTCCGCCGGAAGCCCCTACCAACGCAATAGTCTGCCCCGGCTCTGCCTTGAAACTGATGTCTTTAAGCGCCAACTCATTTGCCCCTGCATATTGAAACGACAGATTTTTAAATTCCAGTGCGCCCTTGCATCGTTCGGCCTGATAAGTGCCGTCATCCAACTCGCCCGGCTCATCCAGAATATCAAATAAGGATTCGGCCGCCGCTATGCCTTTCTGAATATCACTATTGGCGTCACTTAGCTGTCTAATGGGTCTCGGCAATAAAAATGCCGCCGTTAAATAGCCCACAAACTCGCCTACGCTGGCTTGCTTCATGAAATACAAGGCCATATACATTAGGAATGACAAGGCTATGGCGATAATAAACTGCATGATCGGATTGTGTATCGCCATCGTCGTTGATAGCTTTAACGATTGCCTCCGGTTATATAAACTGCTTTCCAAAAACCGCCGACGCTCGTATTCTTCCCCGCCGTAACTGCGCACCACCCGATGTCCACCCACCAATTCCGAGGTGATATGGGTCATGTCGCCTATCGATTCTTGTATTTTCTTACTGATGCCCCGAAGACGCTTGCTGACATAACTTACCAGCACCACAATAATCGGAGTAATGGCGATAAAAACCAGCGACAACATCCAGTTCGAATAAAACAAATAGATTAACAAGCCTATCGCAGTAAAGCCTTCGCGCACAAAGGTGCGCACTGCATCTGTAGTGGCCTGGGTGACTTGACCCACATTATTAGTTATCCTTGAAATCATATAACCGCTGTTATTCGCGTCAAAATAGGCCGTGGGCAGTCGCGTATATTGGTTAAAGATTTCACAGCGCAAGGCATGCACGACATTGGTCGATACTTTAGCCAGAAAATAGTTACCTATATAAGCGCCGATCCCATGCACGACAATCAATCCGCTGAACAACAGCGGCAAATAATTCATGCCCTCCCGCGTTTCGGTTTGCAACGTATCGATGATATGTTTAATTAACGCCGCAAATAGGGTCTGGGTGCCTGAATACATCAAAAAGCCGACAATGCTGATCGCAAAAAGACCACGATGCGGCTTTACATAGCTCAAGAGTCGCTTATAAATTTGAGTGCTTGCTGTGGCTGTTTTGTTCATATTTTTTAAGATTTCATTAACGGGTGCGGCCAGTCCGATTTACATTAAGTTATGGCCTTACTCAAGATACTGGGAAACGCCTTTTGTTGCGAGTATAAAATCCTGTTGATGCAAGCGCTCCAGCAATCGCTGATAGTTTATCTCTTGCTTGCTTTTATCATTTTGAGGATGCCACAAATGCAGCACAGGCACCGCAAATCGCCCTTCCTTGCGTTTGACACCGGCATGTATCAAGCGAATAACTAGGTCGGAATCCTCAAAGCCCCAGCCTTCAAACAACTCATCAAAACCATTTACCCGTAAAAAGTCATTTTTCCATAGCGCCAGATTACAGGTCATGGCTTTTTTCCATTTTTTGGGCTGCATTCCCCTTAAAAATCCCAAAGGAAGTTGAATAAAAGCAGAAATTCTGTTGATTTTTTTTTGTAAGCGCAGGGCAATAAAATAACTCGGCGATTTTTGCTGCAATGGAATCCGTTTTTCGATGACTTCCTGAGTAAACGATTCGCTAAGCAGCACCCTGTTTCCCGGCACAAAATACTCCAGTTCAGCCAGCTGTCGATGTCGGGCGACAAAATCAGGCCGAACAATACAGTCGCCATCAATAAACAACAAATACTCGCCCCGACTGATCGCAACCGCCTTATTCCTGATAGTTCCCGCCCTAAATCCCAGGTCGTCATGATGCACATAGCGAATGGGAACCGGGCTTTTAACGCAATAAGCCTGAGCCAGTGCTTGATTTGTAGATGTAGAGCCATCGTCGGCGATGATAATTTCAAACGCCGGGTCATGCTGGGCAAATAAACTGTGCAGACAGCGTTCTAATGCCTCCGGCCAGTTATAGGTGGTTACGATTACCGAGATTAAATTCATTCTTGAAAAGGTTCTGAGTTTTGTAATTCCCATAATTTAAGATATTTATAATAAGTGCCTTCGGCATTCGCTATCGCAAGTACTAGACCTGCTTGTCCGTCCAAGAAACCGGCTTTAAGGAAATACGTGCGTATAAATGTCCACAGACCGTGGCCGATGGCTGTCGCAAGCGAGCCCCGCTTGCCCATGGCGTTTAAATCCTGGGCGCTGCCGCTGGAGTAGCGGTTCATCTTCTCCACAACCGCATGATAGTTAAGAAAACTGTAATGAATCATCGCTTCATTCAGATGACCAACGGTTTCTTCAGTGGCTAGATTCGCGTGGATTTTATGGCTAGTGAACCTCGCACTTCCCTTCTTAAGCAAGCGCCGGGTGCGATCCGGACACCAGCCTGAATGTTCCATGAAACGTGTCACAAAGAAAGACCGACGCGGCACGTCGAATACCTTGAACTTATGCTCCCTGGTTACTGCACGTATTTCAGCAGCAAGCGCAGGCGTAATCCGTTCGTCGGCATCCAGCGAATAAATCCACTCAAAGGTTGCCGCATCGATACCCCGATTTTGTTGAGGCCCGTAGCCCGGCCAGTCGGTTTCAATTACGCGTGCGCCCGCAGCTACCGCCAGCTTAACGGTATCATCGCTACTGCCGGAATCCAGGACAATGATTTCATCGGCCCAGGCAACGGATGCCAAACAAGCTGCGATATTATGGGCTTCATTTTTGGTAACAATGATTACGCTAAGCATTGGTTTTCTGCGCCTTGTTAATCGGCTGTTGCGCTAATAAACAGCCTGTGAAAAAAGCCAGTAAATGTCCCTCCGGAAAAGTTTTAAAATGTGAATTAAACAAACTGGTAGCGGCAAATGCAACGAGCACACTCGCGGCGATGGCACCGTAGGATTGTTGAGTTACTCCTTGCCTGGCAGCATTGTATATGTAGGCCAAAAACAGCACTAATCCAATTAGGCCGTTTTCCAACCAGACAAATAAATATTGATTATGCGGATCGGATGTCGGCGTGTTTCGCCAGTCTTGATATTTTGTAGCGACATGCGAACTGTAAATGCTCTTGAAAGAGGAAGTTCCGTAGCCCAGTAAGGGTTTTTGCTGAATTAATTCCCAGGTATTTTGCCTAAAAATATCACGAACACCTATAGATGTTAGATTTTCACTGGTTTGAGTATTTTTATTTTCTTCCAAGCCCAAATTAATGCGCTGCTGTAAGGTGCTTGAGGTCAATGCCACCAGCAAAAGAGCTATTGCCGTAATGCCCAGAATATGAGGCAGTTTTTTATAGCCGTAGAGATTAACAACCAAGAAAACAGTGGCGACAGGTAGAGCAAGATAGCCGCTTCGAGAGGCGCTTATAAAAAAAATGTTAAATATAAACAAAGCTAATATGCCTACTAATAAACCTTTTTTTTGAGGACTAAGTGATTCTTTAAGTAAAAAAACACAACAAAGAGCAGCAACCACGAACGCTAAACTTTGTGAAGTATAATTGGTCATAATAATGCCGATCTCATGCCCCCTTACATGAATACCCAGCAACCACAAGGGAACGGCGATAACAGCGGCGATAAGCATTGCGGCTAAATAACAATAAATAAAGCGTGTTTTCCACTGCGTCTGGTAAAAAAGTCCTAATAACACAAACGTGTAAAATAATTTTTTCCAACTGGACAGCGTGCTGATTTTATCCGGCCAGGACGTATCCGCATACAAACTGCTGATAACAAGCCAAGCGAAAAACACTAACAGCAATTTCCCCGCAGGCTGCCCCGCCGATATTTTCAGGCCCTGCCAAACATGCCCCGAAACAAGCCAGGTCAATAACATGGCACCACAAGCCGCACTGGTAATGGCGGTGGAGGCAGGAGCGGCAATAGCGGCAATTATTGCCAGATAGCGGCAAGTCAACAGGGATTTTTCGGCAACAACAGAATAAGAAAACATAGATCTTTTGATTAACGCCATAATTGATAGATGTATTTACGTTTTAGCTTTTCAAAGTTAAACAACAGGTATTGCAGCCAAGTTGGCGGGGCAGGTTCTATGGCACTATCAAACAAACCGTTTTTACTGCCTTGCTCAACTATCGGATCCTCTAGCCACACTAATTTGATACCGAGTTGCCGGTCGATTTGTTCAAATTGATTATCAATCGGCTCTCCGACTTTATGCGTGATGATCCAGTCCAACCTTTTTTGTGCCGTGACGCTGTCAATAATATAGGAATCGGTAAATCGACCGCGCGAGCCAAGATACAGATGTTGCCCCGGCTTGCGTTGGCTTTTCGGAGTAAAAAAATTACCGCCGGAACCTATATAAATGACTTTATCGCCGGAAAACTGCTCACTTTGCGTTAATGCACGTTGCAAACCTACACTAAACTCGTTTGCAAAAACCGCATCATCTTCCAAGATTAAATTAAACGCGCTGTTACTTTCCACCGCTTTTTGTAAAGCGATAATATGTTTGAGAGCGCAGGATTTTTGCGCGGCCGATAAGTTGTTATCTTTTGCAAAATAGCGGTCGACGATCTGATCGGTCAACTCATCGGCATCCCAATCAAAAATAAACTCCGCCTGCAATTCGGCCTTAGCCAGCTGATTTTCCATAAAAACGCGGCGTTGGGTAAATTTTTTGACGTTTAGGACGTACACATGATCAAGTTGCTTGGTTTTTGCCGTATTCATAATTCCAATATCTAATGACAGATTAAGTGGCGCTCAATTTTAAACGTTAATAGTTTAACAATTGCCGAATTAAGCGTTTAATGCCGTCGGGCGACAAGCTATCTAAACAGCGGCTGCGACTTTGTTGATGGCGGTCGCAACCTTCTAAATCACACGGCACACAATCTCCTGCACCTTGCACAAAATAAATGTTATTAACCTGTTGATCGCCTTTTTTGTCAAACGGATTGACGCTTGCTCGATATCCGTAAGGAAATGGTGCCCATTTTACCGGATTGGTCGGCCCGTAAAGCGCAATCACCGGAATTCCGGTTGCGGCAGCTAAGTGAGTAATACCGGTATCGGGGCCGATATATAATTTTGCTTGGGCGATAATAGTTGCCAGCTGCGCCAACGAAACCCGACCGGCCAGATTGACTGTATCCTCAGGAAGCTGACGCTGAATGTTGCCGACATAATCGATTTCATCCTGAGCAGGGCCACCCGAAAGCACCAGTTTTAATCCCAGTTTGTTAAGGTATAGGCCTATTTCTATCCAACCCTCCACGGTCCATTGTTTGTATGCCCACTGTGGATGCGGATGCAGCACAGCATAGCCGGTGTTATCGGCCAAAAAAGGAAATTTTCCCGTTAGCTGTCGGCTGTCACCGATTTGCGGTGGAACCAGTGAAAAATACCGTGGAACATCAATCAAATCCAGTAATTTCAGGTGTTGCAAGACGGTGTGCGTGTTGTCGTCAAACTCTGTCCAGCGTTGCACAAAAAACCGTTTCCACCAGCCGGTGGCGTTTTTCGGCGGCACCACGGCAACCCGAAATGGCGCAGCTATTAATGAGTACAAAAAGGGCCGATCCCCGGCCTGCGTTGCAAGGGCAAGATCATACCGCCGAAATAATTGCCCGAATAATTGCCGATGATCAGCAAACCTGGGACGGTTAGGCGTGGTTATAACATGATCGATATCCGGATTCCCTTCGAGCATGGAAGCCGTATTAGCAAACACCAATATATCCAAGCTAGCGTCAGGATAAGCCTGCCGCAAAGAATGCAATAAGGGTGTAGTCAGCAGCACATCACCTAGGTAGCGCATTGCGATGACCAGAATTGTTCTCGGCTTAGACGGTAAGGATTGTTTACTATTCATTAAAAATTCCGACTACGATAAAGCATACCATCGAAAATAACGAGCTGCTTTCCATACAATCAATACCTAAAATAACCCAAACCTGCTTCTGATACGCACCTTGCCTGCATATGACTGCCCTTGATGAACAATTTATCAGGCCTTCACAGATCTGAACCATTTGTGTACTTTTTATCCACTCGGCAACTGATCCCTGCGTTGCCCTACATCCATGCAGTCATGATTGGCTCAGATTTATTTTTATCATATAGTCACACATCAAAGGGGGCGGCAAACAGTCGACACTCTTTATGTTTAAAAACTGATACAAAATTCCGGTTAAATGTACTGAATATACTTTTAAGCGCAACATTAAGCGCTGGCGACATTAACATTATTTTAGCTTTGATTAATCCGAGCGAGCCCTCACACTGCCAGGTTGAATAATCCGCATGAGTATAGGTTCCGTCTAAATCCAGTTGCGATAATTGCATTAATTTCACCTCGAATTGTATCTTTTCTCGCTGAACTAAAGGCTGAAGATAAGTTTTATGAGGTTCAATCGACTACGCGTGGGCGTAATACCCTGATTTTTAAATAATTTAACACCCTGGAAAAACCCTGCAACACCGGCGCAGCGCCACCCATCGCTACCGCATCGACCAGACAATACCAGGCGGCGACGCCGCTGGGCGGATTGCCCTGGGGCAGACCCAATACCGGATCAATTGCCGCCCATGTCCAGGTGCCGACGGCAGTGCCGATTAGCTCCAGCCAGGTGGTTATAAAAAAAGCCGCCAGATAAACCATCGGGGAGCGGCCTTTAAAAAGATAAGCCAAAAATACACAAAACAATAGCGCGCCGACCGAATCGCCCTGTTCGGCATAGCCGCTGATGCCCCAAGCCGACCATACGCCGCACACCAATACCACAAAGGCGGCGATTGCTCGTGCATGGCGCAGGAATAACCCGGAACGGCCCAGCGCAACAGCGGTCAAGTAAACCATGCCGTGACCGGGCGGCACGTAGGCCGGCACGTTCTCGAATCGGTAAGTGTATCCGCCCATGAAAGGGGAGGCAAAATGCTCGCCGATAGTCGCAAAAATAACGGCGATGAAGACTTGCATCCTTATTTCCCTATTTTCTCCGAGCAACCAGCCCATCAAAAACACCCAACCGCAAACACCGAGGGCATTTTGTTTTTCCAAGCTCGCATGGGCATCGCTGATCAAGCAGATCGCCACGCAAATAAAGGTAAATGTCGCTATTAAATAATCCCGTTTTCTATGGGCATAAGCAATGTTAACGGGTGGAAAATGGCGCAGCACAATGACCTCTCGAATTTTATTGATTCTTAACACTTCAGTTCGGACAGGCCTTAAGCCCCCTAACTTCAGACAAACATCCAGGCTATTACCGTATATCGGCCCAGCTTACCCAGCAATATGATTAAACTAGCCTGAAGCAACGGCAGTTTCAGCCACCCGCCCGCAAAACACAGCACATCCCCCACCACCGGCAACCAGGTAAAAAACAGCGTCCAGATGCCTTTTTTTCTTACCAGACTCAGCGCTTTCTGTTTGTTTTCCGATAACAACGCGGCTGCAGGATATTTTTTGGCCGCCAATACACCCAAGCCCCATGTAGTCATGGCACCCAGCGTGTTGCCTATTGTGGCAACGACAACTACCAGCTCAACCCGGTAATGGCCTGTCGCCACTATATAGGCCAAAACGGCTTCAGAGCCTCCTGGCGCTACCGTTGACGATATGAATGCGCTGATAAACAACCCGCCCAGCTCAAAGCCTATATCTTGCACATTTTCTCTCAAAAAAAACCCCTGCGCTCAAAGAGCGCAAGGGTTCATATTGCACGGATTTAACTGCCGGGCAATATCTTGTTCTTATTGGCAATGATCCGCTTAATCAAAGCTGACAACAGCTTTAAAACAGTATCGATGCCTGCTCTCAATCCATCAAAAAGAGCGGCAACCACTTCTGATACGCTCATACCTTTGAATTTTTTCGTTATAAATTGCGCAAGCAACAAACCGATGGCCAGACCGACCACGGTAACGCCTGAAATAACGGAATCGTCTTTGACCGGCTTTATAACCGGCGCCTTATTTGCCAAAGCAGGCGGTGCTACTTGAGCGGCTTGGGCCGCTGCCGAAACATCGGCCATCACGGTCGACAGACTGCCCTTGTAGTCATCAGCTATGACATAAGCCGTCACGCCAGGAATGCTGGGCAGGTCGCCATCACCTTTTCCGACTTTCAACTGGGCTTTCATGCCTTTTTCCATGTGCTGGGCAATATCGCAATGCACCAGATAGGTTTTGTCGCCGGGAGGCAGTATCAATGTTCCGGAGATTTTTGCAGGGCCCGATGCTTCCAAATGGAACATGCCTTTGGGGTATAAATACTTGGGCAAGCCATGCATCATCCATTGATGACGGATATTATCGTCATTGATGAAATGGACAGTCAGTTTAGTGCAGGGCTTAAAATTATATTCCTGGGTATCAAATGCATACATTCTGCCGGGGAATTTCTCCGCATATTTGTGACCGGCATGCACAGTAATTTCCTTTGTCTCGGAAATACTGTCGCAGCCGCCCGGCAAGGTGCTGGTATTCTGCCCCATAACCATGCCCCCGGCCATGTCCATTAAATGGCCATCACCGTGATCCATGAGCATACTGCTATGATCTTCGTACTCCAGCGCCCATGCCGACGCCGAAAAAACAAAAATCAGCGCCCCAGCCGATAATAACTTCACCATTAATCTGTCCTCCATCGTTCAAAAATACACCCAAAGTAAGCATCTTAGACTTAGCTTACACTCTCGCCTGTTACCTACGTCCATGTAGGCAATGTCGTTACCCGTAACTGGGCAATATCAAACCCAAGTTACCAAAATGTTAGCTTTTGATCTTCGCTATGATTTCATCCATCTTGGTTTTGAAGCCGGCATGTGACAGATAGAGTACATAAAGACCCGCAAGTCCGAAAAATACATACAACAGTAAACTACTTTTACTCATTGTCTGACCGCCGCCTGCTTTAAAACTCATATGCGCATCCAGCCTCGCACCCGTAGTGCGCGCATCCATCTTATCCGCGTCAGGAACCAGAGTAATATGAATCAAGTATTTACCTGCCTCAGGCACGCCATTCGGCAGTCTTAATTCAACCGTGCCTTTGGAATGTTTTGCCGCCGGCAGAAAGAACACCCGAGTGCCTTCAGGCTCTTTTGTCACCTCAAACTCCACCGACATATCCCGGTATTTGACATCCTGATAATCGAACACCAATAAAGTGAGCTCGTTAGCGCGGGGAATATTGGCGCAAAAATCTTCCGCAGGAAACGCATTAGGCTGATAAGCGGTATAATGCAGCCAGTGAGTCGGTTCCAGTTCAAACTTGCATTGGTCGCTGTCAGTGCCTGCCGCCCCACCGTGCGCCCATAACGATGTTGAAAATATTAATCCCAGAAGCACCAGGGAACCTTTTCTTAATATGCGTGTACTGTTCATAACACCATCCAGTTTTGATAAAATTATTATTTTAATATGCCG
>JAYTLW010000319.1:0-9609 GCA_043729025.1 Methylobacter sp.
TTAAGGGATGAGTTTGATTTGCCCGGCATGAAGATTTTGCAGTTTGCCTTTGGCGGCGGCCCTGATAATCCTTATTTGCCGGACAATTATGAAAAAAACTGCGTAGTTTATACCGGCACTCATGACAATGACACGACGTTAGGCTGGTTGCAGGGTCTTGGCGGCGATGAGAAAAACTATATTTACCAGTATCTTGGCAATCCGGCAATGCCATTGCATTCTGCGCTCATTCATGCGGCATTGGCATCTGTTGCAAATCTTGCGGTCATTCCCATGCAGGATATTCTGGGACTGGGTTCAGAGCATCGTATGAATACGCCGGGCACAACGGCGGGCAACTGGAAATGGCGTTTTCAGTGGAATCAGTTGTCAGATGAGCAGGTGGCCAGATTAACGTATCTGGTTGGATTGTTTAATCGCAGGTAATAATTGTAGGGGGCGAATGAATTCGCCCCCTACAGGGCAATTAATCCTTATCTTTGCGAATGTCTGGCTTAGAAAGCGGTAGCAAGGGGATGTGGTAACTTGCCATAATGGCTTGAATCTCGTCTGTTTTGGCTGCGATCAGCGTGTTAAGGGTTTTCTTTCGCGCTGTATCGCCTTTGCGCACACCCATTGCCATAGCGAAGTCAAACTTCATGTCCGGGCTTGAGGTCATCGGAATCATTGCATAGCTGTTTTTGGGGCTTTGTGCAGCGACATAGCCGGCCATGGGCCCCCATAAAATAACCATATCGATTTTCTTCGCCTTAAGATCCTTTTCTATCTGCATGGCTACATTATTGTCATTGTCGCCCGACATCGATTGATAAGGAATGCCTACGTCGAGCAGCGCGTTTTTTTGCATCCAGGTGGTGCCGGGGCCACGGTCAAACATGGCCATTTTTAACATTTCCTGTCTTTGCAAAGGCAGATTGATTAATTGGGCGGCATCCTTAATGTCGTCCCAGCCGCGTCCTTTGGCGATTAACAGCACATAAGCCGACCGGTAATAGGGTTCGGTTGTTAAGGTGAGGTCGTAACCTTCAGGAACGCCCATAATGACGTCGCATTTATAATCGTTGCTGTCCACATCGCTGTCTTTTAGCGGTGCGGTTAAAGTGTTGCGGATAAAGCCTATACGCTGAGGAAACCAAGTGTATTCAAGACTTAGTCCCAGTTCTTTGGCGAACAGTTCGGCGATTTTGTTTTCAAAGCCATCTTGGTTTTTTGTCGAATAAGGCGGATTCAAAGGGTCGGCGCAGACCTTGAACTTTTCTTCCGCCAAGGCGGCATAGCTGTATGCGGCTAGCAATAAAGCCACGAATAAGGGTGTATGTCGAGCTAAAGTCCACATTAAGATTTCCTTGTGTGTATCAAATAATTAAGAATGTAGGTCGGGTTACGACTGCATGGATGCAGGAGGTAGAGCAATGCAGGAGCAATTGCCGAGCCTAGCGTAACCCGACAAGCCAGATTCGGCGGCATTAATAATAAAAAAAGCCCCGGCCAATAAATTAACCGGGGCTCAATTAGCGATCAAAAAATCAGATCGCTTTAGCGTTACAATTCACTTCCCGCCGTGGCAGGAAGGCGCATCGAATGCTTAATTGCTAGGCAATGCAAATACAGTCAACGTACCACCAAGTTTAGTGTAAGAACTTAGGCTTCTGTATGCGCCAACTGCTCCCAAACCTTCAGTGTCAGAATCAGACTTTCCTGTATCGAGACCCGCAGCGATACCGATACCCGCCCAGCCGCCTATACCGGAAAGAACGCCGACATATTGCTTGCCGTTATATTCCCAGGTATTAACGTTGCCGATAATGCCGGAAGGTGTTTTGAACTTATACAGTTCCTTACCTGTATTAGCATCTACCGCTTTCAAATAGCCTTCCAGAGTACCGTAGAATACGACTCCGCCCGCAGTTGCAAGAGAACCGGACCAAACAGAAAATTGTTCTTTGTTAGACCAGGCAATTTTACCCGTTTTGGCATCATAAGCCGTGAACTGACCCAGGTTAGTGGTATTGTCCGGTTTACCGGTCAATACGTCTGCACCGGCAGGCATCATGGTTAAAGTAGCGCCAACGTAAGGTTGTCCCGCTGTGTAGGCAACTTCGAATGGTTCGTAGTCCATGCACAAATGGTTGCCGGAGATATAGAACAAGCCGGTTTGCGGGGAGTAGGAAACCGGTTGTTGATTCTTACTGCCTAATGCGGCAGGACAAACACCTGTGGTATTAACGTCTTCACCGTTTTGCTGAGTACTGTACTTAGCGACAACTTGCGGACGACCGGTGTTCATGTCAACGTGTGTTGCCCAGTTGACTGATTTGTCGAACTTTTCAGCAACTAGCAATTCGCCGGTTTCGCGATCCAAGGTGTAGCCAAAACCGTTACGGTCGAAATGCACGATAGTTTTGTGCATTTTACCTTTAACTTCCTGGTCAACCAGGACGGTTTCGTTGATACCGTCAAAATCCCACTCATCGTGCGGAGTCATTTGGTAAACCCATTTAACCGCGCCTGTGTCGGCGTCACGGGCCCATAAAGACATGGACCATTTGTTGTCACCTGGACGTTGAACCGGGTTCCATGTGGATGGATTGCCGGATCCGTAATAGATCAGGTTTAACTTAGGGTCATAACTGGTCCAGCCCCAGGTAGTGCCGCCGCCGATTTTCCATTGGTCGCCTTCCCAGGTGCTTAAGCTTGAGTCAGGGCCTACCGGAGTCACTTTGCCGTCTTTCCAAGTTGTGGTTTTCTTGGCGTCAATCAGGGTGTCTTTGTCAGGGCCAATGCTGTAGCCTTTCCAAGCCAACTCGCCGGTGTTGATGTCATAGGCTGCCAAGAAACCGCGAACCCCAAATTCACCGCCGGAGATACCGGTCAAAACTTTGTCCTTCACAACTAAAGGCGAGTTGGTATTGGTCATGCCCAGTTTAGGATCGCCGTTTTGCACGCTCCAAACTCGTTTACCGGTTTTAGCGTCCAATGCCGTTAAAACGGTATCAGATTGCTGCAAGAAGATTTTGCCGTCGCCGTAAGCCAAACCACGGTTGACAGTATCGCAACACATAACAGGGATGGTCACATCGGCATCTTGTGTCGGCGTGAATTCCCAGATTACCGATTGGGTTTTTTGGTCGATTGCGTAAACGGTGTTAGGAAAAGGCGTGTGTACGTAAAGTACATCGTTAATAACCAAGGGGCCGCCTTCATGTCCGCGCAAGACGCCGGTAGAAAAAGACCAGGCAGGTTGCAGCGTTTTTACGTTATTGGTGTTGATTTCACTGAGTTTGCTGTAACGAGTACCTGCGTAATCACCACCCCAAGTCGCCCAGTTGGCTGGGTTTTGGGTGAGCTTTTCAACTTCGCTGTTAGCCGTTGAAACTGCTGGTGCAGCTAGTAAAGCAGCCACACTGGAAGCAAGTAGCCAACTTTTTAAAGGCTTCTTCATATTAAATTTCTCCTGGTATTCTGTTAATTTGACAGAATAGTGATTATTGTTTTTTAGGACTAATATTAGTTTTTAGGGTGGTTTTCATGCTCCATGGACACAGGAAATTTTCACTCTAGGGGCCTAAATTTAATGATTTTGCCCCAAAAGTCAACTTTTATAGGCGTTGGCGTAATGTGATTCCTCTAAGGTTTTGATAAAACACGGGTACAAATTTCCGCCTATCCGGTTGTTACGAGGGTTTTACATTGCCCGAAAATATATCGTCGCAGAGGTCGACTGATTGAGATTTTTAAATTAAAGGCGGCGTGGATAAGGATGAGGTTAAGGTTAAGGCAGATCAATCTAAAGGGCTTCAATGTGATAACCGTTGCTGTCCCAGCATAATACTTCGGCTGTATTCTTGCTCCATGCGGCAAGGACAAAGCGCTGGGCAGTTTGGCTGCCTATATTGAAGTTGTGGACGGCCGGGCGGTGCGTGTGACCATGAATCAAACGCAGGCAGTTTCGTTCACGCATGATGTTGAGTACCTTGTCCTGATTAACATCCATGATGTCCTGGGATTTTTGGCGTTTGTGGAAATAACTGCGGATACGATACCAGCGCGCGGCCAGTAAACGCAAAAACAAGGGTTTGGCAAGCACTGCCTGTTGCCATTTTGGGTTATGCGCTTTGGCGCGAAACGCCTGATAGGGCAGGTCATCGGTACACAGTAAATCGCCGTGGGTGAGCAGCGTCGGCGTACCGTACAAATCGATGACGGTATAATCGTCGATCAGGGTAATGCCGGTATCCTCAAAAAATTGTTTGCCGAGCAGAAAATCACGGTTGCCTTGCTGTAAATAAACCGGAGTGCCCGAAGCAGTCAGTTGTTTAAGCTGCCTGCGGATTTTATTGTTGGGCGGGGTAAAGTCGTCGTCGCCTATCCAGGCATCGAAAAGATCGCCCAGTATATAAACGGCGGCAGCTTTAGGCGCCCTGTCGCTCAGAAAGGCAAGAAACCGACGAGTGATTTCAGGCTTTTCCAGCGCAATATGCAGGTCCGAGATGAACAGGATGTCTTGGTTCATAGGCAGGATAAAGATAAAAGGCTAGGGGCTAAGGGCGTGATCGATTCTTTCGCCTTTAGCCTTTAGCCTTGCGCCTTTCGTCTATTGTACAACTTCTGCTTTTTCGACGATGATGTCGGTTTTTGGCACGTCCTGATGTCCGCCACGGTTGCCTGTGGGTTGTTTAGCCATTTGATCGACAACATCCATTCCTTCAATGACTTCGCCAAATACGGCATAGCCCCAACCGCTGGAGGTTGGGCTGGTATGATTCAGCGAGGCGTTATCTTTATAGTTGATGAAAAACTGCGCGGTTGCCGAATCAGGCACGTTAGTGCGGGCCATGGCTAGAGTGCCGCGCTTGTTGGTCAAGCCGTTATCGGCTTCGTTTTTGATCGGGTCATGCACTGCTTTTTGATTGAAATCAGTGTCAAAACCTCCGCCTTGGGCCATAAAACCGGGGATTACGCGATGGAAAATGGTGTTGTTGTAAAAGCCTTCATTAACATAGGTCAGGAAATTTGCCGATGAGATAGGCGCTTTTTCAGGATTCAGCTGAATAATAATCTCACCCAGAGACGTGGTTAATTTAACTTTTGATGGTGTATCGGACATTTTGTTTTCCGTTGCAAATGATAGGGTTGTGGTTAAAAGCAGCATCATGGATAAAATGAAAATGCGCATGGTTTTTCCTTAGAGAGCGATGCAAAGGACGAATTCTAAGTGTTTTTGTCTTGAAAGAGAAGCCCGTGCTTGGTAGATTGTACGGCTTTGTTTAAGGCGTGAAAACAGGGCCTCACTGAATAATTGAATGACATGTTGAAAATATATAACACCCTGACCCGAAAAAAAGAACTGTTTTTGCCGCGCGTAGCAGGCAAAGTCGGCATGTATGTCTGCGGCATGACGGTTTACGATTATTGTCATATCGGCCATGCACGGGTTATGGTGGTGTTCGATACGGTGGCGCGGTATTTTCGTTATCGGGGTTATGAATTAACCTACGTGCGCAACATTACCGATATTGACGACAAGATTATTCAGCGCGCCATCGAAAACGGCGAGGACTACTGCAAGTTGACCGAGCGCTTTATAGACGCCATGCACGAGGACGAGCGGGCGCTGGCCGTGTTGCCGCCCGACCTTGAGCCGAGGGCGACGCAGTCTATCGACGCCATTATCGCTATGATTAAAACCTTGATCGATAAAGAGC
Source organism: Methylobacter sp. (assembly GCA_043729025.1). Lineage (GTDB taxonomy): Bacteria > Pseudomonadota > Gammaproteobacteria > Methylococcales > Methylomonadaceae > Methylobacter_A. The sequence goes on from JAYTLW010000319.1 coordinate 5,706, forward strand.
TGGCGTACATCGGCGTCAATGGCGATGTGTTTTATGCGGTGACTAAGTTTAAGGATTACGGCCGCTTATCGGGTAAGAACCTGGACGACTTACAGGTTGGCGAGCGGGTCGATGTCGACTTGGCCAAGCGCAATCCGATGGATTTTGTGTTGTGGAAGATGGCCAAGGCCAATGAGCCGGCCTGGGATTCGCCGTGGGGCTCGGGGCGTCCCGGCTGGCATATCGAGTGTTCGGCGATGTCCACCTGTTGCCTGGGCAATCATTTCGACATTCACGGCGGCGGCATGGATTTGCAGTTTCCTCACCATGAAAATGAGATCGCCCAGTCGGAAGGCGCGACCGGCGAGAAATTCGTCAACCTTTGGATGCACAACGGCTTTGTCCGCGTCGATGATGAGAAAATGTCCAAGTCGCTGGGTAACTTTTTCACCGTGCGTGAGGTGTTGAAAAAGTATAGGCCTGAAATAATACGTTTCTTTATCCTGACCAGCCATTACCGCAGCCCTTTGAATTATTCGGATGAACAACTCAATGACGCAAAAGCGGCTTTAACGAGGCTGTACACGGCTTTGCGGGGTGTGAAAATTGTAGCGGATGCGCCGGTCGACGAAACATTTAAAAACCGTTTCGAGCAGGCGATGGATGATGATTTTAATACTCCGGTCGCACTGTCGGTGTTATTCGATTTGGCTAGAGAGCTGAATAAAGTTAAGGAAAGCGATCAGCAGAAAGCTTGTGCGTTGGCTGCTACGTTGAAATATTTAGGCAGCTTGTCGGGTATATTGCAACAGGATCCTGAAGAATATTTAAAAGGATCCATAACCCATGCGGCTGAAGGCGCACTTGTAGGAGGTGGTGCTTCAGTCTCGGCTTCAGCTGAAATAACTACAGGGGTTCCTTGGATTGAGCAACAAATACAAGCCCGCCTGGATGCAAAAAAAGCCAAGGACTGGGCTTTGGCCGATAAAATCCGTAACGACCTAAAAGAGCGGGGCGTGATTCTGGAAGACGCCCCCAATGGCATAACCAGCTGGCGGCGCGAATAATATCATGAAGCCGGATAACATGCGCCTTAGGAACACAAAACGATGTGTAGGGGCGGATTTATCCGCCCAGGGCGAATGAATTCGCCCCTACAAATGCCCAAGCACATTCTTTAGCCCTACAGAAAAACGGAATAACAAAATGCAAACAAATAATGGCCGATCATAACAAACCGCCAGCCGACGATTTGGCAACAAAATCGTTAAACTTAATCAGCGGTTTTCTGTCGAAAAAACTTCGCAGTGCTTATTACAGCGCCAGAGAATCCATAGGCGAGCATAAGCGCGATATAGTCGTAGCCCATGTTGAACAGGCTTGCGTAGGTTTGCAGGAAACCAAGGCTGAGTTTGAAGATGCGCTGCTGCGCTTTAAGGCCCTGGTCTGCGTCAATGAAACCACGCTGGATCATAAATACAATCTGCTCAACAGGCAGTATCAGTTTTGCTGCGCTAAATCCGCTGCGGTAAGCGACAGAATCAAGGCGATTGAACAGGTTAGCGAGGCGCTGTTTGTAGAATGGGAAAACGAACTGGATGAATACACTAACCGTAACTTGCGCGCTCACAGCAAGCAGCAACTCAAGGTAGCTAGGCAAAGTTACGCTAAGTTAATCAGGGCCATGCAAAAAGCCGAGGCTAAAATCCAGCCGGTGTTGGCGGCTTTTAAAGATCAGGTGTTGTATTTGAAACACAACCTTAATGCCCAGGCTATCGCGGCATTAAGGCACGAGTTTATTGACATCGGCATCGATATTTCCCAGCTTATCCATGCGATGGAGCAGACGATCGCTGAGGCAAGTCTGTTTGTTACGGCGCTAACAACTCAAAAAGCCTTGCCCGGTCGGTGATATTAGAGCTTGTACAAAACATCGTTGGCTTTGTCTTTGGGATCTTCTTGGTTTTTACCTTTGCGGTTATCCTGATCGTTTCTTTCTTTGCCGAATTGGCTGATCATGTCATCCCAATTTGCATATTTTTCATAGCCTGCAAAGCCGGTATTTTTCCGTTGTTGATAAAGTTCTTTGCCCAGCGCGATGATTTCTTCAGGTTTTTTACCGTCAACAGTATCGAGAAATTCCTTTTCATCTTTAATCGAATCGCGCAGCGTCCAGAAAGAGACTTCAAACTCAATGCGCGCCTCGGGAGATAACTTATTTTTTAGCGCTTTTACCGATCTATAGGCGGTACGGGTATTATGTCCATTAATTTGCTGACCCCTGCTGCACGAAATTAATGATGTGCAGCAGAGTATGAGCAGAAGAATAGGAAATTTCTTCATAAAGATAACCTCAGGTTTATGTACGGGAGTTGGTGATGATATTTACGGTATTGCGGCTGCTATTATATAACGCAGGATCGTCAAACAAAGTAAAATGGTTGGTTATTATAACCCTGAGCTAACTTTTTATGCTGGAATTTATCCAATTATTAAAACAACGTTATCAGGCGGTTTTGGCTCAATTGGGCAATGAGTCGGTCAAATCCAGCTATCAACAGCGGATCAATCAGCTTATATTGGCTGAAGCCTACATCCGCAAGGGGCAGCTGATTGACGCATCGCCTCAGCCGTTGTTGCACATGGCGGTGGTGGGGCCGACTCAGGCCGGTAAAAGCTCGTTGGTCAACGCATTATTAAACAGCAACGCCGCAGGAGTCAGCCCTCTGGCCGGTTACACTATTCATCCCCAGGGTTTTTGCAACGGCGTCGGTATTGCGGACTGCGTCGGCTTGCAACATTATTTCGGGCGTTTTCAGCAGCTGCAACCGGCGCAGCTCAGCAAAGACCGGCACGATTGCTATGCATTGACCGAAAACGCCACCGATTCCGGGCTCTTGCCTCCGGGCGTGTTGTGGGACACACCCGATTTCGATTCGATAGACTCAGCCACTTACCGGGAAGGCGTTATCAGGGCGATTGCCTTGGCGGATATGATTATTCTGGTGGTCAGCAAGGAAAAATATGCGGACCAATCGGTCTGGGACATCATGGCCGACCTTGAGCAGCTGCATCAACCGACGCTGATTTGCTTAAATAAACTGGTCGAAGGTTCCGAATCGGTCATTATCCAGTCATTAAAAGAAAAGTGGCGACAAGCTCGAACCGATGAGTTTCCCGAGGTCGTGCCGCTGTATTATCAAAAACCGGGAGGACTGCCGCTTTGGCCGAATTCCGGGCGACAACAGCTTGTACAACTGGCGACTGGCGTCCAATTAAATCAACACGCGCGTTTTGAGCAGGCCTTATTGAAAAAGCACTGGCAAACCTGGCTGGAACCGGTTGTCGCCGAACATCTGGCCTTGAACGATTGGGTTGGCTTAGTCGATCTGATGATCGGGCAGGCGATGGACAGTTACCGGCGCGATTACCTGAATCATCCGCATCATTATGAAACCTTTCAGCTGGCCATGACCCAGTTGCTGACTTTAATGGAAATACCCGGATTAGCCCGTGTTCTGGCCGGCGCCCGCCAAGCCTTGACTTGGCCGGTCAGGCAGATCATGAAGCTGGGGCGCAAAAGACGAAATAGGTCAGGTGCTACGCGTGCCAATCCGCTCCAGGCGGATTTGTCAGGCAGCAGTTACGAAATAGTCTTGTTGAATCAAATCGCCGAACATACGCTGATTCAACTGGCCGACAAACTGCTGGATAAGGCCGAGTTTGGTCAACAGGGTCAGTGGTGGCGACAATTTCACAGCGTGTTACGCAATCAGCGTCAGGACGTGTTGCAGGATTTTGGTCTGGTGGCAAAAACCTATCACCTGACATTCCAGCAAGATGTGGACAGCGCCGCGCATCGTTTGTATTACAAGCTGCAAGAGCAGCCGATGGTTTTAAACGGCTTGCGGGCAACCCGAGCCAC
>JAYTLW010000320.1:0-5219 GCA_043729025.1 Methylobacter sp.
GAAACCTTTCAGGTGATGGATTCTTCCGACCAGTTGCGGCTTATCAAGCGGCTGTTAAGCACGCTGAATCTCGATGCCGATAAGTGGCCGCCGCGCCAGGTACAGTGGCATATTAACGCGCAAAAAGACGAGGGCATCAGAGCCAGGCATACGATGGAGAGCTCCGATCCCTACCAGCGGCAGATGCTGATTATCTATAAAGCCTATGAACAGCTGTGCGACCGCTCCGGCCTGGTCGATTTTGCCGAGTTGCTGCTGCGGGCGCATGAATTGCTGCGCGATAATGCCGATGTGCTGGATTTTTATCAGCAGCGTTTCAGACAAGTTCATGTCGATGAATTTCAGGATACCAACACCATACAATATGCGTGGTTGCGGCTGTTGACCGATGGCAAGGACAATATCTTTGTGGTCGGCGACGACGATCAGTCTATTTACGGTTGGCGCGGCGCAAAAATCGAGAATATCTACAGCTTTCAAAAACATTACCCGAATCATCAAGTCATCAAGCTGGAGCAGAATTACCGTTCGACCGGCCATATCCTTAAAGCCGCCAATCAGGTTATTAGCGGCAATGACGGCCGGATGGGCAAAGAGCTGTGGACCGATGCTGGTGACGGCGATCTGATTTCGCTGTACTCGGCATTTAACGAACAGGATGAAGCCCATTTTGTGGTCGAGCGCATCAGAGCCTGGGTGAATGAGGGCGGCCTGCGCAAGGATGCCGCGATTTTGTATCGATCCAATGCCCAATCCCGCCAGTTTGAAGAAAGATTGATGACCACCGGCACGCCTTACCGGGTTTATGGCGGTTTGCGCTTTTTTGAACGAATGGAAATTAAAAACGCGCTGGCCTATTTACGGCTGATGTCCAACCGCAATGATGACGCGTCGTTTGAGCGGGTGATCAACACCCCGACGCGCGGCATAGGCGCCAAAACTATCGACGATATTCGCAGCATAGCTCGCGATCAAAGCCTGTCTTTATGGGCGGCGGCGATCGTGTTGATTAATCCTTCGACAAGCTCAGGACGAGTCTTGTCGGCGAGGGCTAGCAATGCCTTGATCGGCTTTTTGGAATTGATCAAAAAGTTTGATGGCGAGACGGAAGGCCTGGAGCTTTTTGAAAAGGTTAGGCTGGTGGTTGAAAAAAGCGGTCTGATCGAACTGTATCAAAAGGATAAGGCCGACAAAGGCGAGGAAAAAATAGAAAATCTGGAAGAGCTGGTCAACGCGGCGCGGCTTTTTAATGCCACCGCAATCGGCGATATCGCCATGGATGGTGTGTTTGCCGCAGGTCAGTCGGGAGCTGACGCGGCGCTGGAAGATGAAGAAAATCTGCTTGCCCTGAACGAAGCCGAAGGGGGCGAGCTGGAATTGTTTCTGACGCATGCCACACTGGAATCCGGCGAACTGCAAGGCGACGACTTTGACGATTGCGTGCAGCTGATGACTTTGCACTCGGCTAAAGGCCTGGAGTTTAAACAGGTGTTTCTGGTCGGCATGGAAGAAGGTTTATTTCCGTCGCAACAGTCAGTCGATGATGTCTTGCGACTGGAAGAAGAACGCAGGCTTTGCTATGTCGGCATCACCCGCGCCATGCAGCAGTTGTATCTGACTTATGCCGAATCCAGGCGTTTATACGGCAGGGAAACCAATCCCCGGCCGTCGCGTTTTCTGCGCGAGATTCCGGCGGAGCATATTCAAGAAGTCAGGATGCGGGCCATGGTGACTCGGCCTGTAACTTCTGTAAAACCGAAAGCGCAGTTGTTGCAAACAACAGGAAAATATAAGCTGGGGCAATCTGTCAGTCATGCCAAATTCGGTGCGGGCGTGGTGTTGCAGATGGAAGGCGACGGCGCACAGGAAAGAGTGCAGATCAACTTCCAGAAAACCGGCGTCAAGTGGCTGATGTTGGCCTATGCCCAATTGGATGTATTGTAGCGGTGGCTATGGGACACTGCTATTAAGTTAAGGATTTTTCCGTTCGCCCTAAGCTTGTCGAAGGTTGAATGGGAAAACCCTCTACGAGGCTATAAAATATCTGAAGCGTAATCGGCTAGGCGTGAACGTTCACCGCGCTGCAAGGTGATATGCGCGCCATGAGGCCAGGTTTTAAAACGGTCGACTACAAAAGTCAAGCCGGAGGTGGTCGCGGTTAAATAAGGCGTGTCTATTTGCGACAGGTTGCCGATACAGATGATTTTGGTTCCTGGCCCTGCGCGGGTAATCAGGGTTTTCATTTGTTTAGAGGTCAGGTTTTGCGCTTCATCGATAATCAGGTAGCGATTGAGAAATGTCCGTCCGCGCATAAAGTTAAGCGACCTGATTTTGACCCGGTTCATGATGATGTTGTTGGTTGCGCTTTGTTCCCATTCACCGTGCTCGGAATTGCGGCCTAAGAGCTCAAGATTATCCATTAACGCGCCCATCCATGGCGCCATTTTTTCCTCCTCGGTGCCGGGCAGAAAGCCTATATCTTCTCCGACGGGGACGGTTTCCCGGGTCATGATGATTTCCTGGTAGGCTTTATTTTCCAGCGTCAAGGTAAGTCCTGCGGCCAGAGCCAATAGGGTTTTTCCGGTGCCCGCCGTGCCCAGTAAGGTGACGAAATCGATTGCAGGATCCAGCAACACATTGAGGGCAAAGTTCTGCTCCCGATTTCTTGCCGTAATGCCCCAGATATTGTTATGTTTGGCGCGATAATCCTTGGCCAGTTCTAATACCGCAACTTGTCCGTCACAGGATCTGACGATGGCTTCGAAATTGTTTTGATCGTCTATGTACACATACTGGTTGGGGTACCATTCTGCGACCAGAGGATCTTCCAGTTTGTAAAAAGTGCGGTCTTTTTCCCGCCAGGATTCCATTTTGGTGCCATGCGCCATCCAGAAATCTTCGTCCAGCGCCATAGCGCCGCTGTAGAGCAGGTCGATGTCATCCAGGGTCTGGTCGTTATGGTAGTCTTCGGCAGGCAACTCCAAGGTTGCCGCCTTGATGCGCATGTTGATGTCTTTTGATACCAGAATAATGTTGGTATCAGGCAGTTCTTTGGTGAGCGCCAGGACGATGCTGAGTATGGAATTATCGGCGAGGTGGCCGGGCATGCTGGCCGGCAGCAGTGCGGTCATGGCGCTGGTTTGAAAATACAAGCGCCCGCCGTTAGTGGTTTCGGCGTTCGGCTGGAATTTTATGCTCGACAACGGCAAGCCGTCGTTGATGGTTTTCTGGTTGGCGTCGCGGATTAATTCATCCAGAAATCGACTGGCCTGCCTGACATTGCGCGCCAGTTCGGTGAGGCCTTTTTTGGCATGATCGAGCTCTTCCAGAACGATCATCGGGATAAAAATGTCATGTTCCTTAAAACGGAAGATGGCAGCCGGATCATGCATCAGCACGTTGGTGTCTAAGACAAATAATTTTTTATTAGGTGTAGTTTGAATATTCATGGCTATTCGTCCCTGAGTTTATGTAAGACGTGCAGAACGTCTGCACAATGGGTTTTAACTTTTACTTTGCGCCATTCATGAACCAGTAGACCCTCCGGATTGATCAGAAAGGTGCTGCGTTCGATGCCACGCGCTTGTTTGCCGTACATGTTTTTCATTTTGATCACGTCAAACAATGCGCATAATTTTTCATCCGAGTCTGAAAGCAGGTCAAAGGGGAGTTCCTGTTTACATTTAAAACCTTCATGAACGCGGACGGTATCACGGGATACGCCGACTATGACGGCATTGTTGGCGGTAAATTGTTCGATGTTATCGCGAAAATCTTGACCTTCTTGAGTACAGCCGGGCGTATTGTCCTTGGGGTAAAAATAAATAACCAGGTATTTACCCCGGTAGTCGCTTAGTTTTACCGTTTTATCGCCGGTTGAAGAAGCCTCAAAATCGGGTATAGGATTGCCGGGAGTTATCATCGATCAAGTTTATCGTTTTATGGGTTCAAGAATGGCATCGATATTTAATTGGTCGCAAAAATCCATAAACTCTTCACGCAGCGACTGCAAATGAAGTTGCGGCGGGATCAAAATCACAAATTTGGTCGAGAATACTGAGGTTTGAATATAGGGCGCCTGATAACAGCTGCCGGTTATTTCCTCAATGTCTATCTCACGGTCAAACAGAAAGGAGGTAATGGATTCGGTGATATTATCGCGATCCAGGGATATGGTTTCCAATGAATAAGGCACATATTCTTTGACCTTGTCTTTTTGATCGGGCCGTAAGGTGTGGATCTTGATATCAAGTCGCCTCTGGATAAGATCCAGGGTGCTTTCAAACTTGGCAATCTGATTCCAGTTACCTTGTATAAGCAAATATGCCGCTGTGGATTGAGCGAGACGGGATAAGCGTATTTCCAAAATAGTACATTTACAATCGCGCACGGCGGGTAATATTTCGGCAATAAATTTAATTTGATGGTTGCCTAAGGCGGTGATAGCTAGTTGCATGTTAGTTTTTTTAGTTTTTTTGGGAGTTTAGCATCAAATGGCCGAAACTATATGAACATTAAGTTTATTTGGTACTAAAATGATGAAAAGTGTTTGTCTGCCGATAGTTATCGAACACTGCATTTAGTTATGTGGTTATTTTACATTCCTCACTGAGCCTGAATATGACTGATTCAATGGATATAAAACCAACAGAAAATCGCGGTAATCTCGATGTCGACCTGGATGCCCTATTGGATCAGGCGGAATCCTCCCTGCTTCCGATCAATGAGTTTCAGGACGACGATGAGACTATTGACAGATTGCTGATGGATAAAGGTTTTGATACAGGAGAGGGGGATATGAGTTCCTTTGACACCTTGGATGATTTTTCGGATTTTAGCGATTTCGATGGGCCGGACAGTGTTCCGGCGCTTGACGCTTTGCAGGCAGCGGAAGATTCATCCGTAGTTGAAGATGATGATTTTTCAAGCCTCAGTGATGACTTTGACGAATCCGATTTGATTATAAATGAAGAAGCAGAGGGTGCGGCGGAAACAATTACACCTGTAATAGTTGAAGAATCATTACAGGAAGAGGGCACTGCTGCGATTGAAGAGCCGGATGAGTTTGCAGGCTTTGCTGATGATTTTGACGGTTCTGATTTGCTGCTGGATTATGAAAAAGAGGGTGCGGCGGATTTAATCGCACCCGCCCTAGTTGAAGAATCATTACAGGAAGAGGGCGCTGCTGCGCTTGAAGAGCCGGATGAGTTTGCAGGCTT
>JAYTLW010000321.1:0-2074 GCA_043729025.1 Methylobacter sp.
CCAGTTTCTTACGTCACAAATCGGCAGGGATAGCCGATTGGGACAGCGCCGATACTTACAAATCATCGTTTTACTTCATTACCATATTGGCGCTGCCCACAGGGTGTGAAGCGGACACACCAAATTACGCAACCTCAACAAAAAAACCACATTCCTTCAAGAGCGCTGTTCACCGTTTGCGCTCTTATTTGCCGCCGGTTTCCTGCAAATTGCTTTTTGTCCACCTTGACTGCACCGTTTTTATGCGCCCAGGCAATAAAGACAGTACCGACCGGTTTCTCCGGCGTTCCGCCATCCGGGCCCGCTATGCCGGTCACGGCCACCGCAACATCGGCATCGCTGTGCGCTAAGGCACCCACCGCCATTTCCATTGCGGTCTCGGCGCTGACGGCACCATAGTGATTCAGCGTTTGCGGACTGACGTCTAACATCTGCACTTTCGCGACGTTGCTGTAGGTGATAAAACCCCGGTCAAACCAGGAGGAACTGCCCGGCACGTCGGTAATCGCTTGGGCAATCCAGCCCCCGGTGCAGGACTCGGCGGTGGCTATGGTTTTGCCCTTGGCTTTTAATAAGCGACCCAGCTGCTCGGCCAATTCAAATAATTCGGACTCCAAAGATGTGACCTCGTGCGGCTTCGGCGGATAAAAACAGGTTCATAAGTATAAAACAAAACACAGCCGACCCGCACACTCCGATGATGCAGCAGAGCCATACCTTTGTAATAAAACAATTTTTATCTTAAAAAATAAAAATTACGCCAAAAGCTACGCCATAAAATTGAAATGGTGTTGCGTAGATATATAGAGTAAATAAGTTACCAATAAAGCTCAAATCTATGGCAACCGGACTCACAATCCAATTAAAAATATTTATAAATCAATTTATTAGGCATTCCATTTTCCACCAGAATCCTCTAAAAAGCCTATAAAAATCAATCTAACGAGCGACTTGCAAAATGACCGACCGGAAAATTCGGCAAGTTAATATCGGCTCCCGAAAAGCCATTTTTGAACCGGGTAGAGCGAGAAACGCTATTTTTGGTTCATTGTTGCCTATTCTGGCCCAATCTGAACGCCCATTCTGATCCAATCGGCGCCAACAGATCAGACTCTAGCCCTGAAGTTTTTCCCCGTTCGGATGCTCAATCTTCCGCCAAGTTTCAAGAGCCGGTATGGACAAGCATTCATATGGAGTTGAAGAAAAAAGGCCTGACCAAGCAGTTGCTGAGGAATACACCCAGCAGTATCCGAACCGTTGTTATAGCTACTCGCAGTTCTGCGCCCGTTATGCAGCCTGGGTGAAGAAACAAAAAGCGTTCCATGCGGCAAACCCATCGTGCCAGTGACAAGTTGTTTATCGATTATGCAGGGCCTACCATGCCGGTGGTCTGTGCCTCAAGCGGCGAAATACGCACCGCGCAGATCTTCGTGGCGGTGTTGGGCGCTTCCAATTACACCGGCGCCTGTCCTGAGCCCTTCGATAAACTCAGGAGAGCCTTGTCGAAGGGCCGAAGCGACTTGGAGCCAAAGCCTGCCTGACTGGTTAGGCAGCCGTAGTGCTAAGCCTTTGAGTTTTTTGGCGGCACGACCGTAATGCTGGTGCCGGATAACTTAAAAAGCGGGGTGACTAAAGCCTGTCGTTACGAACCTGAACTCAACCCCAGCTATCAACAACTGGCGTCCCATTATGCGGTCGCGGTGATGCCGTGTAGTCCATGGTTTGACGTCCAATAAAAAATTAATCGCCTAAATCGGGAAATTATAATGCCCGCTAACGAAGTTGCAACGGGTATATCCGTTAGATGTTGGCTAGGCAGTGCACTGTGCGTACCTTTTCAAACGCCAGGAACAAACGGAACCAGTCGGGATTTGCAACCCCTGCCACGTTTCAGAGCCGTAGGGCAATGGGATGGACTCCTCCCACCTATCGGCATCAACGTGCCAGACTGATATGATTAACCTATCAGACAAATTAGCGGAGGAGTCCGACATGAATATTAAACGAGTAGGCATAGATTTGGCAAAACAAGTATTCCAAGTGCATGGTGTTGATAGCCAAGAAAAGGCAGTGT
>JAYTLW010000322.1:0-6959 GCA_043729025.1 Methylobacter sp.
AACCCCAGACTGCCGCGATGTCTTCGACGTACCTTTCCTGCAACTTGCCGTAGCAGGTCAGGCTGACTTTCTGGTAACAGGCGACCTGGACTTACTCAGTATTGCTGACGCCTTCGCATGCCCAATCCTGACCGCCGAACAATTTTTGAAACCCTTAAAGCCATGACCAACTCTGATATTGTTAGCAAACTCTGGAACCTCTGCAACATCCTCAAGGATGACGGCGTCACTTATCACCAATACGTCACTGAGCTAACCTATCTGCTGTTTCTAAAAATGGCCAAGGAAACCGGCACCGAAGATCAGCTCCCCGCCGATCATCTTTGGGCCGATCTGGAAAAGCGCGCTGCACCGGACCGGCTGGAGTTCTACAAAATCCTGCTCATTCATCTGGGTAACCACGGATCGACACTGGTGCAGGAAATCTTTGCCAACGCCAGCAGCTTCATCAAAAAGCCCGCCACACTGTCGGCCCTAGTGAGCGAAATCGACAAGATCGACTGGTACAGCATCCACCGCGAAGACTTGGGTGACCTTTACGAAGGACTGCTGGAGAAAAACGCCAACGAAAAGAAATCAGGCGCTGGCCAATATTTCACGCCGCGCACCCTGATCAACAGCATGGTGCGGGTGATGAAACCGACGCTGGACGACACCATACAAGACCCGGCGGCCGGCACCGGCGGCTTTCTGATCGCCGCCAATCATTACCTGCGCACCCATAACGACTTCGACCAACTCACCGAAGCCCAGCAGCGCAAATACCGTAACAGCACTTTTTTCGGCATGGAGCATGTGCAGGACAGCCATCGATTGGCACTGATGAACCTAATGCTGCATGGTATCGATGGCGGCATCCGCTACGGCGACACTCTCAGTCCTGAAGGCCAAGCATTGCCAAACGCTACGTTGATCCTGACTAATCCGCCATTCGGCACCAAAAAAGGCGGCGGTTTGCCCAGTCGGGATGACTTCACTTTTCCGACCAGCAACAAACAGTTTTGCTTTTTGCAGCATATCTATCGTGGATTAAAGCCGGGCGGCCGTGCGGCAGTGGTATTGCCGGACAACGTGCTGTTCGAAAGCAATGTCGGCACCGATATCCGTCGTGACCTGATGGATAAGTGCAATTTACATACTATTCTACGTCTGCCTACCGGCATCTTCTATGCGCCGGGAGTTAAGACCAATGTGCTTTTCTTCACACGCGGCGAAACGGACAAAGGCAATACCCAGGAAGTTTGGGTCTACGACCTCCGCGCCAACATGCCGCAATTCGGCAAGCGCACCCAGTTGACCGAGCAACATTTCGCTGAATTTGAAACCGCGCTTGGCGACGATCCGTTGGGTCGTTTGGAGAATCTTGCCAAGCGTATTGATGAAGGTGAAACCGGCCGCTTTCGCCGTTTCAGCCGCGAGCAAATCGCCGAGCGGGGCGACAGCTTGGACATTGCTTGGCTGAAAGATGACAATGCCACCGATGCCCAGGATTTGCCAGAACCGGCTGTGCTGGCGCAAGAGGCTTTGTGCGAACTGGATGCAGCTATGGAAGAGTTGCGGGGGATTTTGCAAGAATTAGGCCTGGAGGAGTATCTCTGATGCTGCCTTACGAACGACGACTAAAACAGAACTCCCGCGCGTTACGCAGCAACATGACCGAAGCGGAACAAAAGCTTTGGTATCACTTACGCCGCAAGCAGATCAACGGTTGGCAGTTTTACCGCCAGAAGCCGCTGGGGCCATATATTGTCGATTTTTACTGCCCAGCGGCCAGCTTGGTGGTGGAGCTCGATGGCAGTCAACACTTTGAGGCCGAACATGCCCAGGCGGACCAAGTGCGGGATCAATATTTTAATGGCTTGGGCCTGCGAGTGTTGCGGTTTGATAATCGACAGGTGTTGTTGGAGACTGATGCGGTAGTTGAGGTTATTGCTAAATGCCAAATCCCCCCCAGCCCCCCTTTTGCAAAGGGGGGAGCAGAGCGGCGTGTGAATGAAGATAAGGCTTGCAAACAAAAAACTACGACGTCAACAACCGCATTTGAAAATGAAGCCGTAGTCGTCTCCTCCTTTGAAAACAGCGTCGAGCCAATCCCCCCCTTTGCAAAAGGGGGGTTAGGGGGGATTTGCTCGGGCACATCACCAGAAGATGAGGTGGAGGCATGAGCCTATCCAACATCCCAAACACTTGGGAACTTACTCAGCTAGGTGCAGTGACCAACTACGGTTGCACAACTAAGCAAGAACCTGACGAGATAGAGAATACTGCTTGGGTACTGGAGCTAGAAGACATAGAAAAAAACACATCAAAACTGCTTGCCCCCATAACATTCGCTGAGCGCCGATCAAAAAGTACAAAAAATCGGTTTGCAGTTGGTGATGTGCTTTATGGCAAGCTTCGTCCTTATTTAAATAAAATTCTCATAGCGGATCGACCAGGGTACTGCACGACTGAGATCGTCCCGCTTAAAGCAGGAAAATATCTCGATAACCGTTATTTGTTTTATTGGCTCAAACACCCGGCTTTTCTTGATTACGTCGAAGCCGAAAGCCATGGCTTAAATATGCCGCGACTGGGTACCGAAACTGGCCGAATTGCACCATTTGTCTTAGCCCACTCAACGAACAAAAACGCATTGCCGACAAGCTCGATGCCTTACTGGCTCGGGTAAATGCCTGCCGTGACCGCTTTGACCGCATGCCCGCCATTCTTAAACGTTTTCGGCAATCGGTTCTTGTTGCCGCAAGCTCAGGCAAATTGACGGAGGATTGGAGAGCGATTAACGGTAATAAATGTGCTGCATGGAAAATAACTAAGGGTAAGGAGATTTTTTCATTCATAACAAGTGGATCTCGGGGATGGGCAAGCCATTACGCAGCTAGTGGCGCTATTTTTTTGCGAATAGGTAATCTTGACCACGAAACCATAGATCTAGATTTATCTGACATCCAATATGTAAATCCACCCGAAGGTGCAGAAGGAATCAGGACACGAGTTCAGTTGCACGATATATTAATTTCGATTACGGCTGATGTTGGGATGGTTGGATTTGTGAGTGAACCGATTGGTGAAGCCTATATAAATCAACATGTATGCCTGGCAAGACCGAAACCTGAAAATAACCCGAAGTATCTTGCCTACTTTTTGGCATCACCCAAAGGTGGATTGGGGCGTCTACAGGTCTTGAGCAGAGGTGCTACAAAAGTTGGCTTAACTCTTGGCGATATACGAGAGATTGAAATCAAATTACCATCAGTGAAAGAACAATCCGAAATCGTCCGCCGCGTCGAATCCCTGTTCGCCTACGCCGACCGTCTCGAAGCCAGCTACAAAACCGCCCGCGCCCAAGTCGAAAAACTCACTCCGTCGCTGCTAGCCAAAGCCTTTCGCGGCGAATTGGTGCCGCAAGACCCCAACGACGAACCAGCCAGTGAATTGTTGGCTCGCATTGCCGCCTCGAAACCGATCCAAACTAAAAAGAAAGCATCACGGAAAGTATCTTAATGGGTATTTATTCTTATTTCTTTGGGAGTAAAAACCTGCCGCAAACCGTTTGGGATAACGGGGTCTTATATTTGCCGGAGCCATTGGCGGCGGCGCATAAAGAGTTTTTGGTCAGCAATAGTTTGATGGATGATTACCTGCCGAATCAACAAGGCGGTGTCGGCGGTAAAACCACAGAGGATACGCTTGAGCACTTTATCAATCGCTTCTTAAACTCGGCAGCACGTATGCAGTTTGTTTGCGCCTCCCCAGATGACGAGCAGCCAGAAGTGCGCGAGATGGTCTTTGACCAACTTGGCGACGGACATATTTTCTTATTGGATTTGGCAGCAGGAAATGGAGCGGGCACCTTAGCAATGTTATCGTTGCTCTGCGAGCTGAGATTTCAGAAAGCCATCCCCAAACTACCGGTTAATGTGGCTAACTTACCCTCGAAAAGCAAGGCCAAAACCTGACTAACGATATTGTTTTTCCGTCAGGTTGATAAATAACTGCGAACACGCCAGTTTTTTAAAAACTTACAACCCTTTTAAAACATCCTTTTTAATATCTTCAAGACTTTCCAATCCGACTGAAATCCTGACCAAGCCGTCTTTGATACCGGCTGCGGCTCTGACTTCCGGGCTTAAGCGGCCATGGGTGGTGGTTGCCGGATGGGTGATGGTGGTTTTAACATCGCCCAGATTTGCGGTAATCGACAGCATTTCGGTAGCATCGATCAGCTTCCAGGCGTGTTCCTTGCCGCCGCTCAGTTCAAAACTGACCACGCCGCCGAAATGGCTTTGCTGGCGTTTGGCCAGTTCGTGCTGGGCATGCGATGCCAAACCGGGATAATGCACTTTGTCGATACCGGGCTGTTGTTCCAGCCAAAGAGCCAGTTCAAAGGCGCTGTCGCAATGCGCTTTCATCCTGACTGCCAGTGTTTCCAAACCGGACAAAAACACCCAGGCGTTAAAAGGACTCATGGTCGCGCCGCCGGTGCGAAGATAGGGGTAAATATACTTTTCTATGATCTCATCACTGGCGATGACCGCGCCGCCAACACAACGCCCCTGCCCGTCTATATATTTGGTGGCCGAATGGATCACAATATCAGCGCCTAGTTCGAAAGGTTTTTGTAGCACCGGCGTACAAAAACAATTGTCAACGATCAGCAGGCAATCACGTTGATGGGCGATGCCTGCAAGCGCTGAAATATCGGCTATTTCAATCAAGGGGTTGGACGGGGTTTCCAGAAACAAAAACCGGGTATTCGGCTTGATCGCCGCCGCCCAGGCCGCAGTATCGATCAAATCGACAAAATCGGTTTCAACCCCGAACTTGCCGAAATAATTCTGGAACATCAGCACGGTATTGCCGAACACGCCGCGCGAACACACCACATGATCACCGGCCTTAAGCAGCCCCATGCCGACCGCCATAATGGCCGCCATACCGGATGAAAATGCCAGACAACGCTCGCCTTTCTCCATCAACGCCAGCCTTTCCTGAAAAGCATTGACCGTCGGATTGGTAAAACGGGAGTAGATATTGCCCGGTTTTTGCCCGGTAAAACGCAAAGCGGCCTCTTCGGCACTCTTGAACACATAACTGGATGTGGCAAAAATCGGTATGCTGTGCTCATCTTCATGAGTGCGCTTATGTCCGGCTCTGATCGCCTGGGTTTCCAGAGTGTAATCGTTCCAGTTAATATCTTTCATTTGTCTTTAAACGTATTTATTTGCTAAAAAATGCCCGTAATTCAACATGTGCCCCCCTTGCACCTTGCACCTTGAACCTTTCGCCTTGAATCTTGATTCTCAATCCCCATTCTGCATGCCGATCATGAAATTTTCCGAGCTTCTTGTCGTTTGCGCGCCGTCATTACGTGTCGCCTCGGTGCGTTCCAGATAGGCGTCGTCAATATCGCCGGTAATGTACTCTTTGCTAAAGCAGGAGGTATCAAAATGCTCAATATCCGGATTACCTTTACGCACCGCATCAATCAGGTCATTCAAATCCTGATAAATCACCTTGTCTGCACCGATGGCCGCACACACCTCGTCTACGCTGCGATTATGCGCGATCAGTTCATGGGCGGCAGGCATATCGATGCCGTAAACATTGGGATAGCGCACCGGGGGCGCTGCGGAGGCGAAATACACCTTTTTGGCGCCTGCGTCGCGAGCCATCTGGATAATCTGCTCGGAGGTCGTGCCTCTGACGATGGAATCATCGACCAACAATACATTCTTGCCTTCAAACTCCAGACTGATGGCGTTTAACTTTTGCTTGACCGATTTTTCCCGCATTTTCTGGCCCGGCATGATAAACGTCCGGCCAATGTAGCGGTTTTTTATAAAGCCTTCACGGTATTTTACGCCCAGTAGGTTGGCCATCTGCAAAGCTGCTGTTCGACTGGTGTCGGGTATGGGAATAACCACATCGATGTCATGATCGGGCCAGTCTCTTAACACTTTTTTGGCTAATTTTTCACCCATGCGCAAACGCGCTTTATAGACCGAAATACGATCAATAATGGAGTCCGGCCTGGCAAAATAAACATACTCAAAAATACACGGACAATGATCCGTCTGCTCGGCGCACTGCCGGGTATGCAATATGCCAGCTTCTTCGATAAACACCGCTTCGCCGGGCGCAATGTCTCTCATAAGCTCAAAGCCCAACACATCCAGCGCGACGCTCTCGGATGCGATCATGAATTCCGGGCCTTTATCGGTTTTTCTGGCGCCAAATACAATGGGCCTGATGCCGTGAGGATCCCTGAATCCTAAAATACCGAATCCCGCAATCATCACCACTACCGCATAAGCCCCGCGACAGCGGCGATGGACGCCGGATACCGCCTGAAAAACATCGTCCACGCTTAAATGCAATTTTCCCAAACTTTGCAATTCGTGAGCAAACACATTCAACAAGACTTCGGAATCGGAATCGGTATTGATATGGCGTTGATCTTCCACGAACAGAGCTTTTTTCAGCTCTTCGGTATTAGTCAGATTGCCGTTATGGGCCAGCGTCAAGCCGAACGGCGAGTTGACATAGAACGGTTGCGCTTCAGCAGAACTGGTGCAACCCGCCGTCGGATAACGGACATGAGCAATACCCATATTGCCTTTCAATTTCAACATCTGGGCATTGGTAAACACATCGCGGGTCAGGCCGTTTTCCTTGCGCAAATGCAGCCGCCCGGCCTCACAGGTCACAATGCCGGCGGCATCCTGACCCCTGTGTTGCAGCACTGTCAGAGCATCGTATAATTCCTGATTAACCGACTGATGTGAAACGATAGCAGCAATACCACACATTATTTTTTTAATCCGATAGGAAAGAACATGCGATCCCCGAGGGTAAAACGCAAAAACTTAAGAAACATGATCTCGCAACCAGTTGGCGAGCAGTTGAACAGGTGGAATCAAGCTTGACTCTGTCCACCAGGAATCATTGGGCAAGGG
>JAYTLW010000323.1:0-34530 GCA_043729025.1 Methylobacter sp.
GCTAACTCCACCAGCATCCAGACCGGGACGGTGCTTTACCAAGCCCAATTCAGCAGCAAAAACTGGAGCGGGCATCTTTTTAGCTTTGCTGTAAGTAGCAACGGTACGGTACAGGATTTAAACAGCGATGGTAAGCTTGATGGCTCTGACGCTAACTGGGATGCAGCGACCTTAATACCGGCAACCAGAAACATCAGAACCTTTAATGGCACAGTAGGCGTTGATTTTGTCTGGGGAAATTTATCAACTACACAGCAAACGGCGTTGCAAACCGGCTCTGCTGGCCTGGGTACCGTCACAATGGGGCAAGATCGCCTGAATTGGCTGCGAGGGAACACCACTAAAGAGGTGCGATTTGCTGGCGGCATTTTCCGTAATCGCACTATCACAGTGCTGGGTGACATCATCAACTCTGATCCGATATTCTCTTATACGGAAGATTACGGTTACACATCCTTACCGATAACTGCCACGGAACGTTCAACTTATGCGGCCTTTGCATCAGGAAAAAACACAGGAACTACCCTCCGTCCAGTGATGGTTTACGATGGCGCTAATGATGGCATGCTGCATGCGTTCCGTGCTGACACAGGAAATGCCAACTCAGGGAAAGAATTGTTCGCTTATATACCGGCAGCAGTTTATGGAAATTTAAGCGGACTAACCGAAACCAATTATTCGCATAAATATTTTGTTGATGGTTCTCCGACGGTTGGCGATGCTTACTTATCCGGGGCTTGGAAAACAGTGTTGCTGGGGGGGCTGGGCAAAGGCGGCAAGGCTATTTATGCGCTAAATATTTCAACTCCCGATGCGTTCACCGATGCTCATGTGCTTTGGGAATATTCAGGCTCTACAGCTGCTGCTACGGACGGAACAGGCATTACGGATGCTGACGGCTTGGGACTGACCTTCAGCCAGCCGCAAATCGCACGACTGAATGATGGCACATGGGCCGCCATTTTTGGTAATGGCTACAACAGCACTTCCGCGCGTGCGTTTCTCTATATTGTCAATCTCAGTACCGGCGCACTGATCAAGAAAATTCCCACCAACACAACTGACAGTAACGGTTTATCTACACCCAGATTATATGACAGCAATAACGACAAGATTATTGATTTTGTCTATGCGGGTGATTTGCAGGGCAATATGTGGAAATTTGATCTGAGCGGAGCAACGTCTGCTAGCTGGGGACTCGGTAATGGTGGCAACCCATTATTTATCGCGCGCAACAGCAGCAACTTGGTGCAACCTATCACCGCACAGCCCACGGTAGGTGCGCACCCAAGCGGCGGGATTTTGGTTTACTTCGGTACAGGCAGTTATCTAACCAATGCTGATGTATCAGACATCACTGTACAAAGCTTCTATGCAATCTGGGATAAGCCATCAGCGACAACTACAGTCGCGCGTAGCAGTTTGGTACAGCAAACCATCATCGAACAAGTGGCAAGTGGCACGACAAATACAATTGCCGGTTGTACTGATGATCCAGCAATACCAGGAAATGAATGCGTTGTAACGTTTAATTTTACTACTCGTAGTACTTCCGCAAATTCCGTTGATTACACCAGCAAATTAGGTTGGTATATGGATTTGTTGCCGGTTTCTGGTACAGCAGCTGGCGAACGGATTATTTCTGCAGCATTGTTAAAGTTTGACCGGGTTATCTTCTTAACCGCCATTCCATCTGCTGATCAATGTACACCAGGAGGTGACAGCTGGCTGATGGAAATTGACTCAAGTACGGGCGGTAGAACCGCAATATCGTCATTTGATTTTAATAACGATGATAAATTCGATGATAATGACAAGCTGCCCAGCACTCATACTGTTTCGGGGGTTAAATCTACAGTCGGCCTTGTAAAAGCGGCGACCTGGCTTGATAAGGAGGGCACGGGGACTGCTATAAAAGAAATGTCCGGCTCCACCAGTAATATCATGTCTTTAAAAAACAAAGGCGCTCCAGTTGTTGCAGGTACAGTTAATCGACTTTACTGGCAACAAATTCAATAACAACATAACCTTTTTTCTGGAATAAACCATGACAATCGACAACCGAAACGGATTTACCCTAATTGAGCTGATGATTACCATTGCGATAGTAGGCATCCTAGCCGCTATCGCATTACCTGCTTACAGCAGCTATATCAAGCAAGCCAATCGCTCGGATGCCAAGTCCGTATTGCTAGAAAACGCGCAATTTCTGGAAAGAAATTACACTGAGAATAACAAGTATCACCAGGATTCTGCGGGGGCCGCTATTGCATTGCCGGCGGCTGTATCGCCAAAATCCGGAACGGCTTTATACAATATTACCACCTCAAACTTCATAGCAACGACTTACACCTTGACGGCAACTCCTGTGACAGGAGGCCGTATGGATGGTGATGAGTGCGGTGCGCTTTCGATAAATCAGTTAGGACAAAAAAGCGTATCTGGGGCAAGCCTGGATGCTGATACCTGTTGGAGAAAATAGCCGAGTAGGAGAACGTAGCAAGTAGCTTCGTAATTTAACCAAACGACAAGTTTTTTTTACGTGGCAGGAATAAAAAATATTAGGGGGAATAACCGTACCACGTTCTGAATTTTTGACTATCAAAATAGCTAAAGATTATCCTGATCTGGAAGTTGCGATATTAGTTTTTCCGATAAGGTAAATATCGTTGATAACGAAGAGGCTGAAATTCAAGCGTTTTCTAGCCACAGTGCAACAATCATTAAAGACTGGCAAGACGAAATGAAGATCAGATATGGACATTAAAGTTGGCGACATTTTGTTATGTAACTTAGATTGTAGCAATCTGCAGATTTATCGTGTTTTGTTTTCTCACAGTCACTTTTATCCGAAAGCTTAGGTATTTTTTGGTGTTAAACTATCGGCAAGCTAAAAGTGAGGTGGAGTATGTTTGATGATGACTTATTTGAAGAGTGGCTGGATAAAAAAACCAAAGCGATTTTTTTAAAATTAGGCGAGGAAACGATTACCAGCGATGAAATGATTTTGTTGGTGCTCAAAGCGCAAACCAATCATTTTGAGCATTTAGATAAAGATTTGCGCACGGAGGTGGCTACTCTGAATAAAGAGTTGCGTGGCGATATGGCGACACTTAATAAAGAGCTACGAGAGGAGATGATTTTACTTCGTAAGGATATGGATAAACGCTTTGAACAAGTCGATAAACGCTTTGAGCAAGTTGACAAACGTTTTGAAGTGCTGACTTCCCGTATTGATCATTTTATGGTGTGGTCGTTTGGAACTACACTTGCCGTCGGTGGATTGGTCATTGCGGCGATCAAATTTTTGCCTTAGCCTGTAAGCAAGTAGCCTATTGGTTGGGCACAACTATATTTAATCGCGCACAAACCATCCAATCTTTCGCGAGGTAGGGTGATTTTTATGGGTGTTTTTGGTGTACCCGTTGGGTTACGGCGCAAAAATTCTATCCTGGGCGCAGTCGGAGGGATGCGTCTAACCCCCCCACTGCCATTAAGTTAAGCCGTTCGTGGCAAGCTTGTCGAACCAGGAGCGGCTTAACTTGGCTGGTTTGGATCTTTCCATTCAACCCCTCGACAAGGCTCTCCTGAGCGTAGCCGAAGGGCTCAGGACGAACGGAAAAACCTTAACTTAATGGCAGTGAACCTACGCCCCTACCGCAATTAAGGTGCCGAATAATTACCCTTGCCTGCCACCGCCGTTTTTAAATTTACCAACAATCCGGGAGCCTCGGCAGCCGCCCCATGCGTTACTATACCTTTCCCGTCCTTGGGATCGTCGACAACCGGCGCCTTATTCACTAAAGGCGCTAGCGTGGGTTCCAGAAACTTGATTATTTGTACCGGCAAGGAACTGGTAAAGTGATAACGCTCGGCATCCGGCCCCGCTACATAAGCAGTCATTACACCAAAAAAACGCTCTCCGAGAAAAAACGTAAAGGTGGCGGCACGGCTGATGAATACCGATTCAATCAAGCGCCCCCCTGCCCCCCATATTTCCCGGCGATGGTCTCCGGTTCCGGTTTTGCCGCCCACCGATAACGGTTTGCCGTCTGCATCCTTGTAAATGCCTTTGAGTCGCCCTGCCGTTCCCGCCTCGACCACGCCGATAAGCGCACCACGCGCCACTTTTGCCAGTTCGGGCGTCAGCACCTGCTGGACTTGCTCCGGCACCTTATCCAACACTGTTTCGTAAGGTGTCCCTTGGGCGTAATGCAGACTGTCAAACCGGACGGTCGACAATCTTGCGCCGTCGTTGCGTAAAATACCCATAAGTTCTGCCAGCGCAGCAGGACGATCACCCGACGCGCCGATGGCTGTCGCGTAAGAAGGCGTCAGCGATCCAAACGGATAACCTAAACGATCCCATGCGGTATGAATCTGCTTAAAAGCTTCATCCTCCAATAAAGTCATAATGCGCCGCTGTTGGGCATTTTTCCGGCTGCTTTTAAACAGCCACCGGTAGACATTCTGCCGCTGTTCGGTACTGGCGGCGATAACTTCGGCACGCGTGGCTTCGGGATGTTGAATCAGATAACCGACCAGCCACAATTCCAGGGGATGAACTTTGGTAATATAACCCTGATCTTGTAAATCAAATTTTGCCGGTGAATACTTATAAAAAAGCTGATCAATGTCCACGGTGCTTAAGGTTGCGGCGCTCAAATGAGCACTCAAATAATGTCTTAGAGCATTGGCGTCTGCGTTCGGGTAAACGGCCTCATAAAGCATTGTCAGGCGTGACGGCTTGGCAAAAACACGCTGGGTCAGCAACTCCATGATTTCATCGGCTGGCTTGCCGTGATATTTGTCGTAAAAACGCCTCACATAAACCAGACCTTCCTTGTCCGCAAAACGTTCGAGATATTCCATGCGCCTGGGGTCATCTGGAATTTCCAGCCACCGCGCTATGCCTTCCGGCTTATACAGGTGATGATAGACCAGGTCGCGCATTAACCGAACAAATACCAGATTGACCGAATCGCGCAATGCATCCCGCACCGACATGATTTTAGTGTTTTCATCCTTGGTAAAGTTATTAAAGTGATGTACGCCGCCGCCAGTATAAAAATTCTCGGCGGGGCTGGCTGAATAGCGTCTATCCAGCGCCTGATTAAGCAAGTCCTCCAGGCTTATTTGTCGATTCACCCGTAGCTGACCGATAACCCATGCCGATAAAAAATCACGCGGGTGCAGTTGGATCCGGCCTAGTTGCTGCGTCGACTGGTCTTTGTATTGCTGATAGACTTCGGTAACGAGCTCCAGATAATGAACCATGGTTCGCAACTTGGCAGTAGAACCCAAATCAAGCCGTATGCCTTCGTTAATATCGAGCGGCTGATCGTAATTGTCAGTCTGAATGCGCAGCAGATTGCCCTTTTCGCCACGCTCAAACAACATCAGGCTATAGACGATGGGCGCAAGATCGATATTTTCATTAAGCATTCTAAAGCCCACTATTCCTGCGGTGCGGGCTTTATCCGGTTGGCTTAACTGACGTAAGGCATGAGTGACCGCCTGCTGGGCATTGTAATCGAGCGTGGTTTTGACGGTTAAATCCAGACGATCCAACTCATAATTGGACTTTATGCCCAGCGTTCTGGCAAGCCTAGTACGCAACACATTCTGGGTTTTTTGTTCGGCCATAAATTTGACCGGTATTTGATCTGGGGCAGAATTACGATCTATTGATACGAGCAAGGCCTCATCCCGCAGTGATGCCGAAATAACGCGCTGTTCCGCCAATACGCGCAAGTAGCTGTCAGTAAGCGTTTGCAGTGCGTTATAGCCGGCACCCAAAAGATAGGAAGGTCGTCTTTGCGACAACAGGATGCTCAGCACCTGTCGGTAGGCATGTGCCTGTTGCGGGGTAACTCGTTCGGTTGAATTGAGCGCTTTAGGACTAAGCAGTTGGTTAATCTCGTTAAAATCGGCGCCGAACCAGGCCGACAAGCCATCACCCAAACCATGCACTTCGCCCAATCTCGCCGTCGCGGCCAGCGGCATAGAATTTAAATAAGCAAGCGCGATTTGTCGTCTTCTTTCACGCGTATCCGGCCCCAGTAAATAAGCGCGTATCGACGCACTGCCCATTTGGCGAAGCTTTTCCGCCATCGACACGGTATAGCCATCCGGCGAATGCCGGTATTTTTCCAATTGCGTAGCCAAGGTGCTGCCGCCCGGCACATTGATATCCGCGCCCAGCTTTCTCGCCATCATTTGCAACGCTGCATAGCCCAAGCGATCCCATTCCACCGCAGGATTAATATTGGTATAACTTTCGTTCAGCAACTCCCGGTTCTCTATAAACAGCAAGGTATTTAGCACCAGCGGAGGAATGGCATTAAAATCGGCATAACCATGACTAGGATAGACAGCACTAAAGATAGTTTGATTGGCTTGGTCGACAATACGTAGCCCGGCCTGGGTTTTCTCTTGATAAATGGGGAACAGGCCGTAATCGTCGACCAATAAGCTCATCATCGGCGAAATGGAGGCCTGCGTGATAACGCAATAACCCGATTTTTCCAGACGCACGATTTCACCCGATAACAGGGTGTAACCCAAACGCTGATCATAAGGGCCGTGATCTGGGTAACGTATCGCCGAACTGGGCCCGGGCTTGAGTTCTGAACTCAATTGCTTACTAATAGACGAGAGATAAAGCGCCTGATATTTAGACGTCTGCACTTCTTTTTTTACCAGCGAAGTAACCGCTATTGCGATTACGGCGCATCCGCCCAAAATATAAAACAGCAGCAACCGTGAAAGCGCTAGATTATACATTCTCATTACCCGACATTTGTCTCAAAACGAACTCCTGGTTCTTTTAACTTAACATGGTAGGTTGGGTTGATGCCTGTCTTGAGCACCGTTTAAGAACTGTTCCAACCGAACATTTACGACTACCAAGGACAACAAAAGTATAGCAAAGGGAAAGGAACCGCGCTGGGTTGCGAAAAAAAACAACCCAACCTTGGCATACGGTTTTCAGTAGTCAAATTAAATATAGTGCCTCTCTTGGCTAGGATTGTAGTGACTGATCCCGAACCCATATATGGACTCCTAAATTCTAAGCTAAAGCCATCACCTAAAATATTCAATAATTTATCTGCCGATTATAAACCAATCGCGAGCGACTATGTAAATTGAAGATAGTTGTTCACTTTCAGACTTGACATAGTCAGAGCAGATATTATAGAATTACCACAGCTCGAAATAGTTTTTACCGTTATGCTTAATCTCTACGAAGTTCTTCATGCAATTGTTCGTCCTGTTATCATTAAGTAATTCTCTAATTTCCCAGCTCCATCTGTCTTAAATTAAGACTTCAATTACTACAAAATAGGAATACATTAAATGACTACAGGTACCGTTAAATGGTTTAACGCTGAAAAAGGTTTTGGCTTCATTCAGCAAGAAAATGGCCCCGATGTTTTTGTTCACTTTCGCAACATTAACAGCTCAGGCTTTAAATCTCTTGATGAAGGACAAAAAGTCCAATTTACCGTCACTCAAGGGCAAAAAGGCCCGCAAGCAGAAGAAGTAACACTTATCTAATTGCAAACAAACAACCGTAGCTCTTTCGGAGCTACGGTTTTTTTATGCCTGTCAATAATACAAATCCGCTGGCGTGCAGCGCAGATCATTCATTGTTGCGCTTGAACCGATTCCAGCACAAACAACTCATTCGGGGTATTAATGTTACTCAATATTTCCGGCTCATGACTAAAGTCCACCGGCACTAAGTTCTGCTGTGCCAACCAAACCATCATTTTACGCTGGCCGCCAGATAAATAGTCTTGCAGGCTAACTTGCAATGTTGTCCTTATCGCCAAAAAAACCGGATGCAACCTTATGCCGTCGAAGGCCACAGCCACGTCGGCATTATTTTCGGCGCGGGTTAATAGTAATTTTTGCGCATGCTCCGTTTTAAAAAGCGGCGAGTCGCACGGCATGACCAGCAAGACATCGGCATCAGCATGAATCATTGCAGTCAGCACCCCCGCCAAAGGACCGTCAAAACTGTCGGTTTGATCGCTAATCACCGGGCAGCCGAATTGCCGATACTGGTCAATATTCCGGTTGGCATTTATGAACACACAATCCGCAATCGGGGCTAGCGCGGCTATGGCATAACTGACCATCGGACGGCCTTTAAAATGCACCAGACCTTTATCCAGATGATTCATGCGCCGAGCGCGACCTCCGGCAAGAATCACACCTGCAACTTTTGTTTGACTGTTCATAATGCTAAGCTTTGTTTATCATGAGCAAGGGTTAAAGTTGTTCAACCCATCGTTTATTCTTGCAAGTCCGTTGTTTATTGCAAACGCTATATAACCTGCATCGGTTGTTGACCAACAGAGCCGTTACTCCCTACATATTTTTTCACTTTCTGACTTAATAATAATCAATGAAAATTAACTACACATCAACCCTCTTATTAAGCTTGACTTTAGTTACCTTTATCTCAGGCTGCGCCACTGTGCCTGAACAACCGACTGAACCCACCGAACCAGCGCCGTTTGTCAGCGATTACCCTACCCGTGACCGCGTTGAATATGTTTTAAACTGCGTTGCGCAACACGGCGGATTGTCCTATATCAGCCAATATGCCTGCGGTTGTAAAATCGACAAAATAGCTGAAAAACTTAACTTCGCCGAATACGAATCCGCCAAAACCTTTACTTATTTAAGCAAAGGTCAAACCGGAGATGCCGGGGCGGCTATGCGAGATCCAGCCCAATCTAAGGATTTAAGAAAAAGACTCAAAGACGCCGAGCAATATGCTGAAAAAAACTGTTTTGTGAAATAGCAACATTAACCCCAATCAACGCTATAGCTTTTAGCCTATGCCATTAGCTATAGCCGCTGCGTGAACAGTCTATTGCATAAAAGCGCATAAATTACCTTAAAACCGCTGTGTTAAAAAAACATCTATTATAAATTAGATACCTAAACGATATTTTTTTTAACGTCGGCATATTTCTATTTTTATGCCATTTTTACACCAAAAATATCTTGTGCTATGCTATTCAACACTTTTAATATACGCAACGTTATGGATAACGGTTGTTTAAATCAGAATGGACTCATCACAGCGAGATAATCATGACAGAATCAGGCACTATGCATGCTACTGTGCAAGAAATAACTGAAGCCCTCAAAGATAAGCCAGGCGCACTTCTACCTATTCTGCATGGCGTACAAAATGCTCTAGGTTATATTCCTGCCGAAAGCGTTCCTGACATTGCCATAGCGCTTAATCTTTCGCGCGCCGAAGTGCACGGCGTCATTAGCTTTTACCATTATTTCAGAAACACGCCGCCTGGAAAACAGACCATACATCTTTGCAGGGCCGAATCCTGTCAAGCGATGGGCGGAAAACAACTCGAACAACATGTGAAAAATAAGTTGGGTATCGATTTTCATGAAACAACTGCAGACGGCAAATTCTCTCTGGAGCCAGTCTACTGCTTAGGCAACTGCGCCTGTTCACCGGCCATGCAAATCGGCAAGGACATATACGGCCGCGTGTCGGCAGAGTCATTTGACAGCGCCCTCAAAGAAATGGAGAAATCAGCATGAGCATTGTTATTTATATACCTAACGATTCCAGCGCCGTTTCCATGGGCGCTGATCGCGTTGCTAAAGCCATTAGCCGCGAAGCGGCAAAACGCAGTCTCGACATTCAACTGATACGCAACGGCTCCAGAGGCATGTATTGGCTGGAGCCGCTGGTTGAAGTGATGACCGATCAAGGGCGCATAGCCTATGGCCAGGTTCAAACCGGGGACGTAAGCGGATTGTTTGACGCCGATTTCACCCAAGGCGGCGCCCATGCTTTGTGTTTAGGTCTGACTGAAGAAATCGATTATTTCAAAAAACAACAACGCCTGACCTTTGCCCGTATCGGCATAACAGATCCCTTAAGCCTGAGCGATTATATCGCTAACGACGGCTATCGCGGCTTGAAAAATGCGCTAGCCATAAGCCAGGCCGACATCGTCAAAGCAGTCACTGATTCCGGTTTGCGCGGTCGCGGCGGCGCCGCTTTTCCGACCGGTATCAAATGGAATACGGTGCTCAACACGCCCTCGGAACAAAAATACATTATTTGTAATGCCGACGAAGGCGACTCCGGCACTTTTTCCGACCGCATGGTGATGGAAGCCGATCCCTTTGTGTTAATCGAAGGCATGACTATAGCCGGACTAGCTGTCGGCGCAACGCAAGGCTATATTTATCTTCGCGTAGAATATCCGCATGCTTTGGAGATACTCGATGCCGCCATTGCCACCGCTTATCAAGCCGATTACCTGGGCGAGAATATCCAGGGCAGCGGGAAAGCCTTTGATCTGGAAGTGAGACTGGGGGCGGGCGCTTATATTTGCGGCGAAGAAACTTCACTGATGGAAAGCCTGGAAGGAAAACGCGGCCTGGTCAGGTTTAAACCGCCGCTGCCAGCCATCAGCGGTTTGTTCGGAAAACCGACGGTAGTCAATAATGTCATTTCCCTTGCTACCGTGCCTATCATTCTCGATAAAGGCGGCGACTATTACCGTGATTTCGGCATGGGGCGCTCGCGCGGCACCTTACCACTGCAATTGGCCGGCAACATTAAATACCCCGGCCTAGTTGAGTCGGCCTTCGGTCTAACCTTGCGCGAACTGCTTTATGACTTCGGCGGCGGCTCGGCTTCCGGTAGACCGATACGAGCAGTGCAGGTAGGCGGCCCTCTCGGCGCATATCTGCCCGAATCGCAATTTGATACCCCCCTGGATTACGAAGCCTTCGCCGCCATCTGGGCGGTATTGGGACATGGCGGCATCGTCGTTTTTGACGACAGCGTTGACATGGCTGAAATGGCGCGCTACAGCATGGAGTTTTGTAAAATCGAATCCTGCGGCAAATGCACACCTTGCCGTATAGGCTCCACCCGTGGCGTAGAAGTCATGGACGACATTATTAACGGTCGCAATCTCGAAAAAAACATTCCTTTGTTACGCGATCTTTGCGACACCTTGCTGAACGGCTCCCTCTGTGCATTAGGCGGCATGACCCCCTACCCTGTACTGAGCGCTTTAAATCACTTCCCTGAAGATTTCGGGATAAATATTAAAGCCGACGCCGCCTGATATTGACACGAGGAATTCATCATGAGCATCAATAAAGAACAAGATTTTGGCACACCGGCCAGCACCAGCAAAAACATGGTCACGCTGGAAATTGATGGTTTTAAGGTGACGGCACCGGCAGGGACTTCGGTCATGCGTGCGGCGGCAAGCATCGGCATTGATATTCCAAAATTATGCGCAACCGACAGCATAGAACCGTTCGGCTCCTGCCGTCTTTGCGTGGTGCAGATAGAAGGCGGCAAAGGCATGCCCGCATCCTGCACGACGCCGGTCGCCGAAGGCCTGAAAGTGACGACCCAGAATAAAAAACTGGCCGACGTGCGTCGCGGCATCATGGAGCTGTATATCTCCGATCATCCGCTGGATTGCTTGACCTGTTCGGCCAATGGCGATTGCGAATTGCAAGACATGGCGGGCGCGGTGGGTTTGCGCGAAGTGCGTTATAACCCGATAGAAACGCATCTAAACGCCTTAAAAGACGAAAGCAACCCGTACTTTAGTTTCGATCCCAGCAAATGCATCGTGTGCTCGCGTTGCGTCAGAGCCTGCGAAGAAACTCAGGGCACGTTTGCCTTAACCATCGACGGTCGCGGCTTTGATTCCAAAGTATCGCCCAGCCAAAACCAGCCTTTCATGGATTCCGAATGCGTTTCCTGCGGCGCTTGCGTACAGGCATGTCCTACTGCGACGCTGATGGAAAAATCGGTGATCGACCATGGACTGCCGGAACATGCGATTATAACAACCTGCGCTTATTGCGGCGTCGGCTGCTCGTTCAGGGCAGAAATGAAGGGCGAGCAAGTCATCCGCATGGTGCCCAACAAAGACGGCAAAGCCAATCACGGCCACTCCTGCGTAAAAGGACGTTTTGCCTTCGGCTATGCGACGCATAAAGACCGCATCACCAAGCCGATGATCCGCGCCAGCATTAAAGACGCCTGGCAGGAAGTCAGCTGGGAAGAGGCGATTAATCATGCCGCCTCGGAACTAAAACGCATCCAGGCAAAATACGGCAAAGACGCCATCGGCGGCATCACCTCTTCCCGTTGCACCAACGAAGAGGTTTACATCATGCAAAAGCTGATACGCGCGGGTTTCGGCAATAATAATGTCGATACCTGTGCGCGGGTTTGCCATTCGCCGACCGGTTACGGACTTAAACAAACCTTTGGCGAATCCTCAGGCACGCAGAATTTCGACTCGGTCATGAAAGCCGATGTGATTCTGATTATCGGCGCCAATCCAACGGATGGACACCCGGTATTTGCCTCGCAAATGAAAAAGCGTTTGCGTCAGGGCGCCAAACTGATTATTGCCGATCCGCGTAAAATCGATCTGGTCAAAACGCCGCATGTACAAGCCGATTATCATTTGAAATTGCGCCCCGGCACCAATGTCGCGTTGATCAATGCCTTGGGCTACGTCGTCGTCGCCGAAAATTTAATCGACGAAGCCTTTGTTAATGAACGTTGCGATGTCGCCTCTTTTGCAAAATGGAAAACCTTTGTTGCACAAGAACATAATTCACCGGAAGCATCCGAGTCCATTACCGGCGTTCCTGCCGCCGAAATCAGAGCCGCCGCACGGCTTTACGCCAGCACTGGCAACGGCGCGATTTATTATGGTCTGGGCGTAACCGAACACAGCCAAGGCTCCACCATGGTCATCGGCATTGCCAATCTGGCCATGGCTACCGGCAATTTAGGCCATGAAGGCGTCGGCGTTAACCCGTTACGCGGACAAAACAACGTGCAGGGTTCTTGCGATATGGGTTCATTCCCGCATGAATTCCCCGGTTACCGCCATGTCTCCGATGTTAAAACGCACCAGCTGTTTGAACAAGCATGGCATGCTGAGCTCAGCTCCGAACCGGGCCTGCGCATCCCCAATATGTTTGATGCGGCCATGGACAAAAGTTTTATGGGCTTGTACTGCGAAGGCGAGGATATCGCCCAATCCGATCCGGACATTAAACATGTTCATGCAGCTCTTCGCGGCATGGAATGCGTGATAGTGCAGGATATTTTCCTCAATGAAACCGCTAAATTCGCTCATGTGTTTTTACCGGGCGCATCCTTTTTAGAAAAAAACGGCACGTTTACCAATGCTGAACGGCGTATTTCACCGGTGCGTAAGGTCATGTCGCCGCTGGCAGGTTACCAGGATTGGGAAGTCACCCAAATGCTGTCCAATGCGATGGGTTATCCGATGAACTACAGCCATCCATCGGAAATCATGGATGAAATAGCCCAGCTTACGCCCAGCTTTAAGGGCGTAAGCTATGAAAAGATCGACCGTCTAGGCAGCATACAATGGCCTTGTACTGATGAAGCGCCGGAAGGCACTCCCACCATGCATGAACATACTTTTATGCGCGATAACGGCAAAGGCTTGTTTATGCTGACCGAGTTTGTCGCAACGGCAGAACGCGTCACCGGCAAATACCCGTTAATTTTGACTACCGGGCGTATTTTGTCGCAATACAATGTCGGTGCGCAAACACGCCGCACCGAAAATAACGCCTGGCATGCAGAAGACCGCCTGGAAATTCATCCGCATGACGCCGAAGACCGTGGCATCAAAACCGACGACTGGGTAGGCATTAAAAGCCGCGCCGGAGAAACGGTATTGCACGCATTGATTACTGAACGTGTGCAACCGGGCGTGGTTTACACCACCTTCCATTTCCCTGAGTCCGGCGCCAACGTGATCACCACCGACAACTCCGACTGGGCGACCAACTGCCCTGAATACAAAGTGACCGCCGTGCAAATCACCAAAGTCAATCAGTCTTCGGATTGGCAACGGGAATACCACGCGTTTTCAGAAAAACAACTGGATCTCCTCGAGCAAGGCATAAACCATGACTAACGACACTGCCACCGCAGTGTTGTTATCAGGCTCCGCCGAATCGTTATCATTAGATTTGGGCTGGCCCAGTTATCAGCAGTACACCGTTGATCGCTGGCGGGGTCAGCAGCATGAACTGCAACAAGATTATATTACTGAAGAAGTACCGATTTCTTTAATTTACAACGGAGTGCCGCATGTGGTCATGCTGGCGACCCCGACCAATCTCGAAGAATTCGCGCTGGGTTTCAGCATTACCGAAGGCATTATTAAAAATCCGCGCGAGTTATTGTCGACAAAAGTTTATAACCGCTCGAACGGCATTGAAGTCCAGTTAAAAATCCCGGAACAATGTTTTCTAGGTATGGCGGATAAAGGCCGTAATTTAACCGGCCGTACCGGTTGCGGCCTCTGCGGAGCCAGCACGTTAAAACAAGCCATCCGTCAACCCAGCCCGGTTAAAGGGGACTTAAGCCTGTCTGCGGCAGAATTGCAATCCGCTTTAAGCGACATCAAGCAACACCAAAAACTAAACCGGCTAACCGGCGCAGTTCACGCTGCGGCCTGGGCAATCCCTGGGCAGGGCGTTGTAGATATCAGGGAAGATGTAGGACGCCATAACGCACTGGATAAATTGATCGGCTTGTTATTGCGCACCGGCAAGGATTTATCCGCCGGCTTTGTGATCGTGACCAGCCGCGCCAGTTATGAAATGGTGCAAAAAACCGCTTGGGTAGGCATTACCCTGCTTGCGGCCATTTCCGCACCGACCGGTTTAGCCATACGCCTGGCTAATGAGGCAGGTCTCACCTTAATCGGTTTCGCCCGCGATGATCAGCATGTGATTTACACCCATCCGCAACGCTTAACCCACAGCACTTAAATCTTAAGTAATTAATGATGAAAACAGAACGACTGATTAAAATGGCCAACGACATAGGTAATTTCTTCAACGCGGAAACCGACAAGGACATCGCAGCTGAAGGCATAAAAAAACACATTTTACGCTCCTGGGATCCCAGAATGCGTAAAGCGATCATCGCCTATTGCCAAGAGGACGGCTCCGAATTAAGCGCCCTGGTCAAAGCCGCCGTGAACAAGCTTGCCGCTCAGGCGATTGGCAAGTAAGCATTTTTGCAATGCAGCTGATAGACAAAAAAGGCCAGCCCGCTGTAAGTCCCTATCAAATTATGTTGTTATTAATGTGGACGTCGGCTGACGGCCAACTGCTGCCGGTGAAATTAAGTTCTAAATCTTCTTTTTAAGCCTTCAAATCTCTATGCATATACCTATTCATAACTTGTGTGTTAAAGTTTTCTCAATTCACCCATTTATCCAAACGTAACGATCTTTACCAAGTGCAGCCGGTCGCTGTTTACGATAACTGACCTTCAAATCGTCAAAAACAGACGCTCATTACTGAAAAGTATTGATGCAGAATCAAGTTTACTAACAATGGTAATGCCAATCTAGTTAAACTCAGCATTTGTTCTAATGCGGTTTGGCGAATCGAAAGACTTAATGTCGTTGGCTAAAAGATAAACATTACCATTCTGTAATGTTTTGGAAAGCTTCCCGCAATGTGGCCTACGTTATCCTATATTTGAAATCACGCAATTCCGCTTGATCTTAACGAGGGTTAACAATGAGCAATAAACACAACAAATTTCTTACAGCCCTATTTGCAACGGTTATTATGGCTGGAACTACTATGAATCTGGCGCAGGCAAGTGAATCGAAGGAAAAGGAAGCCAAAGAGCTACAGCTTTTTAGCCAAGCTAAAATATCTTTAACCGATGCCATAAAAGCAGCGGAACATAAAACTGGCGGCAAGGCAATGGAAGCGGAAGTAGACGATGAATCAAGCACCGTCCAGTTCGAGGTCGAAGTTCTCAAAGACGGCAAAGCCCATGAAGTCAAGGTTGATGGTATAACCGGCAAAGTCCTTAAAGTTTCCCTGGAGGACGAATCTAAAGAAGGTGCTGAAAAGGAGACAGAAAACGAGAAAGAATAAACTCTAAGAAACGGCGAAATGCCCCAGAACCTTTTTTGATGCCATGAAAATATTAATTATCGAGGATGATACTGAGACCAGTGAGTATGTCTCGACAGGGCTGAAGGAGGCGGGGCATATGGTCGATTCTGCCAGGGATGGCTATGAAGGGTTACTTCTAGCCAAAGACGGGAGCTATGACCTTCTCATAGTTGACAGGATGCTCCCTCACCTGGATGGGTTGACCTTGGTAAAAACCCTGCGCAGCACAAAAGATAATGTTCCGGTGCTGTTCCTGACCACCATGAGCGGGATTGATGACCGCGTTGAAGGCCTAAATGCAGGCGGCGATGATTATTTGGTAAAGCCGTTCGCATTCAGTGAACTTAGCGCACGGGTCAATGCGCTGCTACGCAGGCCAAGGGATACTTTAGAACAGAAAGTGCTGCAGGTTGCCAGCCTTGAAATCGACCTACTTAAAAGATCCGTCAGGCGCAGCGGACAACTGATTGACCTGCAGCCCACAGAATTCCGCTTACTGGAATATCTTGTCCGCCATGCCGGACAGGTCGTTACCCGCACCATGTTACTGGAAAACATCTGGGATTTTCATTTTGACCCCAAAACCAATATCGTTGAAACCCATATCAGCCGCTTGCGTAGCAAAATAAACATCGGGGGCAATTCCGATCTTATTCAGACCGTGCGTGGCGCTGGCTATATGATCCATGAAGCTTCCTAGCATTGTTGATACCATCAGTTTTAAGCTATCGACCTTGTATTTGGGGCTATTTTTAGTTTCATTTCTGGTCATTGGTGTATCCGTTTACTGGTTGACGAACCAAACACTGGAACAACAACTTAAAAGCAGTATCGACTTAGAAGCGAATCGGCTGAAATCTGAATATGATTCTGGCGGCATATCCGAATTGAAAGACGAGATTGGCGAATTAGATAGGGGGAAAGGTTCTCTCGCTTTTTTTGAATATGGGGTGTTAGATCGTAATGGTGCGTTGATAGCGGGTAGCTTCTCACATTTTCAACCAGTAATGGGATGGCAAACCGTCGAGCGACTGGTTGTGTCCGATGCACCTGGGAAAAAAACAAAAATACCACTCTATATTAAGGTCATGGCTCTGACCAATGATATTTGGCTGGCTGTGGGTCAAAGCGGTGGTGCTATTCACAATGCTGGTGCGGCGATTATCCAGGCATTTATTTGGGGGTTTATTTTAGTTATTTTTCTGGGCACAATTGGGGGGCTGTATCTTAGCCGTGCTTTTCTAAGAAAAATAGAGCGCATTACAATATCAAGTCAGACCATCATTGCAGGCGACCTTAAACATCGCCTGCCCGTTTCAAAAAATCGGGATGAACTCGACAAGCTTGCATTGGTGTTAAACCTGATGTTAGATAAAATCGTAACATTGATGGAAAATATCCAGCAGGTCTCCAATGACATCGCACATGATCTCCGTACACCCATCAGCCATTTAAAATTCAGGCTGGAGGATGCACTCAATGGGAACCTATCAGTCATTCAATATCAGGAACGGATCACCTTCGCTATTGAGGAAGTCGATTCGATACTCGCCACTTTTTCAGCGATGTTGCGGATTTCCCAAATTGAATCCGGTTCCCGACGTAGCGGTTTCAACAGTGTCGATCTTAGCCAGATTTTGACTACGGTAACCGATGCCCTGCATCCAGTCGCCGAAGAACAGGGCAAAACCATCCATGCGGAGTTTGGACAGGACGTAATCCTGAATGGCGATAAGGAACTACTGACACAATTGGCCTTTAATGTGCTGGAAAACGCCATCCAGCACTCGCCCGAAAATACACAAATCCATGTCAGCTTACGCACGTCCGGCAATCAAACTGCTTTGATAGTTGCAGACAATGGCATTGGAATTGCCGAAAAAGATCGCGAGAAGGTATTTCAGCGTTTTCACCGGCTTGAACAAAGCCGCACAACCCCAGGCAACGGTCTTGGTCTTAGCATAGTAGCAGCTATCGTTGATCTTCACGGCGGAACTATTACGTTAGCCGATAACAACCCTGGACTTAAAGTGATAATTAGCTTAAGTAACCAACCGGTTAATGCCCTATGAAAAAGTGTGGCATTCTATCAACTCCCTTAGCAATCGCCTGTTTGTTATTGGGTTGTTCGCACTACCAACCAAAACCCTTAACCGATGAAGCCGTCCAACAGCAGCTTCAAACTCCAACAGTGCAGCAATTAACTTTACAAGCCGCACAGATTACGCATCCTTTGCTTAAACCGATACCCTTTAATCTTCGGGATGGATTATCGCCTGATGAAGCTGCCATTTTAGCGGTGCTGAGAAATCCAGAATTACGCGCCGCAAGGGACAATCATGGCATCGCCAACGCGCAGTTATTACAGTCTGGGTTGCTGCCCAACCCGACCTTATCTTATAACTTTGCTGCCTTAAACGGCGGACTGGATCAAGGTCAAGTCACTGGCTTTGGCTTAGGGTTGGCTTGGGAAATCACCTCCCTAATCACGCAATCAAACAAAATAACGGCGGCGAAAGCCGGACAACAAGCCGTGGACTTACAGATTGCCTGGCAAGAATGGCAAATAGCGCAAGCGGCTAAAACGGCTGTTTATAAACTACTTGCCTACACTAAACAGCAACAATTGTTGGAAGAAATGGTTCAGCGTCTTGATAGCAACTGTATTTTAATGCAACAAGCAGCCGCTAAAGGTTTGGTTACTGAACTGGAACGCGTCGCAGCTATTAGTGCAAAAAATGCCGTAGATATCCGCTTGCAAGCCCTAGTGCTGCAAAAAAACCAGCAGCAACAACGCCTGAACAGGGTTTTGGGACTTAAACCTGACGAGACAATCACGTTAGAGCCTTGCCTAGTTTCAACTAACGCATGGACAGCGCCTTCAAACGACCAGTTAACGCATGATTTGACTAACCGACGACTGGATTTAATGGCCTTGCAGCAGGCTTATAAAAACCAGGATGAACAAGTCCGCATAGCGGTGTTGCAACAATTTCCAAGCATCAGCATCGGCTTCACCCAAACCAAGAATAACAGTGACTATTACACCGTAGGCGCTGGCGTAACGGTAATTTTGCCCATTTTCGACCAAAACCAAGGGAAGATAACCCTTGCAGAAGCGACACGGAAGCAACTGTTTGACGAATTCACCAACCGGGTATTTCAATCAAACGCGGATATCGCCGAATTGTTGGTGACCACCACATCTTTAAATAAGCAAATTCAATCCATCCATCATGCGCTTCCTGACCTGGAAAGCCTGGTTAATACCTACAAGCTGGCAATCGAAGTTGGGCAGGCCGATGTGCTGACTTATTACACGGCCTGGAATAATTGTACGGATAAAAAAATTGAATTGATTTCCTTACAACTACAGTTGGATGAAGCACGGATTGCCTTGGAAATAGCGACGGGTAGTTATCATTTGCAAGCTTAAGATATTTTCCTACCTGACGTTTTTTTTATTCATTTTCTCAAGGAAAACCATGGGATTCCCTTTTAAAAAAATTTGTATCTCTATCCTATGGGCTTATAGCCTTGCTGGTTGCACTCAGGATACTTCGGAAGCAAAACCGGATATAACACCAGAACCTATAGCCCAGGTGCAAACCATCAAATTGCACTTATCTGAAATCAGCGAAACTTTAACCGTTTATGGCACAGTCCTGCCCTGGCCGGATAAATTGCAAACCATCAGCGTGCCTTATACTTCCCGTGTCGAGAAAATCCTGGTTAATGAGGGGCAGTCATTTCAACAAGGTGAGGTATTGTTGTTGTTAAAACCTGCAGATGACGCAACCTTACAACTACAGCAGGCTAAAGTAGAGCTGAAAGCCGCTCAACATGAACAACAACTTGTGCAGGAGCGACTAAACCTTAAACTGGCTACCCAGATGGAGTTAGCAACGGCAAAATTACGCACTGAGCAAGCCAAAGTCATGATTGCTAATTTGGCCGAGCGCGGTATCAACCAGAATCATCAACTCAAGGCAGATCATGCGGGTATTGTCCATCTGCTCAGTGTCCAACAAAACCAGATTGTTCCGGCAGGTAGCCCGATATTGCAATGGGTTGACAAAAATCAGTGGGTAGTTCGTATAGGCGTTGAACCTGAAGATTTTGACCGGTTACAAATCAATCAGGAAGTCTTGCTAACGCCCACCAATAAACCAGCGATCCAGCCCATTAAAGGACGCATCGCGACCATAACCAACCAAATTGATCCCATAACCCGTTTGCTCAATGTCTTCGTCAAGCCGGAATCGAACCAGACGCTATTAATAAATGATTATATTGAAGCAAAGATCATTGTTTCATCGGGCTTTACCTTAGTGGCACCACGGCAATCACTATTGCCCGATGGCAAAGCTTGGCGTTTATTTACCATCGAACAAGGTCATGCGATTCAACATCAAGTGCAGATCGGCCTGGAAAATGACACTCAGGCCGAAGTCATCGCTAGTGATTTAAAAGAACAGGACGAAATAGTGGTCTTAGGCAATTATGAACTTGAAGACGGTATGGCGGTTGAGGTACAAAAGCCATGACCCAATGGGCTTATTATCATCGCCGTTCAATCCTGTTTGCCTTAAGCTTGTTCGCTATCGCTGGGCTGTTCACTATTTTCAGTACGCCCGTCAGCCTGTTTCCCCGAGTTATTTTCCCCAGGATTGTCATCAACATGGATGCTGGGAGCAGGCCCGCAGAGCGGATGATGGTGGAAGCGACTTGGCCAGTTGAGGAAGCGGTGCGGACAGTGCCGGGAGTGGTGAGCGTACGTTCAAACACCAGTCGCGGCAGCGCAGATATTTCCATTAACTTTGCCTGGGGACTGGGCATGGTCTCGGCAATGTTACAGGTGGAAGCGGCAATCAACCAAATTCGATCTGCCTTGCCCACAACCCTGGCATTTACAGTACGGCGCATGGAGCCAACGGTTTTTCCGGTATTGGGTTACAGCTTGACATCGGCTAAACAGTCGCTGGTTGAATTGCGGGATATTGCACAATATCAAATCCGTCCTGTTTTGTCGGCAATTCCTGAGGTTGCCAACATCGAAGTGCTGGGCGGGGCTGTGGCAGAATATCAGGTAATAGTTAACCAAGCGCGTATGAATGCATTGGGTTTAAGCTTGGACGATATTTCCAAAGCCTTGACTGCGGCTAATGTGATCCACGCGGTTGGTCGCCTGGAACAGGACTATAAACTGTATCTGGGGCTGACCAATACGCAATTTCAAAACGCCGAACAAATCTCAAAAACTGTTGTACGAAAGGGTTCAAACGGCCTGGTGTTTCTGGAAGATGTCGCACAAGTGGTCAAAACCACAGCGCCCCAATGGCAGCGTGTGACGGCGGATGGTAAAGATGCGGTGTTGTTACAGATTATTCAGCAACCCGACGGCAGTACGGTGGAAATCGCCCGTGCTGTGCAAAAACAATTGGATGCTATCCAAAAAAAACTGCCCGCCGATATTAAAATTGCGCTTTGGTATGATCAAAGTGACTTGATTGTCGCCTCTGCGGTGAATGTGCGCGAGGCCTTATTGATTGGTCTAGGTCTGGCGATTGTGGTGCTGTTCGTGTTCTTACGCAACGGCAAAGTGACGCTAATAGCGGCAATAACTGTACCCATGGCCTTATCGGCAACCGCTTTAGTGTTATATGTAACCGGACAGAGTTTTAACATCATGACGCTGGGCGGCATGGCAGCGGCAGTCGCATTAATTATTGATGACGCTATCGTCATGATTGAACACATTATGCGCCGGATGCGCGATAACACCGGCAGTTACTTGGAGCGTATCCAACTCGCAGCCAAGGAATTCACTAAGCCACTAGTAGCATCATCGGGTGCCACCATCGTGACCCATATACCCTTGGCATTTTTGTCGGGAGTCAGCGGCAGTTTTTTTAAAGCCTTGTCATTGACGATAGCGTCAGTGCTCGCGATTTCATTTTTGGTGTCCTGGCTGGCAATACCCTTACTGGCTTCGCACACCCTTAACGACAAAGATACCGAACACAAGGCAGAAGACAAAATTACCCGTTGGCTTCATCGACACTACGAAAGTGTTATGCAGCGTATTTTGCCACGTCCCTGGCTGATTTTGGTCGCCTTATTGCCGTTAATCGTTGGCGGTTTTTTTGCCTATCAAAACGTCGGCACAGGTTTTATGCCTGCGATGGATGAGGGTGGGTTTATCCTCGATTACCGCGCCGCGCCGGGCACGTCAGCTTCAGAAACCGACCGTCTTCTACGTCAGGTTGAAGCCATCCTACAGCACACACCCGAAGTCGAAACCTATTCACGCCGCACCGGGTTAAGCCTGGGTGGGCATATTACCGAAGCCAATGAAGGCGATTTTTTTGTGCGCTTAAAGCCATTGCCGCGTCGTGGTTTGGGTGAGGTTATGGATACGGTTCGAGAACAAGTGCTTGCCAAAGTACCTGGACTGGACCTCGAAATGGCCAAGCTCATGGAAGATATGATTGGTGATTTGACCGCAGTCCCTGAGCCAATAGAAATCAAACTGTATTCTGATGATGGTGCGGTATTGGCGACGCTCGCTGAAAAAGTCGCCCACGAGTTGGAAAAGATACCGGGAGTTGTTGATATCAATAGTGGTGTAATTCCCGCAGGTGATGCGTTAAATATTCGTGTGTTACGGGATAAGGCTGCCCTGGACGGCCTGAGCGTTGAAGA
Organism: Methylobacter sp.; assembly: GCA_043729025.1. Taxonomy (GTDB): domain Bacteria; phylum Pseudomonadota; class Gammaproteobacteria; order Methylococcales; family Methylomonadaceae; genus Methylobacter_A. The sequence continues at coordinate 22,732 of JAYTLW010000323.1, forward strand.
CGTGAATCTTGCCTTGAACAATTATTTGACTGGCGCAACGCCTACGCAAATTCAGGAAGGCATCAAGATGATTAATGTCCGTGTCTGGATACCTGAAAACGAGCGTTCCACCAGCAACGCCCTCAATAACCTCCGCATCCGCGCCCCAGACGGCCATTGGGTGCCGTTGAAGCGCATTGCTGAAATCGCAGTTGAAACCGGGCAAGCCCAAATCAAGCGCGATAACTTAAAGCGCATGGTTGCCGTGACAGCACGTATCAGCGGACATGATTTGGGTTCTACCATTACCGATATTACAAAAGCACTGGATCAGCCGGACATGTTGCCGCGCGACGTTTATTACGTCCTTGGCGGTCTATATGAACAACAACAGGTTGCTTTCAAAGGCATGCTTGCGGTATTTCTATCAGCCGTCGCACTGGTTTTTGTGTTGTTATTGTACCTGTACGAGTCATTTCCGGTAGCACTCGCCATGATACTTACAACATTATTATCGGTGACAGCAGTATTTATCGGCTTATGGTTCACGCATAACGAACTGAATATCATGGCCATCATGGGCATGACGATGGTGATTGGTATCGTCACCGAGGTGGCTATTTTTTATTACTCGGAATATGAAAGTCTGCCGGATAACGTAAAGGGATTCAAACGGATGATTAGCGCCGGTAACAATCGGATGCGGCCCATCGTTATGACGACGCTAGCAGCAATTTTTGCTTTAATGCCATTGGCTATGGGTATTGGTGCAGGGTCTGAAATGCTGCAGCCACTGGCAATTGCAATTGTGTCTGGATTGATGGTGCAAATACCATTGGTGCTTATTGTGCTGCCCACTATTTTAGTTTTTTTTAGTGAAAATAAGATAAGGAATCTAATTTGAAACTATACATATTAACGCAGCAAAAAAGCCACGGCGACTAAAAGCGCTATCAAAGCTGCAACAAGCACCGATCCAGCGGCGATGTCCTTAGCTGCGCCAATTTCCGGGTGTTCTTCTGGGTGTAGGTGGTCAGCCAGCGTTTCCAACGCCGCATTAAATAACTCTGCCATGAAAACTATGCCTACCGTCAGCGTTCCTAAGGCCCACCATAACGCGGGCGGATGCGTCACCATAAGGACAACCAACACGCAGGCGGCAGCCAACACGGTAAGACGGATTAACTCTGTAGGGTGATGATATGGATTCGTCGACAGGCAATCCACCGCAACTTCGGCAGGCTGATGTCGGCGTTGTGCGTGTGCGGCAGTTTGCTATCGCGAAACTGCCCTACGGGTTACGGGCTTAGCAGTTTGAGACTATCACCTTGGATTGTCAAAAACAATCAAAAGCCGTCGTTATTAAGCCATTAGTGCGGTATAGCTATCCGGCGCAACAAGATTGATTGCTGGATGGGTGGACATTTGGCTGAACCGTAAGAGCAAAACACGCAGCAATCCCCTTGCTTTGGTTTGAGCAGGGTTCCGCAGGACTTGCATTCATAAAAAAACTGGCAGGCATCGGTCGGCATGGTTTCTGTTTCGGCATGACCGCAATGCGGGCAGGTGAGCGTCGAGTTTAGTATCACGTCATTCATTTAGCCTCCTTCTTGATAGATGACGGATATCCTGCGGCCCTTGTCGCCTCGGTCAATTTGTCCACCGTGGCGGTCGTATCATCGAATTGTACCGTTGCGGTTTTACTTGCGTAATCGACTGTAACCTGTTGCACGCCGGAAACGTGTTCAAGCGCTTTTTTGACCGTGATCGGACAAACGGCGCAGGTCATGTTTTGTATGTCGAGCGTGACCGTGCGGGATGCAGCCAAAACCGCACCGGATGTTAAGGCGAACGCCAGGAAAAGCAGAAGAATTTTGGTTTTTATCGGTTTTTCCTCAATAGAACAGCGGGGCGAACCACGGAAACGCCAGCAAGCCCAGCAAAGGGATGGTCACCCCCCAGAAAATGAAACGCTGTTTACGGATGACTTCTGCATCGGCGCAGGGTTTGCCGGGTTCGCATGTCTGGGCTGTCAGGTAGAGCATGCGGTATGACAGGCCAATGAAAAGCAATGTCAGACCCATGAACACCGGGCGCACCGGCGCGAAGGCGGTCAGATTTGCCACCCAAGCCCCGCCAAGGCCAAGGCTCAGCAACACCAGCGGTACGACACAACACAAGCTCGCGCCTATACCGGCAAGAACGCTCGCAATCATGGCTTGTTTTTGATTCATGAGAAATACCTCATTATTTAGCTTTTCATATATTATAAGCACCGTACCTATGTACGGAGACAATCCCCATGACGCAAAAAAGTTTTACGATTGGTGCACTGGCGAAAAAAGCCGGGGTGAATGTCGAAACGATCCGTTTTTATCAACGGCGTGGCTTGCTGGTGCAACCCGTAAAACCGATCAAGGGCGTTCGACATTACAGCGAACACGACGTGCAGCGGGTGCGGTTCATTAAGCAAGGCCAGAAATTCAGTTTCTCGCTCGATGAAGTTTCGGAGTTGCTGAGCCTTGAGGATGGGCAACATTGTCGGGAGGCAAAAGACATTGCCCTTAGAAAGCTTGTGCTAATACGTGAACACATCGAAGGCTTGCGCACGATGGAGGCGGCCTTGTCCAAGTTGGTTGAGAACTGCGCCAGCAATACCGATTCAGTATCATGTCCGATCATCGTCACCCTGCTGGGGACATCGGAATAAGGCGGTTTTCAGTTCCGTTGCCCTCATTAGAGGGGGGTGACTGTAAATCAGCGGCTCTTTGTGTACACTTGCAATCAACCCTTAACAGCTAAAATATTTTGAGGGCCGACTTTAACCGGCAATTTAAAGCCGTAGCGCCTTGCAACCAGCCCTTAACAACTAAAATATTTTGAGGAAAGATAATGTCTGATTGTTGTAATGACAAAGCTTGCGAGATAGAAACCCTTCGTAATCGCCAAAGCTCGACTCTTAAGATAGTATTGACTATCAATGCCGTCATGTTCGTCGTAGAACTCACAGCCGGGTTAATGGGAGGCTCCGTCTCACTGTTGGCGGATTCGCTGGATATGCTTGGCGATGCCTTGGTATACGGCTTCAGTATTTACGTTGTCGCACGCGGCGCAAGAATGAAAGCCAACGCAGCCCTGTTCAAAGGCGGCATTATGGCGGCCTTCGGCCTTTTCGTCCTTGGGCAAGCGGTTTACAAGATCGTTTTTCCGCAGGTTCCAGTGTTTGAGGCCATCGGTGCAATCGGCTTGCTGGCGCTGGTCGCGAACAGCATTTGTTTCGCTTTGCTCTGGCGGCATCGGGTCGATGACATCAATATGAGTTCAGTTTGGTTATGTTCCCGCAACGACATTATTGCGAATATTTCAGTGTTGTTTGCCGCGATAGGCGTATGGTTCACCCATTCAGGTTGGCCTGATATTGTAGTCGGCTTGGCAATTGCCGCCCTCTTTCTACGGTCAGCACTATCCGTATTGCGGGCAGCCACTACGGAACGCCGGTCAATTAATGCTTGATAAAAGCATCAATCCAAATGGGGTATTAAATTCTAAGATAACAAACAGAGTCACAAATTATGACGCTGTATATTGCTAACGTTTTTTGCATTTCTCCTGTCATAAGTGCCGCTAGGATTGGTGCTATCTTACTTTGACCGTGAGTTGTTGTTGCCGCAATTTAGCCACTCAGGCCATTTGCAAATTCTTGGCGCACAATTCCGCATTCACCCCATTTAGATTATGGTGGAGAGGGAAATACTAACTTGACAGACCGCAGTGGGTCGATAACAAACGTTCGCATTTTTACTTATAAAATATCAACACGATTTGAGAGGGGCTTAAGCCAGCTGGGCTATTTTTTCGCAGGAAATCGCCTTAAATACAATATCCGGTTACAGCTTGGCAATGCGGTTATGGTCGGCGTGCACAGCTAAACCGCCGCCCCCAATACTTGTTTTTAAGGCTGGACACCAGCACCTTTCCGGTACGCTGGCTGGGTGCATGAATAAAATTATCGTTATCGAGGTAAATACCGACATGGGAAAACGGCTTACCGTTAGTGTTAAAAAACACCAGATCGCCGGAATGCAGATCGCCTTTCGGAATTTGCGGCAGCGACTCGGCCATGCCCTTAACCGTACGCGGCAGAGATATACCCTGATGCCCGTAGACATGTTGAACAAAACCGCTGCAATCGAAACCGTCCTCGGGCGAACTTTTGCCGTAACGATAAGGCGTACCCTGCAAGCTCAGCGCATAACCGACTATAGGCGAATAAACCTTAGTAGTGGGCTTGGTTTCCGGGACACTGGCGCAACCTGCAAACAACACTATCCCAACAAGTAAGGCTGCCCATTTAAAGCTGGACAGATTAAGGTTAAGCCGTTCCCTTCGACTAGGCTCAGGGCGAACGGTCAAGGTTAGCTCATTGCCCTGGCTTAAGTTGGCAGCCAGCAAAACACCTCGCATAAAAAAACAGCGATAAATTTCAGCGGCGTACCGATTCAATGCATTCATAGCCCGTTTGAGACTGCGTAAAAATTGCTTATAAGGATAAGCTATTACCGGTTATATGGCTACATGGTTGAGAACATCCTCGCACCCAGCCCTGCGTCCAGATAGAATGGTCGTCCTTCGCCTTAATTGAGACAGCGTTCATGAAATTTAATGCCTTTTTTATCGGCCTGTGCCTGTTGGCCTCATGCAACAGTCAGGCTGCGGAAAAAACCGTCATCCGCATCGGCGTCCAGGCTTTCGGCACGGTCGATTGGGAATTGGCAGCTGTTCAGGATAACCAACCAGCTGGTTTTGAACTGGATATACGGCATTTGGCCAATGCGGAAGCCGGTAAAATTGCGCTACAGTCCGGCGCCGTGGATATGATCGTGTCGGACTGGATTTGGGTATCCAGACTGCGCGCTACCGGCGCCGATTTTACCTTTTATCCGTATTCAACCACCTCGGGCGCCCTGGTGGTGGCGGACAACAGCCCTATCCGCTCGCTAAAAGATCTCAAAGGCAAACGCCTCGGGATTGCCGGAGGCGAACTGGACAAAAACTGGCTGTTGCTACAAGCCTTAGCCGGGCAAGAACAACTGAATCTGAATGCGTCAGTAGAAAAAGTCTACGGCGCACCGCCGCTGATCAACGAGCAAATCAAGCAAAACCGAGTCGATGCCGCCCTCACCTATTGGCACTTTGCCGCTAAGCTTGAAGCTCAGGGCTATCGCCAGATAGTCGACGGCAAAGGCATTTTAAAAGGTTTAGGCATACAGGAAGATGTCCCCAGCCTGGGTTATGTGTTTAAGCAAAGCTGGGCGAACGACCATAAGCAGACGCTTAATAATTTTTTTAACGCCGGAAAGCGGGCTAAAAATCAACTGTGTACCGATGACAGGTCTTGGCAAAAGATTATCCCGTTAACCAAGGCCGAGGATGCGCCCACACTAAGCAAATTACGTCAGCGTTATTGCGAGGGTGGCATTGAGCACTGGGGCTTAGCGGAACAGCTGGCCGCAGCTCGCATATATACCCTACTGCGGACTGTAAGCAACAGCCAGTTAACCGGGCAATCGGAAAACCTGCAACCCGGCACTTTCTGGTCAGTTGAGTGAAAGCTAGGTAGAGTACGCAGTGCGTACCTATTCGGAGATTTGTGTGTGCCTTTTCGGTAGTCTGTTCAAAGCGAGTTTTGAACTCCGCCGTTAATAACGTTAATGGAGTCCAAAGCCCGCTTTGGTATTGCCCACAGCTAGACAGCCTACACTTTGCTGGTGGTCAATGGTACGCACAGCGTGCCCTACCGGACTTTCTGGTCGGCTGAATAATAATTTGAGTCATAACGACTCTCAAGAAACAATAAAACGCCACAGAGTCACAGATTAAACTTATAGTCACACGGGGCACTTGTGAAATATCCAGATTTTTTTGCAAATATAATCTGTGAATCTGTGGCAAAAACACCCGCTGAGAAGTTACTTTGATTCATTTTAAAAAATTATTGCCAACCCTCTCCTTGCTGGCTTTTTTAGCCCTCTGGCAAGCTTTGGCTGTCTATCTAAACAGCAACACCTTGCCGACTCCAGAAGTTGTGGCCCAGGTTTTCTGGCAAGGCTGCGTGTCGGGGCAACTGCCGTTTCACCTCGGCCATACCTTGCTCCGGCTGGCGGTCAGTTTTGCTAGTGCAATGTTGCTAGGTTGCGCCATCGGCATAGTGCTGGGACGCAATAAAAAACTCGATGCATTCTTTGACAACTGGCTGGTGATTTTCTTGAATGTCCCGGCGCTGGTCACCATTATCTTATGCTACGTATGGTTTGGACTGGTCGAGTCGGCGGCGATACTGGCCGTGGTTATCAACAAACTGCCCAATGTCATTATTACTATCCGGGAAGGTACGCGCACCCTGGATCAAGACCTGCTGGACATGGCGCGCTGTTTTCATTTCGGCAGGCGTAAAACCCTGATTCACGTGATTTGGCCGCAACTGCATCCGTTTGTGATGGGCGCCACCCGTTCAGGTCTGGCCCTCATCTGGAAAATCATTCTGGTGGTCGAGTTGTTGGGACGCAGCAACGGCATGGGTTATCAGCTGCATTTGTTTTTTCAACTGTTTGATGTCGCCAGCATTCTGGCTTATACCATCGCTTTTGTTACAGTCATTCAGCTGATAGAGCTGCTGATTTTGAAACCGCTGGACAAAAAAGCCTTGCGGTGGCGCAGATGACCGACATCCAAATCACCATCGACAACAAAACCTATCCGACCGCGACCGGCCCGAGTATCTCCGACCTTAAACTGTCGCTGAATGCCCAGGAATTTATTTGTCTGATCGGCCCGTCCGGCTGCGGCAAGACCACATTGTTAAATATTATTGCCGGCCTGGATACCGATTACGACGGCGAAATCCGGGTTGGGCAGCAACATACCCAGCCCAAGATCGGCTACGTTTTCCAGAACCCTCGCCTGTTGCCCTGGCGGACGGTCAGGGAAAATATCGAGTTGGTGCTGGATGGGCGTCAGCCTTCCGAGGTCATCGATGCCTTGCTTGAGATTATGCAATTAACGCCATCGCAACATAGCTATCCTGAACGGCTGTCGCTGGGCATGAGCCGCCGAGTCGCCATCATCAGGGCATTTGCCGTTGATCCTGAGGTATTGCTGATGGACGAGCCTTTTGTGTCGCTGGATGCGCCGACCGCAAGGCAAGTCAGGGAGCTGTTACTGAAGCTGTGGCAACAACGTCCGCACACGGTTTTATTTGTCACCCATGATCTGCGCGAGGCCATTATCCTGGCTGACCGGCTGATCTTTTTGTCGGCTGCGCCAATGCAGGTGGTCAGCGAAATTACCGTGCCCATCGCCCGAAGCGAACGCGGCAACGAACTTGCCGTTGAAGCTTTCAGGCAGCAATTGCTGGCCTTTCATCCCGAAATCAAACAACTTTTGTGACCGTTTTCCGGCTCGAAAAACAGTTGCGGATTCGCCCAAAATACCCGATACTCTTTGGCCGTCAGCAATGAAGTACGCGATGCGCAAGGTACGCAATGCGTGCCCTACTCAACTACCCAAGGTTTTGCATATGAAAAAAATAATCATCTTAAGGTTCGCGACTGCACTGTTTGCCTTAGCTTCATTAACTGCCTTTGCCGGAAGCGATGAGCAATATCCTGCTGCAAATTTCCAACCTAAAGTCATTTATATCGACAAAGAATCAGTCAAACCGGACACTAAGTGTCCATCCAAAAAGCCCGCAGAACAGGAAGTAGATTTTGACCCTAAATATCCAGCCGCCAACTTTGCACCCAAAGTGATTTATCCATAACTTATTTTTCAGCCAAAAAAAAGGGCTTGATACGCTATCAATCCCCCGCTATGAACTCATAGCAACGGCTAGAGATAATTAAACAAGGACAAGCCTTTTACCTTGGTAAAAGTCTGTTGAGCGGCCTGCAATGCTGTAGATTGCAGCTGAAACTTACTGATTGCCTCGGCATAATCAATGTCCTGCGTTACTGAAAGCGTTGCCTGAGTGTCTAATACAAACTTTTCATTTTGGGATTGTTGATTATCCAAAGCATTCTGCCTAACGCCGATACTGGTTGTTGCCTGCAAAAAACTACTCTGTGCCGCATCAAGATCGGTTAAAACATCGTCAAGCTGACTTTGAAACACCTGAACGGGCAGCACAGGCAAGTCAGCCCCCGCCTTGGTTTGGCCGTTACTAAAACCGGCATCGGTTAAAAATGATCCTGAGCTGTTATTAATTTGTATGCTGTTTAAGGCGCCTGTGGCGACTGCAACAAATTCAAGCCTATTGCCGTTACTCCGCGCTTGAATAGTAGGCGGTAGGGGTAAACTGCCCGCCGTAAGCTGCGCATTTATCTCGGTGGCTATAGCCTCCACACCGGTAAACTTTTTACCCGTCAAATCTATCGGCGACGTAAACGCGACAAGTGTTGGCGGCACAGTAGCAGGAAGCGTCTCCACATTGGCAACCAAGTCAAATGTAGTCGGCGGTAAAGGATTACTATAATCCAAGCCATAGCGTAAAAACTTGTCGCCGGTAATTTCACCTGGAGTGGCATTAAAAGTAGCAGTCAAGCCATCCGACAGCGCCTTTAAGGTGTTAAAAATACTACGTTTGCCATTCAGATCAGCCGCCGGACTGATCGAGTCTATATTTTCAAATACATTGAAACCCAAATCGCCGTCGGCAACTTGCCTTGTAGGGCTGATTTGTATAGTCCGCTGCTCAGGGCCGCCTTGATAAACATATTCGCCCGTCGTAGGGTGTTTCGCAAAAGCGGACACGGTTGAAAGATCGCCCGAAAAAATAAATTCGCCATTGGCATTTTTGGTATTGGCAACATCGGCCAATTGTTCAATCAGCTGATCCACTTCAGTTTTGATCGTTAACCTGTCGCTGTTGCTTAGCGTAGCGTTCTTAGCTTGAACAGTCAGCTCTTTGGCGCGATCCAAGATGATGGCTGAAGTCGAGAGAGCCGATTCCTCAATATTCAACCGCCCCCGCGCCGTGGCGATATTGCTTTGATACTGGGTGGTTTTGGCAATCGTGACGTTTAAATCCAATGCTCTTACCGCCGCCGCTGGGTCGTCGGCAGGCGTTGACACTTTAAGCCCGGAACTTATTTGCTGATTTAGCTTAGCCAATTGGATTTGCTGACTGGCCATTGCATTCACACTAAGCTGTTGCGCCCATGCTGTTGAAATTCTCATCGCTATCGCTCCTATCTAACTGCGCCTATCAAAGTATCGAATAAAGACTTGGCCACTGAAATTGATTGTGCCGAGGCCTGATATGCTTGTTGAAACATGATCAAGTTAGCGGCCTCCTCGTCCAAATTAACACCTGCCAGACTCTCTCTGGATCCCTTGGCCTGATTTAATAAGGTTTGCTGCGCCGAAGAACTCAGCTCAGCCGCCCGCGTCAAGGTTCCGACACCGGAAACAATTTGCCCATAGGTATCATTAAATGTGGCTTTCCCCCCCAACATGCTCGATTTATTCTGAAGATTTGCCAGCAATAATGCATTCCTATTATCGCTGGGCATCGGGCCTCTGATAATAGCCACCGGCAGTTTGGTCACCGGGTCAATTTCTACATTGGTGGCGGCCGCAATTTTTCTCGGGTCGTCAATATTAACCCCAATTTTCTGAGCTGCGCTAAAAGTCGGCCTGATAAACGATTCATCCCCGACCGACAGGGTTTTACCCCCGGTCAAATCAACTTTTATATCAATGCCTGCCGGGCTGGCCGCTGCGCCGATTAGCTGCCCCGAGAACGAGCCTGGGATGCTGCCGATACCGCTGAAGTTGCTGGTAATGGCAAGCGTAGTGACCGTGCCGTCGAGCTTGCTGAGCACTAAGTCGTTATTTGTAAACGATCCCGTTTTGGAATACAAACCCGCCCCCGGGCCGGAGATCAGAAATGTATCCATCGCGGCGTCAAGCTCGCTCTTGGTAACCGCGCCACCGGGCGTCGCCGCCTCGGTATAAATCTGCAGGCCGTCAACATTGAGGGTAAAGGGGCCGCCGGTCGCGGCGACTACAACCGAACCTGCACTATTAACGGTATTGGCGGCAAAAGCGCCGGGGGTTGTGCCGAAGTTGCTGGTGATGTTTGCGACGATAGCTGTGCCGTCGAGCTTTCTTAAACGCAGATTGTCGGTGGCGAAGGAACCTGAAACTTTCTGGTAGAGCGCGGCATTGGCGGGCACTGCCAGAAAAGCTATCAGTGCGGTGTCCAGCTCGGCTTTGGTCACGGCGCCGCCGACTGAGCCGACCTCGTTATAGAAGGGGATACCGTCGATGTCCAGGGTGAATACATCCGCGTTATTGGAAACAGCAGGTGTAAATGCACCAAAGGTTTCCTCTCGCGCTACCGCCACCTTGCCGCTAGAGACCGCTGGCGTAAAAATTCCGGGTGAGAGAGTGCTCGCCATAGAGTAAGCAGTCGAATCAAAATTCGCCGGTTGCGCCTTTGCAAACGACAAGGTGGAAACCCCCGCCACTGTAGTGGCGGTAAGATTAATCACCTGATTATCGCGCGCCCTGGTCAAGGTATAATCAACCCCGTTGCCCGCATTAACATACTTCAGAGTAAAATCGCTATAATCCAGATTTGCAGCTGCCAATGGATTGACATTTACATCCTGAAAGCTAGCCGTAACCAGCGCATTACCGATATTAAACAAACTTGGAATAACAGGCACGGCTGCAATACCGGAAAACAAGTCCGATCCCGATGCGCCACTCAGATCAAAACCGTTTTTATGCAGCGCATTAACACCCATCGCCAGACCGGCGGCGACTCGGCCCAGTTGCTGCTGCGCTGGATCCAGCACTTCATCCCGAAACCTCAATGAACCCGCTAACGAGCCGCCGCTAATCTGACTGGTTATATCTATGACGCCATTAGTAGCCTGGATTCCAATTTCTAGTTTGCTTGGATCAAACTGAGACTGTAATGTGGTAAAAGTTGCCGACCCGCCTTTTTGAACCAGCGTCTGTCCACTGCCGATAAATACACTGGACGAGCCATCCTTCTGAGTGACTACTGAAACATTGACTATACCGGCTAATTTTGCAAGCAAGGCATCCTGCTGATCCAGCAAGTCATTGGGATCTTTCAGTCCCTGTGTTTGACCTAAACCGGCTGCGATTTGCACATTAAGGCCCGCTATGGACTTGGCTAAAGAATTGATCTCGTTAACCAAGGTGCCCATATCACTATTATTCTGGGTACGTATCGCTTCAAATCTGTCGTTCATGGTATTGAAGCTTTGCGTTAGATTGCTCGTTTCAGACAACCATACCTGCCTGGAAGGGATCGATGTTGGGTCATTCGCCACTTCATTCACGGAATTAAAGAAACGGTTCAAGACCGGCGCGATACCCGTAGTAACATCAGCCATGATATTGTCAATGCTGGTGGCCAACTGGTGGTAATGATCCACTTCTCCAAATGCTGAGAGACTGGAGCTCAATTGTTTATTAATAAACTGGTCATAACTGCGAGTAATATTAGTGACATTTACGCCCTGACCGACATAGCCGTCGCCGGTAAAACGTGCAGGAATAGTGCCCTGCTCCACGCGTTGGCGGCTGTAACCGTCTGTATTGACGTTGGAAATATTATGCTGCACCGTTTCCAATGAACGTTGAGCCGCCATCAGACCTGACAATGATGTTGCTAATAATCCGCTCATGAGTGCGCCCTGTTCTGAGTAAGGTGGATAAAACCTAATTGGCTCATTGATTCATGGCCATGGTGACATCAGGTTCAAATTCGGCCATGGTATT
>JAYTLW010000324.1:0-2696 GCA_043729025.1 Methylobacter sp.
GCATTGGGTGCATCTTTGTAAATCTGACGTATCGGTTGCATTAGGTGGCCTCTTCTAATTTGAGTTGATCGAGTTTGGCTTGAAAATCTTGCCCATCTAACTTTAAGTCGCGGAAGGCAATTTTTCCGTAGCCGCGCGAACCGGAGCCGCCCAATCCGGTGTATTCCAATAATTTAAGCCCGACCAGAATGGTTTCAGTCAGGTCTTCATGGTCGTGGATACGGATGGTGAGATTAAAGTCAAATCTGGCGGTGGCCGGAACACGCTCGGTGTTGCGCGGATGTTCGGCTGTGCCTTTGATACGGTCGATGGTATTTTCCATTTTGATTTCGGTGAGCATCAGGTTTTTGTCATCCATTTCTTTTGCCCATTGTGGATCTAGCGAGCAGTCCCAGAATGCCAGTCGGCTGGGCCCGATTTCGGCTAACAAATCTTGAGCAATATCACCATCGGGCGCACCGCCGAACAGTTTTATCAAGGCTTTGGCTTCATCCAGTATCTTGCTATCCAATTTATTTAGGTGCTTAAAGCTTAAGGGGTGGCCGTCGGTTTGTCCAACTACGCCTAATTGCCACTCCAGCAAACTGCGCATTTTGCCTTTAATGCTGGAGCCGGGGATATAAGGTTGTTGGGTAATCGGGTTTTTGATCACCGGATTATCGGTGCCGCCGATATGAATTTCGGTGTTGCCGCTACCGATGTGCAAGCCGCTGAGTAATTCGATTTGGCCTGTGAGTTTTTGGATGTTGGTGAGTTGCATGGTATGGCCTCTTATCAGTTAGGGCGTTCTTGTTTGTAAAAGCCCATAAAAGCTTCCATGAACAATTTGAAGGTGTGTAATGTATCGGCACAGATGACTTGCTTCAAACCGGTGTTGAGCAAGCTGACAAAATTATGATCCACCAGTTTGCGGCCTTCTGCATAAGCGACTTTGGCGTTGAGCATTCTGATAAATGGTAGGTATTCGTCGAATTTTTCCGGGTGGAGCAGTACCTTGTTGTCCCATAGCACTATTTCGTCATAGAATTTTCTAAGCTGGGTCGACTTATTGACTCTGTCGCCACCGCTCGCAACTTCTTTAGCGGCATCTTTAGCAATATCGTTGAACAATTCCGGGTTAAGTTTTTCGCCGGTCTTGCTGAGTTTGAAGTCCATGTTGATCTCCTGTTTATCAAAGTTTTGGGTAATCTGTTTTAAATTGCGACGCTGTGGGAGCGACGCCCACGTCGCGATTAACGCTGCTGATACAAATGGCAAAACAGTGCCACTCTGTAATTACCTCCATGACGAATAATGCCTGCATTGGCAATTTCTTCAGCGAGTTCTGCTTGCCGCCGTTTGCGCTGATCTTTGTCGAGTTGCTTATTACCTTCCAACATCCGGACTGTACGATAAGCAAAATAGCTGTGCCAGATAGCATTTTCAGGTCTTTCATTTACCTTTTCCGCCATGTTGATCAACGTTAATAAACCGTAGACATAGCCGGTGCTTAAATTCATTTCATTGTTTAACTCTTGCAATCGGTTTCGACGAGTTTCCAAGGCGCTAAATTCATCCCAAAACATCTGTTGATTAAAACAACAAACTGCATTTTTAGGGGCTAGATTATTATCCTCAGGATTATGGGTTTTAGCCTGTTCTAGAGCTCTTTCAGCCATGTCGCCTAGCTGCCCAATCGGTAAACCGGGCTTGGTCGTGCTGATACCAGCGGAGAAGTGTATTTCCGGATTCCCTGCCACATAGTCTTGAAAAGCTTGTCGCATTTTGCTGGCCAGTTTAATTTGGGATAGCCAGGGTCCGATCAAAAAGAAATCATCACCACCGGCAAACACGGTATAGGTGTTTCGATATTGATCATCTGATTGACATAACCAGGGTAAATAGACAGTAAAAAAATTGTTAATTTGTCGAGATAGTGCTGCTGTTTTACTAAAGCTGACATCATCGCTTAAACCGGATTGAAAGATCATGCCGAGATTATCGACATCGCCCTTTAAGGTGGACAGGGCGCTGATGCCTTGCCATTGATGATTTTCCTGCAAGATTTGGTCTTCGCAGGCAATATGGTTGAGAGTCTTTGCATCCCCTAAATCCAGCTGTTCTTCACCTCTATATTTGCCTAAGGCTTCCTCGGTTTGTGCTTTGGTATCGAATAATGGCACATAAGCGTTGATAGTCCGTCGGGCATAACCGTTCCACAACGCTTTATCAGCAGATTTGGGCAAGGAAAAATCCCAGGCTCTAAGCAAATTGCCATTTTTGGCTTGTTCGCCGAATTTTCCTTGATCTTCTTCTGATTTGGCAAAGCTGATGTGGTAACCAAAAATGGATACTTTTAAAGCGGTATCCATGCCCAGCGACTTACGGGTGATCAAGATGCGTTCCCGTTCTGCTTTTGCCAACCAAGTACCCGTGTTTATTTGGTCATTGGCAAGTTCACTTATCCAAATTTCATTATCGAGCAATATTTTGGCAGGCGAGCGCCCGTCAATGTTGCAGACGCCTTGTTCATTAACAAAACTATCGAGAAAATCGTTGAAAATGATCGGAGCCAATGAATCACCGCAAAGGTTTAGGCGTTGGTTTTTAATGATCTCCAATTGTTCGAACAGTTTTTTGATGAGCTGTTGGTAGGGGCTGGTTGTTTTTAGTCGCGACGTAGGCGTCGCTCCCACGGTGGGAGCGACGCCTACGTC
>JAYTLW010000325.1:0-5169 GCA_043729025.1 Methylobacter sp.
TTCTTGCTCAATTGCCAACGGCTTATAATTTTCTTGCATCCTTCTCGTCTTTTACCAGTCAAAAGCGTTAGAATACCGTACAGTTGCTTAAATCTAAAGTGTCATTTTCAGGAGTTCAACCCTATATGAATAAAAACAAACTTATCGCCGCCTATTCGAACCTTATGAAGCATCTCCATGAAACCATGGAGGATACGCTGCATTCTTTTGCCGAAGCGCTGGAAATTTCAAAAGAAAAAACCAGCAAAGACAGCAGCTTAACCAGCGATGAGCTGGATAAGGTTACAAAGTTTGTTAAACGTGATATTGAACATGCGGCGCAAGGTTTGTCGACCCAGGAAGATAAGGACTCGCTGTCCGAGTGGTTTAAATTCGATATTGAGTTGATTGAAAACTTCGCGCTGGACGCTTTTTTAAGCTTGGCCGACAAAACCCGATTGGAACTGGCAAAACTGGAACAATTAGCAGAAGCCCACACCTATCACAGCGGCGACATTACCGTACCCGGCACGTTTATCTGTGACGACTGCGGCAAGGAAATCGCCTTTAAAACACCCAGCGAAATCCCTGACTGTCCGCAATGCCAGGGCAAAACCTTTATCCGCATTTGATATTAGCGGCCTAAGCCTTATAATGCGATTTTCAACTATTTGATTTAACGGGGAATAACATGCGCAGAGTCATTTTCAACCAGAAAGGCGGTGTCGGCAAGTCTACTATTACGTGTAATTTAGCCGCCATCAGTGCGGTTGAAGGCAAACGCACCTTAGTTATCGACCTCGATGTTCAGGGCAATTCAACGCAATACCTGCTCGGCAATAAAATCAGCGACAGCGACAAAACCATTGCCCACTTCTTCAAAGATTGCCTGAGCCTTTCCCTGTTTGGCGGAGGCGCATCGGGTTCCGGCCTAGAAAGCGCCATTCATGAGACGCAGTTCCCCAACCTGTTTGTCATTGCATCCCACCCCGAGCTTGAGCCCTTGCAAAGTCGTTTGGAATCGCGGATGAAAATATTTAAATTAAAAGAAGCTCTGGAAAAATTGGAGGGTTTTGATGAGATCTATATGGACACTCCGCCTATCCTGAACTTCTACAGCCAGTCCGCCTTAATCGCTGCCGACAAGTGTTTAATTCCTTTCGATTGCGACACCTTTGCCAGAGAGGCATTATATTCACTGATGCAAGTCGTAACAGAAGTTAAATCCGACCATAATCAGAATCTTGAAATTGAAGGCATCATCGTCAATCAATATCAAAAACAAGCTAATTTGCCGCGCCAATTAGTTGAAGAACTTATCGCCGAAGGGCTGCCGGTACTGGCCGCAATGATCTCGCCATCGGTCAAGGTCAGGGAGTCGCACTCGGAATCAAAACCGCTGGTGCATTATGTTCCCAATCATAAACTGACTGACGAATACCGTGCCTTACATGCGGAGATTCATGGCGGTTAGCGCCGCTGGGTTACGACTGCATGGATGCGGGAGGTAGAGCAACGTACAGAGCGGTTGCCGGGAACAATGCAGGAGCAATTGCCAAGCTACTTTTTTTTGCGCCGTAACCTAACGGGAGCGGGATGCGTAGGTCGGGCTAGCGTAGCGTAACCCGACCTGCTGGAGTGCAGGTTTCGCCTGCAAGCACAAGTAAAGCTTGCACTCCCCCAACAATGTGTTGACTGTTTTTTTCGAATCACTCCATGTTCCACACTATGAACAGCGTTTTTAAACCCTGGCTTCTTCCGGTCCTGTCCGGCATTTTAATCGGCACCAGTTACATCCCTTTTCCGCCCTGGGCTTCTTTATTCTGCTTTGTGCCCTTATGGCTATTCTGGAATCGACAAACCCGCTTAAAAGACGTTTTCCTTGGCGGCATGATCACCGCGTTCGTATTCACGCTGATTGGTTTTAACTGGGTCACTTACCTGCTGCATGAATTTGCCCATCTGGACTGGCCGCTAGCGGTCATCGGCATGGTGGTCTATGGCTTGATCGCCCATTTGTTTGTGCCGCTGGCCGGTGTGTTGTGGTTTTGGGGGCGACAAAAATTTCAATGGTCAAAGCGGCTAGCGCTCCTATTGATGGCGCTGATCACCACGCTGTGCGAGGCCTATTCGCTGACCCTGTTTGACTGGAACTTTGGCTACTCCTGGTATGGCGCCAATGTTCCCGTTTACCATTGGGCGGAGATCATCGGTTTTAGCGGGCTCAGCGCCGCGACCCTGCTTTGCAACTTGCCGCTTTATCTGGCCTGGGAACAGCGCAAACAGAATGCCGGAAAAATCATCTTGGCGACCGTCATCGCCGGCTTTATGCTGTTGAATGTCGGCGGCTTGTGGCTGAAAAACAGACTGCCGCAGCCGGATGCGTCGTTTAAAACCCTGATGATTCAGGCCTATATCGAGAATGCGGAAAAGCTCGCCGCAGAATTGGGCCGAGGCTACGGTACGGAAATATTCAACCGCTATCTCGCGCTGACCGATAGCGCACTCAAAGCCCATCAGGACGCCACTATCGACTTCGTCCTGTGGCCTGAAACGGCATTTCCGGCGTTGCTGGGCGAGCAGTTTAAATCCGATCCCTTACCTCTAGCGCTGGCGCAGTTCCTCCAAGCACGGCAATTGCCGCTGCTTACCGGCGCTTACAGTGTCGATGAACAATCCAGCCTGATCACCAATTCCCTGTTTGTATTGAATAAGGACGGCGAGATAGTGCCGCCGCATTACAGCAAATCGATCCTGCTGGCTTTTGGCGAATACATACCCGGCGAACAATTCTTCCCCGAAATCCGTAACTGGCTCCCGGCCACCGGGCATTTTGCCCGAGGCCACGGCCCGACCGATTTATTGATCTGGAACGGCTATAAAATGGGCGCGCAAATTTGCTACGAAAGCCTGTTCCCCGAATTTACCCGCTCGCTGGCAGAACTCGGCGCCCAGTTCATCGTCAACGTCACCAACGATTCCTGGTACGGCGCATGGCAGGAACCTTACCAGCACATGGTCATGACCCTGGCGCGCGGCGTGGAATTTCGCCGCCCGGTATTGCGCGTCACCAACACCGGCATATCCACGGCATCGCTGGCGTCTGGAGAAATCCTGGAGCGCTCCCCGGTACATCAGACCTGGGCGGGCTTATACGAAGTGCCTTATCTGAAAAACCCGCCGCCTACTTTTTACCAACATTGGTTCTATCTGGTGCCGTGTTTATTGTGGGGAGCCTTGGTTTTATTGTTGGGGATTGGGGTTGTAAAGCGAGTGGATAATTACGGAGGTTAGGAATTAATTATTGCCGTTGGTTTTTGGTATGATTCAATTTAGGCAACATGCTCAAACGAGCATTGGGCAAGTGATCTCATATATTTGGTTAGAAATGTCCGGTTGCTTTAGAACAGAAACTTAGGCGCTGGCTTATTGCCGAATATCGAGCTACCTGCAAACGATGGCGAACAAAGGTAATGCCAATCCCAATAAGTTCACATGCTATCCCTTCTCCAGCGGGAGAAGGTTAGGTTGAGGGGATTCAAACAACAACTTATTGGGATTGGTATTACAACCCGCTTGTTGCCGTTCAACTGGCGCTGGCTGGGGAATTAGAATCTATACGGGGCGAGTAGTTACCAGTTTTTAAAACTTAACGCCAACTGTTCCATAAGCCCCATGAAAGCCCCTAAACAGGATTTTGTCTGTCTGGTCGCTAACCAGCCAATGTTCAAATTGATAACCGGCTTGAAGGTCAATATCCACTAAATTGCCTTTTATGGTGTAACCCATGCCACTGCCAGCTTCAATCATGGTAACGAAGCTGTCTAGCCGTCTATTAGTGGTGGACGGATCGCTGAATGAATTAAACCTCAAAGAACCAGTTTCATGTTGCTGCCCATTTAAAAAACTGGTTCCAATATTGCCGAATACACGAAAATTATTCCCAAAAGGCTTCCAGGTAGGGGCGGCTGTAATGCGTGGCCCTACGCCCCAAAAGTCATTTTTATAATCAAAGGTGGTTCCAGATCCAGAAAAGAAAGGGAAACCTGACGCACTAGTGTGCTCATCCAACGCCGCATACCGGATGCCACCAGACACTCTTATAACAACATGATCGGATGGTAAAAATTGCTTCCCAATTTCAAAGTCCAATACATCGTAATGGCTTCTATATCTGGCAACAATTTGGCCGCCGGTATCGGCATCGGTATCAAAATGTTTATATTTCAAGATATAGTCCCAATTATCATGGGCTTGATAACCCGTTGAAACTTGAAAGCCCGGCTCGTAGTCAAGATCATTACCTTTTGAAAATAAAAAGCCAAAGGTCTTATTGGCGTCAATCAGAGGCTTCACATAAAGTGCGCCTGCCGAAGCAAAGAAGCCTTCTTTAACATTGGGTATTTTTTGCTGCTCATTTTTTGGCGATACGTTCGCGTGTTCTTGTGCAGTCACCAACTCAGCTTTGGCCTTGTCCAGATGCGCTTTTAAATCGGATTCCCTTATTTTCGATTCAGCAACCTCCTTTTTGAGATTTTCCTGTTCAGCTTTCATCTCCAGTAGCATCTCATACAGCCGCTCATTCGTTGGGGCAGCGGCATATACGCCAGTATTAACAAGCATCAACGCAATTAAGCCAAGTAAAAATAGTTTCATAATTATCCCAATAAGTATTTAGCGGCGTTCAATCTATACAAATTCTCGGGTAATTGATTGATCG
The DNA here is from genome assembly GCA_043729025.1 of Methylobacter sp. Classification (GTDB taxonomy): domain Bacteria; phylum Pseudomonadota; class Gammaproteobacteria; order Methylococcales; family Methylomonadaceae; genus Methylobacter_A. Next base: position 4,700 of record JAYTLW010000325.1, read on the forward strand.
GACTAAAGTGGATCCTAGGATCCAGACTATAAAAAACCCGCTAGGCCAGATAGCCTGCGGGTTTTTTGTACTTCGTTGAATCTCTTTAAATGCTCAAGGGCGTGGACAACCGAATAACGCTCTGTAGGCCGCATTATTAAAGGGTTTCGGTGATTAATAATTTATGGGTTACTGCGAATGTTACTGCATTTTTTCGCCGTGACTCTGTTTAGCCATTGCCATCGTGCTCACTGTCGATCTGTTTGATGATTGGTCAGACTGCGAAAGTTGCGCACTTCGTCATGCGCAGTTCCGTACGTAAGCCCGCCATTTCGTTCGCTAATCCGCTATGGGGGGGCTTAACCAGGCTAGGGGTGGTTTGCTGCACACGCCTAGACTGGATAAAACTCCCCATCTGAAATATCGATACCGGATGTGCGCATTTTTTTACTAAGCTCGAGGACGTCCTTTTCAATGATCAGGCGATCGTT
>JAYTLW010000326.1:0-3298 GCA_043729025.1 Methylobacter sp.
ACCCGCAGCATAAATGCGTTGACCGGAACGGACAGGGTGAGTGATCATCATGGTGGTTGTAGCAGCGATAACTGTCGGTTCAGGCTCTGGCTCGGGAATGTGCTGTTTTTGCGTTACGGAAGCTGCTGCAACATTAACGCTTTGGCCGGAATGAACGGGAATTCCAAGTTCCAAGGCCTGCTGAATCTGTTTGGCAGAGCCGCCGCGTATTCCAATCGGCAACAAGCCCAATTTGCGGATGAGCTTGGCAAGTTTGCTAACATCAATGTCGAGCTCGTTTTTATTCAGTTCCTGCAAGTCGAGCACCAGCGGCGAGTTTTTGAAAAACTCGGGCGCCAAACGGATTTTTTCCTGTAATAACTGTTCGATAACAATGACATCATTATCGAACAAAACCAAAACCGGCACGGAAAAAGTGCTGCTTTTAAATTCCAGTGCCGGCGAGTGATGAGCGTGCTGATGTGAGTCTGTTGACATCCGTTAAATCTGGTTAGTCAGGATTTATATTAATTCTAACATTGCTGGCAAAAAAAATCATTTTTACAGTGTCGATCCAGCCTTTTTTTATATGAATTGGGGCGGCATAAGATCTGCCCTCAGTTAAGTAATGCCAATCCCAATAAGTTGTTGTTTGAATCCCCTCAACCTAACCTTCTCCCGCTGGAGAAGGGATAGCATGTGAACTTATTGGGATTGGTATAACTCCGCCCACGATGACTTGGACGAGCGGCTGTTTCGTGCCTATGCTGCTCAACAGGTTGACAAAAGAGTCTTGTTTATCAAAACCATTTGTTTTGCAAGGTGTTTATTGTTTTGCAGATGCGGCTTTAGGCTTGCAATCCGTGGCATTATCCTTTAACTTAAGCCCACATCCGTAAAGGCTAGGGGTGCTTATCTTGTCCATGTGTTGCATGGAACGAGGAGGCTGAGAAAAACCCTTTGAACCTGACCCCGGTTAATACCGGCGTAGGAAAGCCCAGACTTCCCTGCGTCTTGTTGTTTTGTTGTTGGAGATAAACATGAGCGCTGTCCTTAAAGAAATTACGTCTACCGAGCCCAGTAGCGTAAAAATTGATTCCTACCCCGCATCGGAAAAAATATATGTTCAAGGCAGTCGCCCCGACATACAGGTTCCGATGCGCAAGATTACCTTATCCGATACCCCGGTGAGTTTTGGCTCGGAACTCGGCGCCGAAAAAAATCCGCCGCTTTATGTTTACGATACTTCAGGTGTTTATACCGATCCCAATGTCGAAGTCGATTTAAAAAAGGGCTTAAGCGCGATTCGCTCGGCCTGGATAGCGGAACGCAATGACACCGAAGAATTATCTGGCCCCAGTTCGGATTTCGGCCGTCAGCGCCTTGAAGATCCAGCGACCGCCTCGCTGCGTTTTGAGCATATCCGTAAACCGCGCAAAGCAATCGCAGGAAAAAATGTTTCGCAGATGCATTATGCGCGGCAGGGCATAATCACGCCGGAAATGGAATATATTGCGATACGTGAAAATCAGAAGATGGAAGAAATGCGCCATTTGTGGAAAGATCAGCACCCCGGCGATTCTTTCGGCGCAGCCATTCCGGAGACTATCACCGCTGAGTTTGTTCGTGATGAGGTGGCCAGAGGCCGGGCCATTATCCCCTGCAACATCAATCATCCCGAGCTGGAGCCGATGATTATCGGCCGTAATTTTTTGGTAAAAATCAACGGTAATTTAGGCAATTCGGCGGTGACTTCATCTATCGATGAGGAAGTGGAAAAAATGCTTTGGGGCATCCGTTGGGGCGGCGACACCATCATGGATTTGTCCACCGGTAAGAACATTCACGAAACCCGCGAATGGATATTGCGCAACTCGCCTGTGCCCATCGGCACCGTGCCTATCTATCAGGCCTTGGAAAAAGTTAACGGCAAAGCCGAAGACCTGACCTGGGAAATTTACCGCGATACCTTGATCGAGCAAGCCGAGCAGGGCGTCGATTATTTCACCATCCATGCCGGTGTGCGCTTGCATCACGTGCCGCTGACCGCAAAACGCATGACCGGCATCGTTTCGCGCGGCGGCTCGATCATGGCCAAATGGTGTCTGGCGCATCATACCGAAAGCTTCTTGTACACGCACTTTGAAGACATCTGCGAAATCATGAAAGCCTACGATGTGTCTTTTTCATTAGGCGACGGCTTGCGTCCCGGTTCAATTTACGATGCCAATGACGAAGCGCAATTCGGCGAACTTGAAACCTTGGGCGAACTGACTAAAATCGCCTGGAAACACGATGTGCAAACCATGATCGAAGGCCCGGGTCATGTGCCCTTGCACATGATTAAGGTCAACATGGAAAAACAGCTGGAAGTCTGCGGCGAAGCGCCTTTCTATACCTTGGGGCCGCTGACCACCGATATTGCGCCGGGTTACGACCATATTACCTCGGCGATAGGCGCGGCTAACATCGGTTGGTACGGTTGCGCCATGCTTTGTTATGTTACTCAAAAAGAGCATTTAGGCTTGCCTAATAAACAGGATGTGCGTGAAGGCATCGTGACCTACAAAATCGCCGCCCATGCCGCCGATCTGGCAAAAGGCCATCCCGGCGCGCAGGCGCGTGATAACGCCATGTCCAAAGCGCGATTCGAATTCCGCTGGGAAGACCAGTTCAACATCGGCCTGGATCCTGAAAAAGCCCGTGAATTTCATGATGAAACCCTGCCCAAAGACTCGGCTAAAGTGGCGCATTTTTGTTCGATGTGCGGGCCGCATTTCTGTTCGATGAAAATCAGTCAGGATGTACGCGACTATGCCAAGGCCAAAGGCATTAAAGAGGAAGAAGCGTTAAAACTGGGTATGGACGAAAAATCCAAACAGTTCCTCGAAGAAGGCGCCGATATTTATCACAAAGTGTAGGGTGCGCACTGCGCGCCATTAATCTACTCCTCGCGTCAGGTAATCTTGCCTGACGCCCCTTGGCTTAATCAATACGGTATTGGTTTTTCGGCTTACGCTAAGCTAGGAGACAGTCGGATTTAACATGCCCAGCCTTCGTAGGTGTCGTGACTGCCAAAGAAACCGCCGACATCACCTCCTTGTAGTTTTTTCCGGTTTTAAGGCATAGCTAACTACGCAACTTTTTGCATCATAAATACAATGGCTTGCAGGTGACCTTACTCCCTCTCCTGTTGGAGAGGGTTGGGGTGAGGAGAATAAAATCAAGTATTTACATCTCCCCTCGGCAATTGCTCCTGCATTGCTCTACCTCCTTCATCCATGCAGTCGTCATCCCAGCCTTCTCCCTCTGGAGAAGG
>JAYTLW010000327.1:0-4114 GCA_043729025.1 Methylobacter sp.
ACCAGTCCTCAGGTTGGGACGGCCTCCCAATAAACGGTTAAAGCTTACTTGATCTCTTTAGCAATATTTTATTAGTTTTGATCATACAAGGTTGGGTTACGACTGCATGGATGCAGGAGGTAGAGCAATGCAGGAGCAATTGCCGAGGCGCGTCTTTTTGCGCCGTAACCCAACGCACACACGCAAAATGTCGGGTTACGTTATCACTCTCAATAAACACATCCCAAGTAGTTGACTTGTAAATGTTTTATCAAGCCTGTTGTTTGGTAGCGACGAGTTTCATCCCCAGTTTTTCGGCACGCTGGGATAGTTGTCGCAGCACCCGTTCACCGGTGACCGCCTTGGGTTTGTCGATGCGTGTGCACAGCCTGCGAAAATACGCGCCCAGCGCTGATTGGCTGCTGCGGCCAATCTCAAGGCTTGGGCCGCTCGGTTGGCCACGCGCTTGGTCTTGCCGTTCATCACCTTACTGCCGGTGATCTTGGTACCCGGACACAGACCCAGTCAACTCGTGAAATGCCCAACTGTAGGAAAGCGCGACATGTCCGCTCCCTCTCGGAGATCACCGTCAGTGCGGTGGTTACGTTGATACCATCGATACGCGCAAGGTCTACTCCGCACATTCGGAACAGCTGCGTGCGCAATCAAACTTCGGTGCGTTGCGGGCGTGGCTACGCTTCTTGCCCTTTGCCGGTTCACCGTCATGAGCGTGCAGGCTTTGCTGCTGTTGCCCAATCTCCCGGCCGCACTCAGCCAACTGCGTGCCGATGAAGTCGAACATGGCCAACGCCTGTTTGAGCGCAAACAGATGGCAGACTCTTGGCGATCTCATCAACACTGGCACGAAAGAGCCATTAACAATCTATCTACAGATATCCGGTAGACCAATATGAACCCCAGGCAATTTCTTTAAACTGGCAAAATACGAGCCCACTCTTCATCGCTTAATTTTATCCGGTTCATTCGATTCCATACAAAATGACCTATTCTACCGGATTGGTAAAACGTCAACAGAACCTAGGATAACGAAAAAAATCACCACCAAGCAAAGCAGTTGTTGCGAAATCTAAGAGCGGTTCAATCCCGCCATCGCTGTATCACCGAGACTATGATTGGACGTGGGGCAGATTCCTCCCGCCCCACGCAACAGTAGGCAATATTATTTTCTTTCCTTGAGTAAATCCCGAATTTCGGTCAATAACAGCTCTTCTTTGGACGGTTCCGGAGCCTCTGTAAGCGAGGCAGCTTCACTTTTCTTGAGGCTGTTGATCAACTTCACCACCATAAAAATAATAAAGGCGATAATTGTGAAATCGACCATGGTTTGAATGAAATTTCCGTAATTAAGGGTCACGGCAGGTGTGTTTTCAGCAGCTTCTTTGACGGTAATGGCCAACTTGGTAAAGTCTACGCCGCCGATTAATACGCCTATCGGCGGCATGAATACGTCGGCGACCAGGGATGAGATAATCTTGCCGAAAGAGGCGCCGACTATGATGCCCACGGCCATATCGATAGCATTGCCTTTGATGGCAAATTCCTTAAATTCTTGTAACACACTCATAATGTATTTCCTTAGTGTTTGTATTATTGACGAGTCTGACTGATCACTCGCCCCAGAAAAAAACAGAGGATGACGGGGTAAAGTTCTGAGTCAAAATCTTAGGTTTTGCGGACAATTATTTTTTATGCTTTTGTTGGTGGCGTTCCATCATTTGAGCATGGTGCGCCTTCATGAGATCCAATTGCTGCGCTTTTAAGGTTTCTTTTTTGGCGGCGTCTTTCTCTGCCAGAATCTGATTGGACAGGTCATGCATCTTCAGCATGTGTTCCTGCATGGAGCGCATATGTTCACTTTTTTGTTCTTCAGTCATGCCACCCATCATGCCCATGCCGTGGGGCATGCTCATTTCTTTGCTGGGCTCGGCGGGTTTTTTCGGTTCAACGGCAGAACTCATCATACTGATGGGCAATAACAGTAACAGCACAGCAGTCGATTTATAAAATTGTTTCATCGGAATCACCTCGGTTTGTGGTTTTGGTCAAGCTTGAATTGTAAGTGAAATTTAGACCTGGGCACAATGTAATTTCTGCGCAACAAATAAATCCCTAAATTAACTACACGCTGCATATAAAACAGAACTGGATTTAAACGCAGCCAAACAATTAACAAAATGCATTTTGTCATAAAAGGGTAATATGTGGCTTGGTAGAATATTCAGTTTATTAATTCCAATTAATTATGCCTAATTTAGATATTCTTGTTGTTGAAGATGAAGACGCCATCAGAGACATGTTAATGATGGTGCTTGAGCAGGCCGGTTTTAGGTCGATTGCTGCCGCTGATTCTGACGATGCGCAAAAAGTCCTGGATGACGCCTTGCCTGACTTGATATTATTGGACTGGATGTTGCCGGGAGTCAGCGGTGTTGAATGGGCCAGACGCTTGAAGAAAGATCCCCTGTATCGGGAACTGCCTATTATTTTGCTGACGGCGAGAGGTGAGGAAGAGGACAAGGTCAGAGGCCTTGAAATCGGCGCGGACGACTATATAACCAAACCTTTTTCACCCAAGGAGTTAGTGGCGCGCATCCGTGCAGTCTTACGCCGCAGCGGAAAAATAAATGATCTGGCACAAATCGTTGTCGGCGATCTGGTGCTGGATACCGAACAGCACCGGCTAAGCATCGCTGATAAACCGCTGGAAGTGAGTCCTACCGAGTTCCGCTTAATACAGTTTTTTATGACGCATCCCGATAAAGTATTCAATCGCACTCAATTGCTGGATCAGGTTTGGGGTCGCAGCGTCTATATCGAAGAACGCACCGTGGACGTGCATATACGTAGATTGCGGAAAATTCTGGGTGAACACGGCCGGGAGGATTTAGTCCAGACCGTGCGCGGTTTCGGTTATCGGTTTTCAGTGGCGGATTCATCAACGCCGCCAGCATGATCTAATGGAATGTAGATATGACAGTACGTCCGTGATCTCGTAACCACGATGGGGGTATGGCAAAAAGAAATCATTATCGGATTACTGCTGTTTTTGGCGGTATCGGTAGTAGGCGGATTGAGCGGGCATTTTATGCCCTTGGCTCTGCTGGTGACCTTGTGTATGTTAGTACGCCAGCTGTTTCAGATTAGCCGGTTTGAAAGATGGATCCGTACCGGAGGCAGCGCTAAATATCCTAAGACCACCGGCATTTGGGAAGAAATTTATTACCATGTTTACCGCATAAAAAAGAACGAAAAAAAACGCAAAAAGAAACTGGGCAAAATGATAGACCAGTTTCGTCAGTCTACCGAAGCTTTGCCGGATGCCGCAGTGGTTTTGGCCGCCAATGACGAGATTGAATGGGCGAATAAAGCGGCCAGAGAGGTTTTCGGCTTGCGACAGTCGGATAAAGGTCAGCGCATTCCCAATCTAATTCGTTTCCCAGAATTTATCCGCTATTTAAGTTCCGGAAACTACAGCGAGTCCGTCATCTTGCCCTCCCCGGTAGACCCTAGCATCACCTTGGCCGTACGGATTATCCCTTATGGCGCGGGCTTGCGTTTGTTATTGGCTCAGGACGTTACGCAGCTGAAAAAAATGGAAAGGATGCGCAAGGATTTTGTGGCGAATGTGTCGCATGAACTCAGAACACCGTTGACCGTGCTGAAAGGTTATCTGGAAACCTTGGAGGACATGGATGACGGCGAGTCGCCGTTATTGACCACCTCGTTCCAGCAGATGCAGGGACAGACCGAGCGTATGCAGCATCTGGTCGATGATTTGCTGTTGCTGACCCGTCTGGAAACCCAACAGAAGAAAACCGAGTGCATCGACGTTCCGGCTTTATTAAGTCAGATTTGCAAGGAAGCGGACAGCTTGAACGGTAAAGCACCCGCTCCTTACCTGGAGTCTGAGGCCAAGGTTCCTGCCCGGATCGAATTAGCGCTGGAATCGGAAGCGCATATTGTCGGCGATGAGCAGGAATTGCGTAGCGCCTTCACCAATCTGCTGGGCAATGCGCTTAAATATTCGCCGGAAAATTCCTTGGTGAAAGTGCGCTGGTATCAATCCAAAGATAGCATAGTGCTGGATGTTGAGGATCGGGGCGAAGGTATTGCC
>JAYTLW010000328.1:0-3407 GCA_043729025.1 Methylobacter sp.
GGAAACCCATGTCCATGCCGACCACATCACTGCCAGCGGCTTGTTGCGGCAACGCTTGGGCGCTCAAACGGGCGTAAGCGCCTTATGCGGGGCGGAAACGGCGGATTTCCAGATTAAAGATGGCGATGTGTTTTCTTTCGCTAACGGTGAACAAATTAAGGTTATCGGTACGCCGGGACATACCAAAGGCAGTATTTCCTTTTTATGGCGAGACCGTGTGTTTACCGGCGACTCCTTGTTTATTGGCGGCTGCGGCCGAACCGATTTTCAGGGTGGCGATGCCGGCGCCCTTTATGATTGTATCACCCAGCGCCTCTTTACTTTACCGGATGAAACGCTGGTTTATCCAGGCCACGACTACCAGCAACGCTGGGTCAGCAGCATTATGCAGGAACGCACCACTAACCCGCGTCTGGCAGGCAAAACCCGTGAACAATTCATAGACATCATGAATAATCTCAACCTGCCTAAACCGAAGCTGATAGATGAAGCCGTGCCTGCCAACCGCTATTGCGGCCTGGAAGAAAAAGAGTGCCAACAAGCTGTTATTGCCAGAGAAATAGCGCGGGAACAAGCCAAAACAGCAGAAGTACCAGGAGCGTCCTGTGGCGTATCTTTGCCATCGAACGGATTAACAGTTCAAGATCTGGTAGCCGCCGCAAAACAACAGATTACCGAAATAAATGTGGCAAAAGCCAAGCAACTGATCGCTGAAGGCGACATGACTATCATCGATACACGCGAGGAAAGTGAATATGCAGCAGGGCATCTTGAACAAGCTGTGCCATTACCGCGCGGCGTCCTGGAATTTAAGCTAGGCAATATCCCTGAGTTAGCGGATAAAGCCAAACCGGTACTCATCTACTGCCGCACCGGGGGACGGTCGGCACTCGCCGCCCAAACACTGAAGGCGCTGGGTTATAGCCATGTTCTTTCTCTCGCCGGTGGATATGAATCGTGGCAGCAAGGCGGCTAAAGGCAAAATTATCAAGGTAACCGTATTCGGATCGAACGTAGATTGCGGCGTAAGCTGATAGGCTCGCTCCGCGCTGAAACAGAAAATCTGTTTACCTATACCGATCCCAATAAGTTCACATACTATCCCTTCTCCAGCGGGAGAAGGTTAGGTTGAGGGGATTCAAATAACAACTTATTGGGATTGGTATTACTTAAACGTAGACTGCCAGTGTGCAGAATAATAAAACATAACCAGAGGAGGAGGAACATGTCACAACAACACCACACGCTCTTGATCGTCGGAGGCGGCGCAGCAGGCGTTTCTGTCGCCAATAATATGCGCCGGCAAAATGCCAAGATCGATATTGCCCTTATCGAACCGTCTGAAAAGCATTATTACCAACCGGGATTCACGATTGTGGGCGGCGGCGCCTATACCTTAAAACAAGCCACCCGCAATGAAGCGGATTTGATTCATCCCTCCGTAAAATGGGTTAAAGATTATGCAGACACTTTCCAGCCGGAAGAAAACAGCGTCACCCTGCGTTCCGGCGACAAAGTCACTTATGATTATCTGGTCGTCTGCCCTGGGCTGCAACTTGATTGGGGCAAAATTAGCGGCTTGAAAGAAACCCTAGGCAAAAATAATGTTTGCAGTAATTATTCGGTCGATCATGTCGAGTACACCTGGGAATGTATTAAGGCCATACAATCGGGAACGGCGCTATTTACCCAGCCGCCCATGCCCATCAAATGCGCCGGAGCGCCGCAAAAAATCATGTATCTGGCTGCCGACCGCTTCCGCAAAAAAGGGATTCTGGATAAATTTAACATTGAGTTCTGCAATGCGGGGCCCGCCATATTCGGCATCCCCTTTTTTGCTAAAGCCTTAATGAAAGTGGTTGCAGGCTACGGGATTAAAACCAATTTTGGCCACAATCTGGTCGCCATTGACGGCACTGCTAAAACGGCCACGTTTGAGATGACTGACAGTGACGGCAATAAACAGCAAATCACCAAACCATTTGACATGATTCATGTCACCCCGCCGCAAAGTGCGCCTGACTTCATTAAGAAAAGTCCATTAGCGAATGCGGCAGGATGGGTAGATGTGCATGAGCTTACCTTACAGCACAATAAATACCCCAATATTTTCGGTTTGGGCGATGCCACATCGACACCCAATGCCAAAACCGCCGCAGCCGTCAGGAAACAGGTACCGGTTTTGGTTGATAATATTCTGCATCTCATCAAGGGTAAAACCCTGGAAGAAAAATATGATGGCTACGGCTCCTGCCCGTTAACCACCTCGCTGAGTACGGTCATGTTGGCCGAGTTTGCTTATGGCGGCAAGGTAACGCCGTCTTTTCCGTTGTTGGATCCCAGAAAAAATCTGTTTATCTGGTGGATCGGCAAAAAGATCGGTTTCCCCTGGTTGTACTGGCATTTAATGCTAAAAGGTTATCGCTTTGACATTCCTCATTTGGAATCCTACGCCAAAAATTTTACGGAAGAATAGCTGAAAAGGGTTAGCAAGGTAGGGTGGACAGGCTTTTTTGCCCACGCAGAATAAATGCGGTGATGCTAAGCGGTGGGCAAAAAAGCGCTGCCCACCCTACTTTTCTTTTTATTTAAACAAACACCAGGATAATGACTGAATCCATCGATACTGAGCCACAGGTGACAAAGCGCTTGCCGATCGCCGGCTGGTTAAAAACCTATACCCTTCGGGATTTTAACGATGACTTGTTTGCGGGTGTCATAACGGCCATTTTGCTGGTTCCGCAAGGGATTGCCTATGCGATCCTGGCGGGCCTGCCCCCCGAACTGGGTTTGTACGCGAGTATTCTGCCGCCGATACTGTATGCGGTGTTGGGCACCAGCCGGACGTTATCGGTAGGTCCGGTTTCCATAGCCGCTATTATGGTTGCCGGTGTTTTACACACACCCGAGGTCAGCGCCTTAGGTGATCCCGTGCAAAGTACGTTGATACTATCGGCGGAAAGCGGTTTGATCTTGTTGTTGATGGCGCTGTTACGCATGGGCGGGCTGGTGAACTTTATCAGTCATCCGGTCTTGACGGGTTTTACCAGCGGCGCTTCGCTTTTAATCATAGCAAGCCAATTACCACATATAACAGGCTTAAAAAATCCCGAGTGTGGTTTAAATACGGCATGTTATAGCCGTTATGCCCAAGGATTTAATTCGGTCACCTTAGGGGTTGCTTTAGCGGCAATCAGTGTGTTGGTCTTATTCGGCAAACCGCTTGCTTCACTACTCAAAAAAATGGGCCTGTCGCTTTCTGTCGTGACTGCAATCAGCAAATGCGGGCCGCTGCTGACGGTCTTACTGCATAGCTATCTACACAACTTAAAGCACAAAAGTAGTAACATACGCCATGAATATAAAAAAAGTTATTAGACCTCGATCCTCGCTTGGCAAAGCGTCAC
>JAYTLW010000329.1:0-10306 GCA_043729025.1 Methylobacter sp.
AGAACATTGGGCATTAAAAACTCCAACAACCTACTTTTTTAAATTTTAAACACGATTAGGCGAGTTGGTTTGCTCTTTTAATCCGACAGCCTCCTAGACATAGACATTCTTTCATTACCTAAGCCCTGTTAGGAGGCATCCAGTTTGTAGCCGAATCCTCGTACAGTTTTGAGCAGTTTTAGATCATAATCGTCATCGATTTTTCGTCTTAACTGGCGGATATAGACGTCCACCACATTGGTCAACGGATCGGTGCTGTAGCCCCATACCTGATCCAGGATCCGGGTGCGGCTCAATACCTTGCCGGGCATACGCATAAAGCATTCCAGCATGGCGAATTCTTTAGGGGTCAGGTCGATAAGCGTTGCTCCGCGCCTGACTTCATGGGTTTCCACATTCAATAGGAGGTCGGATACCTGCAATTCTTTGCTTTCCGTTTCAATCTCGCCGCCGCGACGACGCATCAGCACCTCGATTCTGGCCAGCAATTCTTCAAACGCGAAAGGTTTGGACATATAGTCATCGGCGCCCGAGCGCAAGCCGGTCACCTTATCCTGCACGGTGTCTCTGGCTGTCAGCATGAGTATCGGGGTGCTGACGCCGATGCTGCGCAACTGCTCGCAAACCTCGCGGCCATTGAGATCGGGCAAACCCAGATCCAGGATGATGGCTTGAAACTTGCCTTCGGTAGCCAGCGCTAAGGCCTCCAGCCCGGTACGGGCAGCTTCGACGGTATAGCCTTCGGCCTTCAGTCCGCGCTGAATAAAATCCACTATCCGTTCATCGTCCTCCACTAGTAAAACTCGCATGTAGCCGATACTCATTAGATTTTTAGAGGTAAGTTAGGGTTCATTGATCTGATTATTTTTCTGTGCATTTGAAATCAGCGGCAGGGTCACCGTGAATGTCGAGCCTGAGTTTTCAATGCTGGTCACGGTGATGCGTCCGCCGTGCGCCTTTATTATCGACTTGGCCATTGCCAAACCCAGGCCCCGGCCGTCGTCACGCGCACTCAGAGCATTCTGACTGCGGAAGTTGCGGTTAAATATATGCTCAAAATCATGGGCGGGTATGCCTATGCCTTGGTCTGTTAGGCTGAAGCTGGTCTCTACTTCATTTACCCGTAAGGCGATGGCGATGTGTCCGCCCGGTTTAGAATAGCGGCAGGCATTGTCACCCAGAATGAACAGTACTTGTCGTAACCGCTGTTTGTCACCGGGCACCCATATGGGTTCGGCCGGCGCATCCAAAGATACCGAAATAGAGTTTTCCTCGGCCATGATTTGAAAATTTTCAAAAGTGGTGGCCACCAGTTCCGTCAGATCGAAGCTATCCCATTCGAATTGGAGGTTGGTGGTTTCGTTGCGGGCTAGAAACAACAGATCGTTGACGTATTTACCCAATTGCATCGAAAGGTCGACGATGCGATGTAAAGTATCCCTATACTCCTCGGCATCGCGATCCCGACCTCGCAGTGTGACCTCCGCCTCCCCGCATATCACGGTAATTGGGGTGCGCAATTCATGGCTGATGTCGGCTAAAAACTCCCGTCGCGCACTGTCCATACGGTTTAATTCTTCATTTAAGCGGTTCAATTCGGAAGTACGCTCTTCCACCCTTTTCTCCAGTACGGCGCGTCCCTCGCGGAGTTTATCTTGTTGAAATCCCAGTTCCTGCGCCATTTGATTGAAGTGACTGGCAAGATAGGCAAATTCGTCATGGGTATTGAGAGCAATGCGATAATCCAAATTGCCCGAGGCTATTTCGTCGGTGCCCTGCATCAAGGCTTCAATGGGTTTCCTGACGCCGCGTAGCAGCAGTAATCCTGATATGAGGCTGAATATCGCCGCAGTCAACGACGCCAGGATGGCGATCCAACGCGACTGAGCTACTAAATCCTCCAGTTCCTGCTTGGCTTTCCCGGCATTTTCCCGTTCGGCATTAATGGCGGCATCGATCAGCGGCTGGAATTTTCCGTCGATTTCTTCTTCCGAAAATTTCGACAGCACTTGCACGGCCATTTCGAGCTTGCCCTGCTGACGCAAGCGCTCGACTTCGTCGAAGCGATACTCGCTGGCATCCAGGAAGGCGGTGAAATGAGCGACCCTTTCCAGCTCGGCGGGTTTGCCCGGACTTTCTTCAGCATCACTGTTTGCGACCGGGGGCTTTATTGCAGTGTCTCTCAGCGCCTGCATTGCTTCGTAGAGGCGGTGTTTGGATGATTCCACTCCGGATTCTGCTGTCGGGCTGGTCGTTATCAGTCTATCCATACGCTGTTTGAAGTGGCGATAGGCTTCCTGGGACAGGCGTTCATAACGATCGAAAGCCTCGTACGCCGTTTGACTGCGCTGAAAATACCGGGCAACCTGATTTGACCCCCAATACAGCGCGATGCCCAAAAATAACACAAAACCGAACGAAACAACGATCACAACGGCCAAACGGAAACGAAACATGGCGGCTAGTTAGCGTCGTTGCCGCTTTCATCCAGGTGTTTTTCCATGGATCTGATGGCTTCCAGCTTTTCTCGCAGCAGGCGAGTTTCATTGTTATTCGAAGCATCTGCATCTTTTGATTCATGGACAGATTGGGCTGTTTTTTGTTTGCTGGGTTTTCTCGATGCGGAGTGTAAATGTTTCAAGGCTTCCGTATCAATATTGACCAGCCTCAGCATCCGTTCATCGACCAGGTTTCGGGGCGGGATGGACGCTAACCCGTCCAGAATTCTGGGAATGTCGCCGCAGGCATCGGACAATAAGCGTCCCACCATCAGGTGTAACTTAATCCCGGGTGTGGGAGAATTTTTTTGCCGCTTCAGTAAGCCGCGACACATTTCGGCGCGTGACGCCGGTGACATTTTGCTCATGTTGGCGCCGAAAGCCAGCAGTTCATCAAAGTCCGACTGGGCATAGGAGTCGTTATAACGACCCGGATAGCCGTTCCAGCCGGCATTGAAATCGGCGCATCCAGACAGCACAAGGCTTAAGGCTAAGATCGTGTTTCTAATAGAATATAATGAGATGTGTTTCATCTTATCAGGCCTCACCGGTTAACGGTATTTGAACGCGGATACGTGCGCCTTGTTGATCTTGTCTGGAGTCAATAATATCGACTTTACCCTGATGGTTGGCGACATATTCTTTGACTATGGCCAAGCCCAATCCGGGGCCTTCGATATTATCGCCGTCTAGTGCAGCCTTGCCACGGAAGAAGGGTTCGAACACATGCGGACGTTCATCGGGTTCGATACCCGGGCCTTCATCTTCGACTTCCAATTCCATCTGCATACCTGAGTCGCGAAGCATGATGCGTATTTCGCCGCCCGTCGGTGAATATTTCACCGCATTCGACATCAATTGCTCGATTATGCATTGTAACTGCTCGTGGATTCCTGAAATCTCGACGGGTCTGACCAGCTTTTTTAAACTGATGGATTTGGCTTGCAGACGAGTTTGAAAGCTCTCGATAATCGACTCCAGCATGATTTTCATATTGACTGTGTGCTTACGATTCATGTCGGGCTTAGCGCTGATCTGGCTATAACGAAGCAATTCCTCGGACACTTTTTTCAGCTGATCAACATGGTTGCACAGTATCCGTGCGATGTCTTGTCGCGCAAGATTGGGTTCCTGATTCGCCTCGTTTGCAAGCAGTTGTGCGCCTTCCCTGATGCCCTCCAGGGGCAGGTCGATCTCGTGGGCCACATTGTGCATGAACTGCTGCTTTGACGCTTCCAGTTCCATTAAATGGGTGCGCAGCCATTCCAGTCGGTTGCCCAGATAACGCAGATCCGAAGGGCCTGTAACATCTATCGGTTGTTCGAGTTCTCCCGAACCCAGACGGCGAATGCTGGTATCGAGTTGCCGCATGGAACGCGACAGTATGGCCAGTAATATCGCGATGAACATAAACGAGATTGCCAACAAAACCGCGCCCTTGGTTAATAGGCCTTGTTCCAGGGATTCCGATTGCTGGCGTAATTCGTTGAATTCATGATCAACATAGCTCTCGAATTCTCGCGCAAGGTTATAGGAGGATTCACGCAGTCCTTGGAACGCGTCATCGACCGGTAATTTGGGGTTATTCTCAGTTGCCGAACCTATAATCTGTTGATAAATCAGATTTTCCTTTTCCGATAATTCGTTGACCGAAAGTTCGATAGTGTTATTGATATGCAGTTTTTGTAACTCGCCCAAGGCTTGTTTGAACGATGCCCGGGTGCTTTCATAGGATTGTTGCTCATATGGCTGACGTAAGGCTGGATCCGATAGCAGTACGAATAGCCTGGCTTTGCGTTCAATATCGGCAGTCTTTTGCATAACCAAGCGTATCGCTTTAGTCTGTACGAAGACCTGAGAATTGATCGTTCTGCCTAATGCCGAGGTTTCGCGCATGCCAAAAGCGGCGTACATCACCGCGAAAAAAAGCGGAATAACGGCAATCACAAAACCCAGAACGATTAGCGATTTTAACGATAAAATTTTTCTAAATTGCATCCGGCTGTAAAGAGAATTAAACCATCTCTCTACTATCGACATCGGTATCGACACAAGTTGTGGTACAAGTTTCGACACATCCGGTTTTCTGAAAATAATCGTAACAAAATGGGTAATGAGTTTTTTCATTGCTTGCCGTGTTTGATCGTCAAAAATAATCCTATTTTCAATAATCCCTAGTATGGTGGACTGCTTTGGAATGGGTTTTCGTCATCGAAAAAATCTAAACGCATATCTAACACAATGCTAGCTTGCCCGATTAAATATGCATTATTATACATGCTTTATGTTGCATCGCTCACCATCTTGTAAGCGCATCAGTTTCTTTCACAGCCAAACTTTCATCAGCTATGAAGCCATTAATCCCATTTTTTATCACAGTACAAATGGCATGGATAGCGCTGCCCGGGTTGTCCGTTGCCAACGCCGATGGTCTGTCGAGACTGCCGGTACAAGGCACAGCACAGAGGCCGCTGTTGCTGCTCGAGCTGGGTAGTGAGCCCCCGGCAGTCGATAACACCACGCGGATGTTTAAAGGCGAAGTATCAGGCCATGAGGGAGATGCCGCCATTCAGACCGGTAAAGATGAAATCAGCTCTTTGCACCCTGGTTTTGGTAGCTGGAAGGTCAGTTTTCGGTTCAAAGTCAAACCCGGCCACCCGGTTCAACCGTATATTTTTTGGGCGCGCTGGCGACAGGGCGGCGATCCTAATGTTTGCGTGCAATCTTTCGAAGTTTGGGCCGGGGCCGATCCATCCAAGCTGGAGCTGCGCGCTACTTTGCCTATGAAGCCTAAGGGTTGGGAGTATGCCTGGATAGCCGCCGAGTCGCAGGTTAAGCTTAAGGCCGACGACGCCGTCATCGAGGTGCGGGATAGCGGCGCCGGACACGATGCTAAGGTCTTCGACGCCTTTTTGCTGGCCTCGCCATTGTCATCCTTACCGACCGGCGGCACGGCAGACCAGCCACTGGTGTTGTTGGAGCTAGGCAAGGAGCCGGTGCTCGGAGCGGCGGAATCAGGCCCTGCGTTGCAAGTTAAACTGGGCACAGTTACAGCCACACCCGGCGCCGAGTCAGTATTGACCGAAAAGGATGAGGTTCAGGTTTTTCATCCCGGTTTCGGATCATGGGGCGCAAGTTTCCGCTTTGAACTGGGGCCCGCGATTGCGCCGGGCCAGTACCATTTTTTTACCCGCTACAAAAGCGGCGGCGAAGCCTCCCAGGTTAGCCAACAGTTCACGATCAAGGCCGGAGCCAAGCCCGATGAATTGGCGACTCGCGGCGATTTCGCCGTGACCAACACCACGCCTTGGGAATACCAATGGTTGCAAGCTCCCGCAACTGTCACCGTGTTGCCGGGCGATCGCTGGCTGGAAATCAACAATACCGGCAAGGCGGACGGGGCCAAAGTCTTCGACGCCTTCCTGCTGAAACTGGAAAAGCCACTGGGTAACTGGATGAGCGCCGAACAGGCTCAGCTCAGGAATCGTTTTCTGGCCTTGACCAAGGTTGTGCCTGCCGCCGGTCGTCGCCTGCTGGTGCTTGACGGTAAAGGCAAAAAAGCCGAAATCCTGTTTCACGGTCTGGCTCTGGATGCTGCGCGGCCGCATTATGAAAAGCTGTCGGCAACCTATTTGATAGGGCCCGAAGCCGAAGCCCTGGCCCACAGCTTGAATCTGTCGGCACTGCCTGCCGCAGTCATAACCGACGATCATTACAGCATCCTGGGCGTGTTGGCCCAGCCTAAAAGTGTAGATGAAGTGCCCCGGTTCCTTGCCGATCCTGGCAAAGTCGGCACGATGCCCGCACCGGCTGCGGTTGCAACAGATACGCCTAAGCCGCTTAACAACGGCATTCCGAATGCTTGGCTGGTGGGCGGTTTGCAGGACGGATTATCCGGAGTTTCGATTTTTGGGCTGGATAATGAAACCGTGTTGCGTCCGAACCCTAAGCAACCCTATCTTAGCCTGCAAATGATGGGCGGTGAAATGCGCGCTTGGCGTGTTGCGAAGACGGATGCCAAGGGCGTCGCCGACATTGAGGCCAATACCCAACATGCCTACGGCTGGTCGCGCGGCACCGGCTATGCGCAGCTCTACCTGCATGCAGCACAGGCTACAGAGGCGCTGTTGCATCTTAAGCAATCAGGCATCAGAACTTTAGTCTGGCTGGATGGACAGCCTATGAACCTGGCCGATGACCCGAATCTTCAGTCTCCCGGAGAGCAAGTAAAAAGCCTGCTATATGGGCTGACGACCGAAGTACTGGTGGTAACCGCGTTATCCGATCGCCCGGAAGCGCCGCAGTTCGCCACGCTGAATTTGTCGCCAGGCTGGCACAGTCTGCTGGTCAAGCTGGTGATGCAGCACGATCAAGGTCAGCGCTTTTATTTCTCCGGGCTATTTACCGATCCGACCGGTCGGCGCCTGGATACCATCAAGACGCAACTGACCGATCCCACAGTCGATCCTGCGCTTAACAAGATCGCCGCCAGATTGCGCCCGCTGGTCTTCGTGGACGCACCGGCCAATCTGCCGCATCCGGGCGATTCGCTCAAATTGCGGGTGGATATGCGCTGGCATCCGATTCTGGAGGAAACCGCTTTGCCGATACCCTTACCGCGTTTTCAGGCAAAGCTGCGTCTGCGCATCGTTGATTATGGCGGCAAGGAGGTCGCGGCGCAGGAAATAACCGGCTTGTTCCCCGGCGAGATCGAAGCGGATTTGGGCAAGATTGGCGAGTCCGGTTATTACGCAGTTTATTCGTCCTTGTATACGCCTGGCGGTCAGTTGATTATGAACTATCTGGCCGATGGCTTTTCAGTTGTGCGTGGCGTCGCCGAGCAAAAGCAAAGGTTGGACAAGAAAAAGCTCTGGAACAACGACTATTACGCCTTGGCCGACGGCGATAACAGCTTTATGCAGGAAGGCGGGTATTTCTCCTGGCTGGAACGAATGGGGATTTATAAAAGCTACGGCAGCTATCCGGGCTTCGATCCCCAGTACCGGGCTAAATGGGAGCGCGCCAAACAATTGGGCTTGGTGTTATTCGCCGACTCCTCGGGCGATAGCAACTGGCTGAACGACAACCCTAAAGACGGCCGGAATTTTATCGATACGGCGGCAGAATTTACCCGATTTTTTAAAGCCACCAACGAGATCGATATACGTAGCGAGGCGCAGTGGCAAAAGCTGCGCGATCCTGCGCATTGGGTGCAGCGCGCCCAGTGGGAATATGAGCAGGCGCATAAGCAGCGTAGCGACGCTCACTACCTCGGCGGCTCTTTGGTGCGACCGGGCGACAAAGAGGGGGCAGGGCAGTGGTTCAAACAGGTGTTGCAGCTTGGCCTGGACAAATATCAGGACGCCTGGGATGTCCACGCCTATCCCCAACAAGCGCCGCGTTTCGGCGGCCCCATCGGCAACGGTGACAGCGAGGACGAGCGAGGCGTGCTGGCCGCTTACGCCAGTTTAGGGAAAAACAACAGCCTGCCATTCTGGCTGGGCGAGACCGGCGCCAAGGCCATGCACGGTTTGACCGGACGCCGTTGGCAGGCGGAGCAGGTCGCCAAGATCATCGCCTGGGTCAACAGTCGCAGAGACTATCTGGGCGTGGCTTTTTGCATAGGTCACGAATACGACTTGGCTTACGGTAGGATTTGGGATTACTCGATGGGGCATAAGCCCGGCGAGGCGGCGCTATATACCGCAAGCGCCTTGATCGACGGCTTGACTTATCAAGCCTTAGCCACCAAGGACGCTAATATTCAGGCGGCTTATTTCGGCGACACCTTGATGATCTGGCGCACCGATGAGACGGTTGGCAATTGGCCGTTGCAATTTGCCCCCGGCAAATCTTGGCTGCTGGTCGATGTCGTAGGTCGGGTTCAGGAATTGGCGGTTGACGCTGCCGGGGTCGCGAACATTCCCATCTCAGTCAGCCCTGTTTATGTGCTTGCGCGCTCGGATTATGAGCGTTTGACAAGATAATGAAACGCCATTTAGGTTCACGTGAAATGATTCAGCTCAAGGCCAGCCAGAAAGGTAAGGGTTGATTAGGCTGACTTGGGTCGGCTCAAAATGGCGGGTGTTGCGGGTGGCAACGGTCAGATTATGTTCAAGTGCGGTGGCGGCAATCATCAAGTCGGCACTGTTATGTCCCAGTTCTCCGCTTAACTGACCCCAGCGGAGGGCAAGACTGACGGACAGCGGGTTCGTATCGGTGTAAATATAGTGTCTAACCAGCCTTGCAAATCTTCTGCGAATTCGGGATTATTGCGCCGTTGCCGGGTAATACCAATCCAATAAGTTCACATGCTATCCCTTCTCCAGCGGGAGAAGGTTAGGTTGAGGGGATTCAAACAACAACTTATTGGGATTGGTATAATGCCGCGTTCAACTTCAGCTATGGTAACGACGCTTAGATAAACGCCTAACGAGTTGATGCTTGCAGCCTTTTTCCAGATTCTGATCGCGTTGCTTGCGGTGTATGGCTGACAGAATATCTGTATCTAATAGATACGGCATTATTCAAAATCCCTGAGCTGGACATCCACGCGTTCAAATTCACCGTCATCGACGGGCATACTGAGGAGATGATCGATAAAGGAAGGCGGGTGAGCAGCTTCAAAGCGTTGGAATTTTTCAAATTCTTCAATGGACAGCACGACTGCCGAAGGCACACTACGACGGGTGATCACCAGAGCCTTACCTTGCTGTGCGGCATCGACTACGGCACTGAATTTATTTTTAGCGTCTTATAAGGATCATTGCTTGGTTTGCATAAACACCTCTTGATCTGGCTAGATGATAATAGAGTCTGGGAAATAAAGTACAGTGATGTAACCTGACCCTTTTACATCGTAACCCGGCTTTTATGCGTATGCGCGAATGTGTCGGGTTACGGCTAACGCCTAACCCGACCTACATGGCTGACTTTATTTCCCTATCAAAGTAACCTGACTCCCTTTTACGGCTATGACGGTGTTTGTTTGGCGAGTAGCCTCAAGTAGTGTAATGAAATCGAGGGGCACCGAAGCCTTGAAACCCTCGATTCCGCAAGCTCCATCAAGGCTACTTACTAAGACTGGTTCCAAATCGGTCGCCAGGCTGGGATGTACCCAGAATACCGGCGCTGTTCTGCGACCAAAGTTGATTCCCCGTCGCGGTCGGGCCATTCGCACTCCCGTAGAGCACATGCATCACACCTGCATCGGGGATGGTGCCGAGGTTTTCCAGGGGGACACCAATCACCAGGTCGGCGCGTCCATCATTGTTGAAATCCCCCGCGCCGAGGCTGGTTCCAAACTGGTCGCCATCCTCGGCATTGTCGGGGATACCTGCAATATCCTGATTCCAGAACCGGCTACCGGTGGCAGTCAAGCGATTTATACTCCCTAAGAGAACATGGACTGCACCGGCATTGGAATAGGTCAGGGCCTGCGTTCCTCCTGGCCCCAAGGTTTCCCACGGCGCACCCACGGCCAAGTCATCTCGACCGTCGCCGTTGAAGTCGGCGGCGACGAGTGCCAGACCGAATCGGTCTTGTCCGTCCTCTTGATCTGCTATGCCGGGGCTATTCTGAGTCCAGAGCTGATTCCCCGTCACGGTGAGTCCACCGGTTGCACCGTAAAGCACATTAACGCCGCCCGATCCAAAAGAGCCATATCCGGGCGCGCCAACGGCAAGGTCATCTCGACCGTCGCCATTGAAGTCGGTAAATGTCAAAGTACTTGTCGCCTAAGATGATCATCAATGAACACTGGCAGTTTTACTTTCTGGCGCGGCAGTGTTCGGTTTATCGGGATTCAA
>JAYTLW010000330.1:0-9854 GCA_043729025.1 Methylobacter sp.
TGTACTGCCGAATGATTATTGGGAAATCGCTCAGGTGATGCTGACGGGCTATTTCAATACCTTGGAGGAGGGATGATTTGTGGGGATACCTCAGGGTCAAAACCATTTTAGTTTGGTCGACTAATCTGATGCAGTGTAGTACGCTGCATCGCTAAATCCCCTGGTCAATTTTCAATCGGTACGGGTGGTCAATTTTCAATCGGCGCCAACACTTAGCTCTTAGCTCTTAGCCTTGTACCTGTCCTGTCCTGTCCTGTCCTGTCCTGTCCGTTTTTTTAGATTTGCCTGTTATTATTGAGAAGTTCCTGTTTTTTTACAGTTAATAGTCACAATGAGGTTAGTTATGACGAAAATAAAAACCACATCAGACAGCCGTTCTTGGCATGCGCTTTCCTCCGGTGCAATTTATGATGCGTTGGCCAGTACCGAACAGGGCTTAAGCTCACAAGAGGCAAAGCTGCGACTGACGCAGTACGGCTTCAATAAGCTGACGCCAGCGGCCAGTCGCGGCTCTCTCAAACGCTTTTTCAGCCAATTTCACAATGTACTCATTTATGTATTGTTGGCTGCAGCCGGTGTAACCGCAGCCATTGAACACTGGGTGGACAGCGGCGTTATCGTCGGCGTGGTCTTTATAAATGCGCTGATCGGCTTCATTCAGGAAGGCAAGGCGGAAAGGGCTCTGGATGCGATACGCAATATGCTCACGCTCCAGGCCATGGTGCGGCGTGATAGCAAGAATTTTCTGATGCCCGCCGAGCAACTGGTTCCGGGCGATATTGTCAGCCTAGAAAGCGGTGACAAAGTACCGGCTGATTTGCGTCTGTTACAGGTCAAAAATTTGCGTGTCGATGAATCCATGCTCACCGGAGAATCCTTACCCGTCGAAAAAAATACGGCGGCTGTCGGTGTCAATGCCGCATTAGGGGATCGATTCTGTCTGGCTTATTCGGGCACCTTAATTACCTACGGGACTGCACTCGGTATGGTAGTCGCTACCGGTGACCTTACCGAAATCGGCCGCATCAGTTCCATGCTGCGCACGGTTCCTCAACTGACCACGCCGCTGCTACGGCAAATTGCCGGT
The DNA here is from genome assembly GCA_043729025.1 of Methylobacter sp. Lineage (GTDB taxonomy): Bacteria > Pseudomonadota > Gammaproteobacteria > Methylococcales > Methylomonadaceae > Methylobacter_A. The sequence continues at coordinate 1,088 of JAYTLW010000330.1, forward strand.
TTCAGCAAATGGTTGACCTTGGCTATTTTAACGCTGGCCTCGGCTACGTTCGCCTATGGCTGGATCATTCAGCATTCTTCTTTGACAGAGTTATTTATGTCAGTGGTAGGACTTGCTGTGGCCGCCATTCCCGAAGGTTTGCCGGCTATTATGACCATTACCCTGGCTATCGGTGTGCAACGCATGGCCAAGCGCAATGCCATTATTCGGCGTTTACCGGCCGTCGAAACTTTAGGCTCGGTGACCGTCATCTGTTCTGATAAAACTGGCACCCTGACCTGTAACGAAATGACAGCTAAATCGGTCTTCGTTAATAACAAACTATTTCTTGTGGAAGGTGTTGGTTATAACCCACACGGTGGTTTTAAACTGGCTGGCGAAACAACGACTGTAGAAGATCACCCGCATTTGCATGAGTTGCTTCGTGCCGCCGCGCTGTGCAATAACGCTAGATTGGAGCAAAAATCCGGCAATGGGATTGTTCACGGCGACAACTGGATTGTACACGGCGACCCTACCGAAGGCGCATTAATCACCCTGGCGCACAAAGCCGGAATGGATGCTGATTTGCTCAATCAGGAAATGCCGCGTACCGACATTATCCCGTTCGAATCGGAACATCGCTATATGGCGACACTGCATCACGACCTTAGCGGCCATGCCTTTGTGTTTATCAAAGGCGCTCCCGAACGGGTGCTAAGCATGTGCAGTCTTCAGCGTCTTGATGGCGAAGATGTACCCATTCATGTTGCCCATAGTAATCACATGATGGAAGAAATCGCGGGTCTTGGTCAGCGTGTACTTGCGATTGCGTTCAAGGCTGTAGCTTCCACACAGCAGCAAATTAGTTTTGCCAATGTTGAAACCGGACTGACTTTGTTAGGTCTGGTCGGCATGATTGACCCGCCGCGCCCTGAAGCCGTTAAAGCGGTGCTCAAGTGCCAAAATGCCGGTATCCGCGTCAAAATGATTACCGGTGATCATGCGGCGACGGCCATAGCCATTGCCGCGCAGATCAATATCGGTGACGGCTCGGTGCTGAGCGGAGCAGACCTGGATCGAATGACCGATAGCGAATTGAAAGCCGCCATCCGCAACGTCGACGTGTTTGCCCGCACCAGCCCGGAAAACAAGTTACGGCTGGTAACTGCACTGCAAGCAGACGGGCATGTGGTGGCCATGACCGGCGACGGCGTTAATGACGCACCGGCATTAAAACGCGCCGATGTAGGCGTGGCGATGGGTAAAAAAGGTACCGAGGTCGCCAAGGAATGCAGTGAAATGGTGTTGGCCGATGACAATTTTGCTTCCATAGCCCATGCCGTTGAAGAAGGCCGTGGCATTTACGATAACCTGCTTAAGTCGATTATTTTTATCTTGCCTACCGGCGGTGGTGAAGCGTTGACCATCGTCGCTGCCATCGTCATGGGTGAAACCTTACCTATTACCCCGGTACAAATATTATGGGTGAACATGATTACTGCGGTGACGTTGTCGCTAACGCTTGCCTTTGAGCCGCCGGAGCGAAACATTATGAGCCGCATGCCCAGGAAGCCTGATGAGCCATTACTCTCGGCGTTTTTGATTTGGCGCATTCTGTTTGTGTCGCTCATTATGATAACCGGTACCTTCGGCCTGTTTCTCTGGGAGCGAGCATTGGGAACCTCGATTGAACAAGCACGGACGGTTACTGTGAATACGCTGGTGATGTTTGAAATATTTTATGTCTTCAATAGTCGTTACTTGTACCATTCCGTTCTCAATCTGCATGGCCTGTTCGGCAACCCATTGGTGTGGCTGGCGATCCTGCTGATAATAGTATTCCAAATGGCTTTTACCTATTGGCAACCCATGCAAGTGTTATTTGGTACTGTTGATATAGACGCGCATACCTGGCAAATGATTGCCGCCGTTGCCTCAACTGTGTTCATACTGGTTGAAATAGAAAAGTTTTTCATCCGCCTGTTCATGCCCAAAGCAGCGGTGGGGAATAACAAGGAATGAATAAGGGAGGCATTTTAAAACATTGATCCCGCATAGGGCGGAATAGCGCAACGTATTCCGCCGAATGAGTGTCCCGATCGGCGCATTACGCTAACGCTAACGCTAATGCGCCCTACGCCCCTAAGCAGCTATCGCGAAAATAGCGACACTATCATGATTTTATCTTCTTACTTTGTATGACCGACGACTCCAGCTGTTGTCACAAAGCGCAAAGCATCCTCCACAGACATATCCAACGGTACTACAGAGGTACGCCGCATAATGACGGTGAAACCACCGATCTGATAGCTGAATGGCAGATAAACAGCCACCTGGCCATCCGCATTAAGCGGATCGGAAAATCCCGAGAAATCGGAACGGGTAATAAAGCCGATCTGTTTGCCGCCGTTTGCCGGCACATCAACCAGGACGACCTGCCTAAGCTCTTTCCCGGGTTCACTGGCGAATATCGAAATCAGGTCACGGATGGCTGTATAAATGGATTTTACAACGGGAATCTGGATGACATACTGCTCAGCTTTCCGGAAAAGTCTGTGTATGGTTTCGGATTCCAGAAATCCGCCGACAAAAAACACCACTGCGAGACCGGAAACAAACCCCAAGCCTTTTATATACCAATTGTTAGGCAGAAAAACTTTGAATATATTACCCAGCACCAATTCTGCAGTCACCGCCAGCCAATACAGCAAATAAAGAGTGATCGTGATGGGTACAACGGCTATTAAACCTTTTAAAAATGTTTTACTGATTTGTTTCATTTTAGTCTCCTGGTTTTTGATAAGGTGTGCTTGGAAAATCGGATTTAGCATTGGGTCGACTATTTTTTAAAACGCCAACATAATATCAGCCAAAAAAATTTGCGCAATTCCTCAAGGATGAGTACGAACGCGGCAACGCCGGCCGCAATCAGCCAATCAGTCTGCGTCAATGCCGTGGTATGGAATATGGCTTGCGCAGGCGACCAGTGAATAACCAGTATCTGTAGCAGTAGCACCGAGGCAATGGCTATCCAGAGCATTCTGTTGGCAAAGAAATGCCGGTTGAAGGTGGTGGTTTTTTCAGCTCGGGCATTAAAAACGTTGAACACCTGAAACAGCACAAACGTGGTGAAGGCCAGCGTTGTGGCATGGCCGGTCTCGCCGGTTTGTAAGCCATAATATAAAACGCCCAAGGTGCCGACAGCCATGGTCAGGCCATAGCTGAAAAGATTACCGAAGCGCCGTAATGAGAGTATCCGTGCTTCAGGGTTACGCGGCGCTTCAGCCATACTGCCTGGGCTGACTGGATCAACACCCAGCGCCATAGCTGGCGGGCCGTCCATGATGATATTGATCCACAGCAGTTGTACCGCAGTAAAAGGCACAGGCATTCCTAGCAACGGTGCGCTGGCCACCGTCAGGATAGCGCCGATATTGGTGGAAAGCTGAAAACGGATAAATTTGACCATGTTTTCGTAAATGCCCCGCCCTTCTTTGACCGCCTTGACAATCGTGGCGAAATTATCATCCGTCAGTACCATCGTTGCCGCTTCCTGAGCGACATCGGTGCCGGTGATGCCCATGGCGATGCCAATATCGGCGCTCTTCAGGGCAGGAGCATCGTTGACGCCGTCACCGGTCATCGCAACAATGTGACCGTCAGCTTTCAAGGCTTTTACAATCCTGACTTTCTGTTCAGGCGCAGTGCGGGCGAAGACGGCGATGGCGTTAATGCGCGCGGCCAGAGCGCGATCATCCAGACCGGCCAATTCCTTACCTTCAATGACTTCACCCAGCAAACCAAGTTCCTGGGCAATCGCCTTAGCAGTCACCTTCTGGTCGCCCGTGATCATCTTGACCGCCATACCGGCCTGCCGGCAGAGCTTGATGGCCTCGCGGGCTTCAGCTCTGGGCGGATCCATCAGACCCACCAGCGCGACAAAGGTAAGTTCCTCGATGTATTGAAACAGATCGCCATCAAGCTGAATGGTTTCGGCGGGCAGCGTTCGCACGGCTACTCCCAGTACCCGCAAACCCGTGCTGGCCATGATTTCGTTTTGTGTCAAAAGCGCGTCTTGCTGAATGGAGACAGGGCTTCCATTGTTATCGACAATCGATTGACACATATTAAGCAATACTTCCGGTGCGCCTTTAATGAACACCTTGATCTCATCGCCATGACGATGGAATGTCGCCATGAATTTATGCTCGGCATCAAAAGGTATTTCGGCAATGCGCGGCAGTTGATGAATTGCTTGTTCCTTGTCGATACCGCCTTTGGCGGCCAACACCAGTAATGCGCCTTCCATCGGGTCGCCAACGACCTGATTGCCTTGCAAATGGCTGTCATTGCACAGAGTCAGCGGCAACAATAAATCCAACAGATCCTTTGGCGAGCTGTTTGGCGAAATTTCACCGGCAATGTCATAACCTTCGCCGCTAACGCTATAGCTTTGGCCTTTATAAAAGATTGATCGAGCCGTCATTTGATTGACCGTCAAGGTGCCGGTCTTGTCGGTGCAAATAACCGTGGTGCAGCCCAAGGTTTCCACGGCGGCCAGACGTTTGACGATGGCGCGTTGACGGGCCATGCGATGCATTCCCAAAGCAAGGGTTACGGTGACCACCGCCGGCAAGCCTTCGGGGATGGCCGCCACGGCCAGCGCGATAGCGGTAAAAGCTGTCTGAATCAGTGGCTCACCCCGCCACAGGGCGCTGACAAACAAAACGACAATGACCGCCAGCGCAATCAGCGCCATGCGTTTACCCAGACTGTCGAGCTGTATTTGCAGTGGCGTGGCACCGTCTTCTGTTTGCGCCAAAAGACCAGCCAATCTGCCGATTTCGGTTTCCATGCCAGTGGCGATTACGACCATTTCCGCACGGCCACGGGTGACGGCATTGTTCATATAAAGCATGTTGCTGCGTTCGGCGAGAGCCAGTGATTCCATCGTAAGCGCCTGTTTCTGCTTGGCTACGGGCACCGACTCACCGGTCAGGGAAGATTCATCGACTTCCAGTGTGTGTGCAGTGATAATGCGGCCATCTGCGGGTATTTTGCTGCCGGCTTCGAGGATGACAATATCCCCTGGCACGAGCTGGTCGGCAGGCAGTTCAACATTACTACCGTCTCGGCGTACCTGGGCCCGCAACGCAAGCATCTTTTTTAGCGCAGCCAGCGATTTTTCGGCCTGAAATTCCTGATAAAACCCCAAAAAAGCGTTAATGATGACAACAATGAGGATCACTACGCCATCTTTTAAATCACCGATAGCAGCAGCCAGGATGCCCGCTGCAATCAGTACCAGGATAAGGAAGCTTTTGAACTGGGATAGCAGCAAATGCCAGGCGGATCGCGATGGCTTCTCAGCAAGCCGGTTAGGACCATAACGATGCAAACGATCTGCGGCATCGGTTTGGCTTAAGCCGGTGGCTAGCTCCGAAACCTGTTCTTGGAGCGCTTCTTCGGCTGACAGTGTATGCCAGGCAGGTCTGGTCACTACGTCTGGAGAGGATGCCATATTTACCTGCGCAGAGCCGCCATTATATCGCCGGGGATGGCGTGTATGCCGCAAGCCTGTCGGAAACAGGCGCGGCGGGCGATGTTTATAAAAATAACGCCTTGCGGTTAACCAAATCAATGCGCCTGAAATAGCGACTAGCAGGGCGATTGCCAGTAAAGCAGCCATGTCTATGAGCAAATCATTTTTAAATAAATCTTTAATCAGTGGCATCGCCGTGTGTCTCCATTGTGTCCTGCAAAATATCACCTCACCACCCAATTGCAATATCTGTCAAAGCTGAATAGTACGCTCTGTGTGGCTCTTTCCCGGCATTTTCAGGGTAAAATCACTCGGATGACTTGTCCCGTAACATCGTTCCAAATGACCGGGCCTGCATCATCAGGTTATCCCCGGTGATTGCAAGGAATGGCCTGACCGGACAACCGGCAGTATATAACACTCTTGCTGTCCAGACATTGCAGGTTCTGAACAAGTGGTAGGTTTCTTGAGACCGGTAAAACTGACTGACGCCATAGAGGCCAGCACCTGAAGGTATCAAGTTGCCGACCGGATCCCTGTCATAACTTGCCGCAATATAACGGATCAAGCGTTGAAATCCGGCATCTGACAGCCGGACCCTAATGATCTCGCTATGAGGGAAATAGGCTGCTACGGAATCATTGAAAGCAACAATGTGCAAGACGCTCGGCGTAGGTAAAAAGATTGCCTTAAGGGCAATGCCCAAGTGAGGCCTCGGCGTTTGATAGAAATCCCTGTCGCCCCAGCCGATTTCAAAATATTCGGCATTGGAAAAGTCCTGATGAACCAGCCGGACATCATCAGGTATATCAACCCTTTTAACAACGATACCGACGTGCCAGCCATGACTTACCAGATAGATTGTAAGCGCCGGCTCCCTTGCGTCTACGGGGCACGCCCCGTTGATCGAAGCCGCACACCCGCTGCAAAGGACTGTTACACCCAGTGTGCAAAGGAGAAGAATTCGGTTAATCATATCGCTCATCATGAAGAATATAGGTAACTACTCACCCTAGCCAATGCTCGCTTCTGCACATCACAAAACGCGCTGTTTAAATTCATAGGGTTCAAAGCAAGCTTTGAACTCCGGTAGTCATGTAGGGGCGACCGGCCGGTCGCCCCTACGGTCGCATTAAAGTAGGCTTTGCTACTCTTTCGCCCAATACTGTGCCCAAATCCACACGACTATGGCCGAGCAAGGTGCCGGTGGCGAAAGCGAGGTCGATCATGGACACCTGATAGTCGCCGATGGCGCGCACTTCGCGCAGTTGCGCCTCACCGAGGCGGGTGAGGGTTTCCAGCACCTCGGTCATGGTCCTGAGCCCCTCGCGAAATTGTTTCAGTTCGGCGTCGTAGTTTAGTCCGGCGAGCAAGACATTCTGCCGCGCGGCGAGAATGCGTTGCCAGTTCTGATCCAGCTGATCCAGCGCGTCATAAATTTCACGGCGCACGCTGAGTTCCCGCAGCTGCTGGGTGGTGAGACGTTGCATGCGATCCTGTACCGCCCGATCCAACTGCGCTTTACGCAATTCGTTGGTGAGCGGCATTTCCATGCGCATACCCACCGACCAGTCGGCGTAGTTGCCACTGATCGTCTGGTCAAAAGCGCCGCCATAGGATGATGGATCCCGTCCCGGCGACGCATAGCTATAGTCGAGCATGAACATCGGCAGGGTTTGGTTGCTTAAATAATCGATCTTGGTCAGGTCGGCGGCAAGCTTCAGTTCCAGCTCCAGCAGATCCAGCCGTCCCTCCAGCGCATGTTGCACCAGTTGTTTGCGGTCGAACTTGAATTCGACCAGGGTTGGCGTCGTCTCCGGGATCAAGACCGTGGGGGAGTCCAAATCCAGGCCGGGATCGTTCAGCAATAACTTGAGCTGACGCTGTCTGATCTTAAGCGTAGTTTCCGCAATAATCAGCGCTTCCAGCCGCTCGGCCACGCCAATCTCGGCACGGTTGATCTCCACAGCTGCGGTCAGTCCTTCCGCCACGCGCTTTTTCACCATCGCCAGATTGTCCGCCGCGTTCTCGTATTGCTGACGGCGTACATCCAGCGCGCCCCAGACGATATAAAGCCCCCAATAGCTGCGTTCGACGGTGGCCAGCACACGAATCGTCTGCAACCGGGTTCTCACATCCACGGCCTGTTGCTCGTAACGGGCGATGCGGATGCCGACGACGTTGGTGTCGATCCCCCCATCGCGCAGCAGGGGCTGGCTGATGGAAAAGCGTAGCGCGGCGCCATACTGTTCCGCCTGGAGACCTTTTTTTCTTACGGACTTTTCATCGAGCGGGGCGATCAGCGTAATCTTCCCGCCGGTGCGTAGCGGAATGGAGACACCCGTATCGAATTCCAAAAACTCTTTTTTCTGCTCAGAATCAACGCGCAGAGCCTCTTGTCCGGCAAGAGGCGAGTTGGGATCCGCCGCAACAAATTTGTCTATCTCGGTGATATCGGGCGGCAACTGTTTGGAGGAATATTTTGCACGGGCGAAGATCAGGTCGTCAAACTTGGCTTGTTCCTGGCTGACCGCAGTGGCCGCGATTTTCGGGTCAATCAGGGCGATCTTCAAATCGAGATTATTCTCCAGCGCCAGGGCACGGGCTTCGGCGATGGATAGCTGTTTGCCGGCTTCGGGCTGCGCTTTTGGCTGCGGCGGACTATCCGGTTCTTCGGCTACGCTCAGAGCAGGCTTTGCAGGCGGCAAAGTGCCTGTCCTGAGTGAGGTCGAAGGGCGCCCGGTCTGAAGTCGGCCTTCCCTGAACTTGGGCAGAGCCTGCTCAACGCTTAATTGCGGGGGTTTCGAGAGCTGCTCCACCGGCAGGCCTTCCTCGCTTTGCATGCGTTCCTCGACCCGACGGGCAAGCTGTCGATCGGGTGCAGTGTCAAAGTAATAGCTGCAACCCGTTAGCAATGATGCTAAAAGCCATGTGACCCGGCCTAGGCGGTAAGGCGGAAATTGTTTCATCATGGGTTATTTCAATTTTTGGCGGATCGGGTCAGTTGACGGTTTTTCTTCCGTCAATTGCGGCGGGAAAGCGTTCAACTGACGCCACAGTTCATAAGCCATCGTGACCCGGTTCAGCATGACCCAACCATTAACGCGCACCCCCTGACGCAGGAAGCGCTCCGACGGCCAGGGCCGGTCGGCTTGATCCGGGACGATGAGTACACGGAACTTGCCTTTGCCGTCGTCGGTGGAATCCACGAAGGCGACGGTGCCGCCGAAAGTACCCACCGCC
>JAYTLW010000331.1:0-10675 GCA_043729025.1 Methylobacter sp.
ATTTAGATGACGGGGGCAAACGCAGGGATTATGAACGGCGTTTTTGTCGCTATAAAAACAAAGAAAACCGGGAGATTGAAGGTTGTGAGTGGTTTTAAGGCTGGTGTTGAGGTTGGTCGTCTATTATAGACCGGACGATACGGCCACCTCTTTCTACTCAATGGTAGGTGAGCGGTGTAAATATAGCCTTAATAACTGTATTATTCAAGAACAATTAACAACTTCTAAGGGACAGATGGCTTTAATTTGAACAAGGAAAATCATCGTGACGCTTGAATTCAATGATATTTTGCTTTACACCGATGTCAACGGAAAGGTGAAGATATAATCAGATAATTTAAGCTCCCGTCGCCGCTTAATTCCGCTTGTGCAGCACAACAACATTTGAAGCATCTGTATTCACTAACAGATTAAGCCTATCACCTAACACACGCCACGCTTGCGCCTGTTCCAATTCCATTTTCTGCCGCTGGTAAGTCCGCTTAACTTTGTTTTCCTCAGTATGGTTCAGACATTTTTCAATAACATCCGGTGCTATACCCAAATCGCCCATCAACGTCGCCCCGCTACGCCGCAGGTCGTGGGGTGTCCATTTGCCGCCAGTCAGAACCAAGGCTTGATTGTGTTGGGAGCGATTGCTTAATATATTCTCTGTCTGCCTGCCGCCGATCTGCTTGGTGATGGATTTCTCGCAAACATGAGATGAACCATCCCGATTAGGGAACATCCATGTGTCATTTTGAGCCACATTCTTCAAGGCTGTGAAATGCTTCAGCGCGAAGTCGGATAAATAAACTGTGTGCGCCTTGCCGTTTTTGCTATTCGCTTCCGGTATAACCCAAGTCTTTAACTCAAGGTCAAGGTCTGAAATTTTCGCCTTTGATAACTCACCGATCCGACACATCGTTGACAGCGCAATCCAGACGGCGCACTCGGTAGACATTAATAAATGCGCATCGGGTAATTGACGCGCCAATGCCCTTATTTCAATATCGCTTAGGGTTCTGTCGCGCTCTGTAGGCGCGGTGGTCATCTTTGCCACACTAAGACTTGCCGTTGGGTCAAACTCGATAACATCACGACTAACGGCAAACCTGAACATTTGGCGCATTAGTTTTAGAAGATTCCTTGCTAAGTGATTTACGCCCCGCATTTTTAATTTATCAATAACTAAGCCTATATGCCCTTTCCTTACATCCTCAACAAACAAATCACCCAAGTCGGGCAACACATCCTTGTTGAACATTCGAAGTATTTCGGCGCGGTCTTTGCGGTCAATCAGGTCGATGTCATGCCAGCGCTTAAACAAGTCATTGACCGTCACCCGTGCATTGATCTTGGCTAGGGCTTCTTGCTCATCAATTTGTTGTTGTCTATCTCGAGCTAACTTGAGTGTTCTTTCAAGACTGGGGTCTTTGCCTTGCTTGACCAGCTTCCTGTAATCATGGCGTTCCTCTCGTGCTTCTTTTAAACCTTGCGCTCTTAAGGTAATTCGCCGCTGCTTGCCCTCAATCCGATAAGAGAGCATAAAAGATATAGTTCCTCCCTCTGACAATGGACGAACACGGACAACCAACCCTTCTCCATCTGAAATCATTTGAACCTTGTCGCTTGCTTTAAGATTCCGAAAAGCCATATCTGTAATTTTATTGATTGCCATTTGATTCACCTGTCCTGTTTTTCGGTACAACAACCGGTACAACAAATTTGCCGGATTCCAATAAACCTTATTGTACGTCTCTGGACACTAAAATCAAGTAAATAAATGAAAATAAAGGTTAATTACTTCTTTATTAAATCTCGCTGAATGGTAAAAAATAGTAATTTACCTTTCTGGGGGACAAGGGGTAGTAGGTTCAAATCCTATCGTCCCGACCAATTGAAACAAAGAATTACAAAGCATGGGTTTAAGTGAAATTTGAAAATAGTGATTTCGGATACTCAATATGGGTACACTTTAGAAAGCCATTGCAGATTGTCTCCGCCTTCAAAACTTCGGCAACGACTGCCGGTCAAGATTCAAAAATAAACATTAGGGCCGATGTAGCTCAGCTGGTAGAGCAACTCATTCGTAATGAGTGAGGGTGTAAGGCCTTTATACTGCTAGGCACAACTGGCGTCCCGTGGCCACGAAGGAACATTTAATCCTCGATCACTGCCCCCAGATCCGCATAGTTTTCCCCTTATTCAAAGATTGCGTCAAAATCAAACGTTTAGGGCAGGGTTACAATCTGCACCCCGTTTGGAAATACTGGAATAAAAAGCGTCAAGCTGCTTGAATGTAAACCGCATTTATAATCACACCCTCTAACCATCATGCCTTTGACATTGATAAGAAATGTAAGTTAGTATGAAACGTTAGGTTCCGGCGGTTCAAGTTTGCTGCCTGAAAGGTTTTGAAGGCGATTCTTGGCATATTGACATTTGCTTTGGCTCAACTTATTCCGGCAAGCGGCAAGTTTTGCTTAAGGAGCAACCTTCGCCCTAAGCCGATTTTATGCAGCGTTCAAGGCTCGCGAGGGGACGACTGCATTGACGATTTCCGCCTATTTAGGAAGCACGTTTAATTAGCCTAGCCACATCTGGAGTATTCGTAATGCGCAGTGTCATAACCGAAATTTCATCTATAGTGTTTGGGGCAGCAGTCCTGCTTTTTATTTTGGCTTTATTAATACCTCTGCTGAGAGAATCGCTTTCACAGGCAGGAAAGGACGGCATAGTGGTGTCTCAGTCGCCTAGCGTTCTCAAGAAAACGGCCGATGGATTGGAACTGGAACACACGCAAAGTCCTGCTATAGATGATGGATTGCAACAATCAATAACGCAGCCTCAGAGCGAGGTTAAGCAAAGCCAATCGAACGGATTAACCGAATCCACCCCACCGTTAGGCGCTTCCGACCTTTCAGCGCGGGATGTGCCAAACAAAACTGCAATTGATCAAAACCAGGATGGATCGAGCGCTACGCAATCGCAATCGCTGCAAACTCCTCCTGAACCAACTATCCCTCAGATCGATGAAAAATCAACAAGGCTTGTCAATCCAAGTGCTGCTGAGGAAAAAAGCTCTCCTCAGCACGAGCCGATGAGTCTGCTCGTTCTTGGCGAAGGCTCGTTTTCTCCGGGGGAAGTGACACCCAAAGCAAACGTGCAAGAAACGATCGATAAAATTATCCCGCTTATCAAAGCACGATCATCGGATAACGTCGTCGTTGAGGGACATGCCGACAAATGGATACCGGATGGCGTTAGCCCCTTGCAGGCCTCAAAATCGAATAAAATCGTCTCAGTGCGGCGCGCAAATGCAGTTGCTCTTGTGCTCAAGCAAAAAGGGGTCGCCAGCGACAGAATCATTGTTAACGGTCTTGGTGACGCTGTTCCTCTTGCTTCCAACCTCACTAAGGAAGGGCGGGCGAAGAATCGCCGGGTGGAGATAAAACTTTCACCCACTCAATAGCAATATTGTTTCCAAATCATTTGTCGTTAGTAAGCCTGCTTTTTGATAGCATTTATGATTGGGTGGACTTTTTCGATCGAGGCTGTTTTTATAAACGTGTACCCAGTCGAGTGATGGATAATTTACGGGAGAGAAAAAACTTAGTGATGATGGCGGGGGCAATCGGTACAAGGAAAACCGCTTTTACTCAAAAACTCATGGTGTCTGTTCCCGAGAAAATCAGGATTATCAGGTTGGATCAGCCGCCTGATACCGGTGACGAGGCGTCGCTTTTTTTACACAGGAAATGCAAATCAGCCATGATCCCCCAGGGATTTTGTTTTAAGGGATATTTTCTAAAACTCCACGACGAGAGCAACTGCTGCCTGGTAATTATGGATGAAGTGCATAAAATTTCTGACACGGCGCTGGAAGGTGTCCGGCTTTTGATAAACTGGAACTAAGATAGTATGTATACAAATCATTTTTCTTTTGAAAGCCTGCCGTTTGAAAACATTCCTGATCCGGCATATTTTTTCGACCAAGGCGATTATAGTCGTGTGCTCAGTCGCATGATCGATAGTTTGTGGGCGGGAAGAGGCTTGATGGTGATGGCGGGAGCAATAGGCACAGGAAAAACCACTCTGAGTCAGAAACTGATGGTGTCTGTTCCCGAGAAAACTAGAATAATCTGGCTGGGTGAGCCGCCGGATACCAGTGAAGATCTGTTGCTTTTCCTCACACAGGAATTACATATCAGCCCTGAATCGTCCAGAAGAATTTTTGTTTTAAGGGATATGAGGGAGTATTTGTTAAAACTACACAACGAGGGCACTAGCTGTCTGTTGATTATCGATGAGGCGCACAAAATATCCGACGACGTACTGGAGTGCGTCCGGCTTTTGAATAATCTTGAACAGGGCAGTATTAAGCTTATCCAAATACTCTTGCTCGGGCAGGAGGAATTCCTCGTTAAACTGTCCCGGCCTGAACTGGAGCCGTTTAAACAGCGCATCGCCTGGTTGGAGACCCTTGGCAAAATGACTCCTTTGCAAACGCATGAATATATTATGCATCGGTTGAAAGTCGCGGGAAGTCAGTCAAGAATTTTTACTGACGATGCCGTGGAGGCTCTCATAAGTGCCACTCGAGGCACTCCTCGATTGGTAAATACGTTTTGCGATCGGGCGCTCCGTGTTAGCTATGAATCCAACAAAACCATCGTTGATCTAGCTAGTGTGAGACAGGCGGCCGATGATATAGGACTAGGAACCGAAGTTTTTTTATGGCTGACGAATCGAGATAAGAAAACCGCAAAGAATGCTAAGTTGGAAGCTTCATCCTTTGAAAACAACCCCAGACCGGCTGCGTCCAACCCAAAAAAAACAGAGCCCGCGCCTGTTGACCAAAACCAGTCGAGAGGTACACATCGGAATATTTCCCAGTGGTCGGTGTCTACGATCATGAATGGGCTGTTTGATAAGACCATCGGTAGGCTTTCAGACTCTCCAATAGTGCAGCTGATTGTCTCTATTCTATTATTTGCGGCAAGTTTTTATTTTTTTATTATGAACACGGGGATGTACTCCATATTTTTGCTTCGGTAGTCTTCTGCAACATCCATAACGGATTCAACTTCGAAGTGCAATCCTAGTATTCATGCGACCTCCTGCTCTGTTTCATCAACGGCGAAGTCAATCTTGTGCACATCATTCGGTGAGCGCAAAGACGGGGGTCAGTTCTAACAATCCAACATTATTTATCTTCACGTTTCTTTACTGCCCGACTGACAGTCATATAATGAACTTTAAAATGCTGACCGATTTCCGCCATTGTGTATGCCCCGGATAAATAAGCCGCAACCGGCATTATATTCTTTTGAACCATTAATGAGGCTTGTTAGAGTATAGGCAAGTGTATTTCTAACTCTAAAGTTTAATCAAACTTAAATTTCCCAGCTTTTAAGTCCGTAGCGTATAAAGGAAAACGAATTATAGTGGGATTTGCCATAAACGAAGCAAACCCTGCGTTAAATACCCATTCCACTTATGCGGGATGGTTAAAGATTTTATAAACTGGGAAACTTCAGCTAGGACAGAATAACCGTTTTATATGACTAAGCTATAACATATTGTTTTTTGGTAAGTTCTCAATATGACGCTAACGCCTAAACTGACGCCCCGATTTCAGCGCCGACCGGAAATAGACGGCATCATCAACCCACTACTTTTTTAAATCTTAAACGTGATTGAACGGGTTAATTCGCCCTATTAATCCGACTGCCTCCTAAACCTACCGTTATGCATTTAGCGGTATGAGTTTCACTTGTAATATCAAAAAATGTGAACTACTTTTAAGTTTACACAAAATAATAAGAAATTGGTTATGACTTACCCACCTATCACTCTTTTGACGAAGAATTCTGTATTTTTCTTGTTTTTTTAACACTACAAACACCTCTGGCTTAGGCCGAAGTCAACGCTACAGCTGCTTCCGATGAGCATATCCGGCAGATCGTCGAGGCCTTGTTAAAGGCAAAAGACCAAAAAATCACCGAACTTGAAGCCCGGCTCCAGCAATTGGAACACGCGCCAAAGACAGTAACTAACCCTCCCCAGCAACCCAATATAGCGGCTGACGCCAAGCCTTCGGAAAAGACGCCTGCCAAACCTGAGCACGCAATTGCCAGCAAACTCGGTGATTTGACTGAGCAAGTGGAGGAACTGAAAGAAGCGGCAAAAGCAAAAGGCCTGGATATCAGCGGCTTTTTTGATGTGAATGCAAAAACCGATAACTCTACCGACCAGACATTTAGCGTGGGTTCTGTTGAACTTGATCTGGAGTATGAATATGGCGACAACTTTGCTGCCAGCTCGGCCTTGGTCTTGTGTGGTAATTCCTCGGGTGCAGAATTTTCAGCCCCCGCCGCCATTACCTGCGGGGGTAGCGGCCCCGGCGGCATTGGTGCAGGTGGCGCCGGAATCGCTGTTGCTTTGATTGATTATCACCAGTTTGATCACTCCATTCCGCCCAGAGGCCGGATTTTTAATAATCAGGGCTTTCATATACAGGCCGGGCGTTTTGACTTGCCTTTCTCAAGCGATTATCAAAATTTCGCCAATACCGATCGCGTGACGATCACGGCGCCCATCACCACGTCACGGATGCAATTTGGCGGTTTTAACGGCGACGGCATACGTTCTTACGGTTCCTGGCAGATGTTCAATTATTCAGCGTTTTGGACCGACGCCATGTACGCCAACGACGGCACCTCTCTGGGCGGGCGTTTAGGCGTGGCGCTAGGGCAAAACACCTATCGCACCCATAAAAATACCGGCGAAGGCCTCGAGTTTGGCGTTTCGCATTTGAGCGACCTGGATAAAAACAGGAATCTTAGGCGCTCCGTGTATGGCGCCGACCTCAGTTTAAGCTACAGTTTTTTAAAACTGCAAAGCGAACTGATGTGGCTTAATGCGCAGAACAATTTCGCACACGACAATGGTGACGATACGTTTACCGAACTCGGCAAACCCAGCGAACTCGGCTATCACGCCACTTTACTGGCTGATCTGGAAAGCTTTATCACATATCCTGTCACTGCTTTTGCCCGCTACGGCAGATGGCAGCCGCACAACAGACAGGGCGATGACTTTGACGGCACATTGGTCGCCATCAATAATGTATCCGCTTTAACTTTCGGCTTAAATTACAAATTTAATGATTACATGAAAATTAAATTTGAATATACCGATTCGTTGGGAACCTCAACCGATGAGCGTTACTTTGATAAAAATTTAGGCATAGCGCAAATGGTGGTGGCTTTTTAATATGAAGATGAATATTGTTGAAATGTTATTCCTCGTTCCCACTCACTGTGTCACTGCCATTAAGTTAAGGATGGGCAATCCCTTCTCCCTCAGGGAGAAGGTTAGGATGAGGGGATCAAATAAAGCTTTTTGCCTTATTCTTATTCTCCTCACCCCAACCCTCTCCAGCAGGAGAGGGAGCTTTTCTCTTAGCGTCAAAGTCGCCGGGGGATTATTGCTGCTGTGCTCGTTTGCAGCGCAGGCAGCCGACAATCCGCATACTCTTTCTGCAACCGGCAAATCCGAGGACTGTGCCGGTTGCCATGCCGCCGAGGTTCATCATGACAAAGCCGAACTGCTGAATACCAAAAACAAGCAAGTCGAACTGGCCGCCTTCAATAAAGACGGCGTAGAGATGTGTACAGGTTGTCATGACGCCGAGGATGGGCATAAAGTAGGCTTAAAGCTGGATTTTGAGATACCGGCCGATATGCCCTTAAATAAAAAGGACGCGCTGTCCTGTTTAACCTGCCATTACACGCACGGCAATCTGACCAGCGACCGGCCGCAAGCCAGCTTCAGCTTTATGGATCGGCTGCTTAATGCCGAGCGCTTGCACAAGAGTTTCTTGCTACGCCGCAATAACGTTGATGGCGAGCTTTGCTTAATTTGTCATAATTCAAATCAAGGATCCAAATAATGTCCAGTGTGCCTTTCAAACGTCGTCACGTTTTCATCAACAAAGCCTTTCAAACATGCTTTATTGCCGGGGTCTTACTGCTGATTTTGTTGTCAGGCTTGTGTTCCGCATTGTTGATATTCTGGATAACCGGGAGCGATTTAGCCGCGCAATCGCAAACGGCCCACGCCAGTATCGCCAATGCCTGGGATCGGCTGGGCTTATCCATTTTTATCGGCAATGCCGTGTCCATCATTATCGCCGGCACCATCGCCATGTTTGTGGTCTTGTTCGCCACCCATAAAATCGTAGGCCCTATGTACCGCTTTGAAAAGCTTTGCGAGCAAGTCGGCGAAGGTAATCTGGAGGCTCCGGTTGCGTTGCGTGAAAAAGATCAGCTGCAGGCGCTGGGTCTGGCTTTTGCGGATATGGTCAACCAGCTGCGCATTCGTAAACTGTGGCGGCAAGAATGTGTCAAAAGCAGCATCCATCAGCTTGAGCAATTAAAAAGCGACCAGACTCTTGCGCCGCATCAGCGCCACTTGCTTGAACAGCTGGAGCTGACGGTTAAGCAATTAGTGGAGTGATGGGGCTTTCCTATAGGCTGTACTGACGGCTGCGGAAATTGGCGATAAACCCCCTAACACCATTAAGCAGAGATTAATCTTTATATAAGGAATTACCGAATGAAAAAACTCCAACTCACAATAAGCCAGATATTGATGGCGATGACTGTATTGGCTCTGCTGTCTATGTTGCTGCTTTCCTTTGTAGGGTTGCGTAATGTTCAGCAACTCAACGAGGGGATAATCTTCGTTGCCGATACCGGACAGGCCGTGCGCAGGCAGATGGATGCAGACATGATGCACGATGCCATACGCAGCGATGTTCTAGGCATTGTATTGGCTAGCAGGGATGGGCAGGTGGAAAAGATGAAGGAAATCCAGGATGAACTGGGCGACCACATCGATCGCTTTAACAAGAACATTGCCGACAATGCCCAGGCCAAGTTGAGCAAGTCTGTCAGCAGCCAAACTGAGACGATTATCCCCGTAGTGAATTCCTATACCCAACAAGCTCAAGCGGTTGTCTTGGCTGCAATTCAGAACGATCATGTTGAAACCAATGCAATGGTAGCTTTCGGACATGAATTCGAGACCTTGGAAGTTGAGATGGAAAAGCTCGCCGACTTGATTCAGAAAGATGCCGATACTGCACAGGAAGCTGCGAATGACCGTGTATCCAATAGCCGCATAAATACCCTGCTCATTCTGGCTGTGTCGCTGGTTGTTTTTAGCTTACTGGCTTGGTACATCTTTCGTCGTATCGCGTATCCTCTGGCAGCCATGGCGAGGATTACCCAGGAAATCAACCATACCGGAAATTTTGGCATTCGCGCGGATATTCAAAGTAAGGATGAATTAGGGCAACTCGCATCCTCTTTCAACGGTATGATGGACTCTTTGCAAAGTGCGCTGTCTGACACCAATACAGTTATGGGAGCGGTAGCCAAGGGTGATTTCACCGCGCGGGTGAACGTCGAAGCAAGTGGCGACTTGAATTGTTTGAAAGAAAACGTTAACGCCAGCGTAAACAAACTTGAATTCACCATGATCGCCCTTACCGATGTGATGAAAGCCCTGTATGAAGGCGATTTTACCAAACGGGTTGATGCCAAGGTCGAAGGCGAATTCAAACTTGCTGTTGATAATGCAATGAAATCGATGCAAACCATGCTGGGCGATATAGGTGAGGTTATGGACAGCGTTGCTCAAGGCGACATCAGTCGACGCATTAACGCTGAAGGACGCGGCGATCTCGCCAAATTGAAAGATAATATCAATCTCTCTCTCGATGCACTTGGCAGCCTGAATGACATAGCGCGTATCGCTAGCGCACTGTCCAGAGGCGATCTGACCCAATCCATCGACAAAGACTATCCCGGCACTTTCGGTGAAGTGATTGCCGGCATGAATAGTATTGTAGCAAACCTCAAAGGCCTGGTAGGAGACATCAAGAACTCCACCGACACCATCAGTACTGCGGCTAAGGAAATCGCAGCGGGCAACAATGACCTGTCGCACCGCACCGAAGAGCAGGCCGCCAGCCTGGAACAAACCGCCGCCAGCATGGAGGAGCTGACCTCTACCGTGCAGGCCAATAGCCAAAACGCCAAGCATGCCAACCAGCTTGCCGTCGACGCATCCGATATAGCCGGTAAAGGCGTCGAAGTGGTCGGTCATGTGGTTAAGACGATGGATGACATTAACGATTCTTCACGCAAGATAAGCGACATTATCTCGGTCATCGACGACATCGCTTTTCAGACCAACATCCTTGCGCTCAACGCCGCAGTGGAAGCGGCTCGAGCCGGTGAGCAAGGCAGGGGCTTTGCCGTTGTGGCGGTGGAAGTCCGTAATCTGGCGCAACGCGCCGCTGCCGCCGCAGGAGAGATCAAAGGCCTGATCGGTAATTCGGTAGAAAAGGTTGAAGATGGCACCAAGCTGGTTACCCAGGCCGGAAAAACCATGGAAGAAATCGTCAGTTCCATCCGTAGTGTTACTGCCATCATGTCCGAGATCAGCGCTGCCTCAGTCGAGCAAACGTCCGGCATCGAGCAGGTTAATCAGGCCATCACTCAAATGGACGACGTGACCCAGCAAAATGCCGCCCTGGTAGAACACGCCGCAGCTGCCGCAGAATCGCTGGAAGAACAAACGCAACACTTGTCAGGTACCGTAGCGAATTTCAAATTGC